>NZ_JAMXFD010000002.1:0-132117 GCF_025370875.1 Laspinema palackyanum D2c
TGACCTCTTTTTCTTATACTACAAATGGCCCAAACCGACAAGGGGTAAGCCTTTTGGCCTTCTTGTCACCCCTTCAGCCCGGGAGTGACTCCGATCGCTGTAGATCAAGACAAAAATGGTGTCATTGATGGCGATCTCAACGGTGATAGTATTCTGGATATTGGCGAAACCTGGGTCTACAAGGCCAGCGGAACTGCGATCAAGGGTGCTTACGAAAACATCGGTACAGTCACAGGTTCCTTCACTGATGACTTAGGCACGACTGCGATCGAAACTGACCTTGATGGGAGTTCCTATCATGGTGTCCCCATTGCCGGAGCACGGACCCCGGGCTTCTGGAAAAATTGGAAGCAAGCGTGGGACGGCAATGCCAGCAACGATCATACTTTCGTAGGCCGAGAAAACTTTGCCGGGGGTGATGTGTTGCTCGCTCCTTATACAAAAGCTACTACCGATCCCGTCACTGGACAAACAACCACCGGTCTTCTCATCGGCGACTATAACCGCAATGGCAAAACCGATAACGGTGAAAACACCCTCTTCTACTCCTTAGAAGAAGCTCATAAACTGGTCGATGCCAGCAAAAAAGATGATCAGGACGTTCGCTTTATCCTCGGTCGCTCGATGGTTGCCTCTTGGCTGAACTTCTTGGCAGTTAACCCCGCTCCGATCGGCGATATGAACGATGCCATTAAGTGGATGCAATCTTACACTGCCGATGAAAGTGGCGATCTCAAGGGAGACGGAAACGTATTTAACGGTGGAGCTATCCATGCCAAATCTGACGCCTGGTCTGGCGATATTGCGGGAGTACGCAATGGCAATGAAATTAACGCGGCTCTCGATTACTATAACAACACCGGCACCTTTGGTACTCAAGGGATTTAATTCAGGTGTAAAGGATGTCTAAATCCTGATTGTTTGTAATCTTTTCTTAGGGGTGCATTTACTGCACCCCTATTTTTGTGGCTATTAGTATATGATATTTATATATAATACGGAATTCGGTATTTAAAGGTCTATAACAACTTATAGTAGGGGCTTCGATGTGCAGGCCCCGTGGGGCCTGCACATCGAAGCCCCTACAAATACAGATTGACGCCGCTGGTTTTTATAGACTTATCAGTACCGTATGGAGTATAAAGAGTACAATCTTCCTGATATTTTTAGGATGAACGGAAAAGACGATCGCGGGAGTTGTGTCAAAAAGTGCGATCGCTCTTTTGAGAGTTGATATATATCACCCGCCCTCCTCGGGAGACTCGGGCTCCGTCACCGGATTTAAGGCCCCTCTCTTCCCGCCCGGGAGAGAACCGTTCCCGGAAGGGACCCTACGGGTGGGTCACGGGACAAAAAAATAGGGTCCTGCCCTCGATTGTTCGAGGGCAGTGGTTTGCTGATGACGACTCCACCCCCGCGACCCCAGGGTAGTCTCAACGCAAGAGTTGTTTAATCGTTTGAATCAGTTCTGCTGGACGAAAAGGTTTCGTGATGTAGGCATCCGCCCCTTGTTTCATCCCCCAATACCGATCAAACTCTTGACTTTTGCTCGTACACATGATCACGGGAATATTCTGGGCTTTTGGATCGTTTTTTAACCATCGACAAAGTTCATAACCGTTCATTCTGGGCATGACAATATCCGTGACTACTAAATCGGGAGGCTTGGCCTGAATTTGTTCTTTGGCTTCTACTCCGTCGGATGCTTCAACCACTTCCAATCCGCTTTTTTTCAGAAACTCTGATACCATTTCGCGGACTGTACCGCTATCATCCACAATTAGAATTATACTCATCGCTCCCTCCGTAATTTTTGGTTTTAAAGGTTTGGCGTATAATTCATCGTTCTTTTAATGCCAAAATGTTGTTGGCAAGGTGACTGAATTATTAAAAGTAAACCCATAAAACTTAACAAGTTGATAATAATGGTTATTCTCTAGGGTCATAAATGGTCATCTCATGAGATTGTCCTGATCGCTACTCCTTGATATTGCTCTGATCTATCCAAACCTGACGGGTCGATTGAGAGGATGCACCACTTCGTGAACGGTTGATCGGACAGGGAATTTGCCCTGGGGAGGGCATCCCTACCGGAGAGAGTGCTGGTACTGGATCAGCCTCAGTTCTGACTGGATTGCTTGTGACAACTGGGCTAGAGGGTGACTAGACCGTTGGGGTGGGAATCGCCAAGGCTAGAACTGGCATGAGCAACCCTCTGCCTATTTGCGATCGCTTCCCTACATTATGGTTCGTCAACACCTATAAGGATCTCTATCATCGCACGGGCCAAGCTCAGTGCGATCGCCAAATTCTGTTGAATACAGAGTCAAGACTACTCTTCTGAGGGGTTCATAGAATCGGGCGTGAAAAATGCCTCGACTGCTTAAACCCGAGTTGTCTGGACCTATTCCCCTTGATTGGGTCAGATTTCCGGCTCATGACATCCGTAAACAGAATCAATCGCCGATTATATCATTGATTTTAGGGCCATCAACCACCGGGCGATCGGAATTTAAGCCGTTCTTAAGCCAGGAATTCTGCAAATGTTGGGAGTCTGGGCGAGATCTAGACTGGGCCTGATATGTGCAGCTCTGACTCTGATCTTCTGACTGTGATCTCGGGAGATGGGTTGGCCCTTTTCAATAACATTTAAACAAGATAGAATTGTCAATCTGTGATTTGATCCGATATAACCCAGGGTGGTGTTCTTGGGGAAAAGAGTGTTGATCCTCAATTAACAAGAAGTTATCTCCTTTGCCCGAGGGGATTAGAGGGTGCGATCGGCGATCGCCCAGGGTCGGGTGGAATTTTATTTTCCAGAAACGAGGGTAAAAAAAGAAAATGTAACAGTTTGCAAAGGTATAATGAGAGGCAACTCAAAAAACTTAACACTATCTTAAAGAATCTCAACGAGGGGATTATTAACAAATGCGCGTGGCGATCGCAGGAGCGGGTTTAGCAGGACTTTCCTGCGCGAAATATCTGAGCGACATGGGTCATACCCCCATAGTCCTGGAACGCCGGGACGTCCTTGGGGGGAAAGTAGCAGCATGGAAAGATGCAGACGGGGACTGGTACGAAACCGGACTGCACATTTTTTTTGGTGCCTATCCCAATATGTTGCAACTCTTTGGAGAATTAGGCATCGAAGACCGGCTGCAATGGAAAGAACATACCATGATCTTCAACCAGCCGGAGGCCCCAGGAACCTACTCCCGGTTTGACTTCCCGGATCTGCCCGCCCCTCTCAATGGGGTGATGGCAATCTTGCGGAATAACGATATGCTAACCTGGCCGGAGAAAATTCAGTTTGGCATCGGCCTGATCCCAGCAATGGTGCAGGGGCAGAAATATGTCGAAGAGATGGATAAATATTCCTTCTCCGAATGGCTGAAGCGAAAAAATATCCCACCTCGGGTCGAAAAAGAAGTCTTCATCGCCATGTCTAAGGCGCTCAACTTCATCAACCCCGATGAAATTTCTGCAACAATCCTGCTGACAGCACTGAATCGGTTTTTGCAAGAGAAAAACGGCTCAAAAATGGCGTTTTTAGATGGATCCCCGACAGAACGGCTCTGTCAACCCATCGTGGACCACATTACCGATCGCGGGGGTGAGGTCCGGTTAAACGCGCCCATTAAAGAGTTTTTGCTCGACGAACAAGGTGCAGTCCGGGGATTTGAGGTCCGAGGTTTGGAGGGAAAACCGGATGAAGTCTTGACCGCAGATATTTACGTCTCGGCGATGCCCGTGGACCCTCTAAAAGTGATGTTACCGCCATCCTGGTGGGAAATGGAATATTTCCAGCAACTCAAGGAGTTAGAAGGGGTGCCGGTGATTAACGTGCATCTGTGGTTTGACTGTAAACTTACGGATATCGATCACTTGCTGTTTTCGCGATCGCCCTTACTGAGCGTCTATGCGGACATGAGCAACACCTGCCGGGAATATGCCAATCCCGATCGCTCCATGTTGGAATTAGTCCTGGCCCCGGCGAAGGACTGGATTTCCAAAACCGATGAAGAAATTGTCACCGCTACCCTGAAAGAACTGGAAAATCTATTTCCCGAGCGCTTTTGTGGTAACAAACCGGCTAAATTATTAAAATATCACGTCGTCAAGACGCCGCGATCGGTGTACAAAGCAACTCCCGGACGCCAAAATTACCGTCCCTCCCAAATCACACCGATTCCCAATTTCTATCTGACGGGCGATTACACCATGCAACGTTATCTTGCCAGTATGGAAGGAGCCGTACTTTCTGGTAAGCTGACAGCGCAGGCCATTGCGAGCCGTCAGTCCCAGAATTAATAATTTTAGAATTTAGATATTAGTAGTGGCCTACAACTCAAAATCCCTGAATTCCCAACCCAGAATTCTGGCATCTAAAGACGCTCCCCGCTTGCAACCAATGCTGCAACTGTCCGAACAACCACGCATGAAAACGCTGGCTTCCTTAGACGACGCTTATGAGCTCTGTCGCCAAATTACAGCGAAATATGCCCGCACCTTTTATCTGGGTACGCTGTTGATGCCAGAAGCGAAACGGCGGGCTATTTGGGCGATCTACGCTTGGTGCCGTCGCACAGATGAATTGGTGGATGGACCTGGGGCAAGGTTTACCACCCCAGAAACCTTAGATCTGTGGGAGGGTTACCTCGAATCGATCTTTGCTGGAGAGGCGATCGAAGATACTGATGTGGCGATGGTCGATACCGTGGAACGCTTTTCCCTGGATATTCAGCCCTTTCGGGATATGATTTCCGGCCAGCGCATGGATCTGTACCGCAGTCGCTATCAAACCTTTGAGGACCTTGAACTGTACTGCTACCGCGTAGCCGGGACCGTGGGCTTAATGTCCTTGCCGGTGATGGGAATTGCGCCCGTGGTCCGGTCCTCTCCTTGGGAGACTGAGGAACCTTCGGATCCATCAGAGGAGGCAGTCGCCCTCGGCATTGCCAATCAACTGACCAATATCCTGCGGGATGTGGGGGAAGATGCGCGTCGAGGTCGGATTTATCTGCCTCTGGATGAACTGGCTTTGTTTGACTACACTGAAGAGGACCTCTTGAACGGGGTCGTCGATGAGCGATGGCAGCAACTGATGCGCTTTCAAATTCAACGCGCCCGCAAGTTCTATGTCAAGGCAGAAAAGGGCATTCTCGCCCTGAATCCCGATGCTCGTTGGCCCGTCTGGTCCGCGACGATGCTTTACAGTCAAATTCTCGATGCGATCGAGCGCAACGAATACGATGTATTTCGTCAGCGGGCGGTCGTCCCCCGTTATCGCAAGATGATCTCTTTGCCTTTAGCATGGCTGAGGGCGCAAGTTCTGTAAGGAAACCTGGTTTAGATAGAGATTTTCGGCGATCGCATTCCGAAGCGATCGCAACCCCGCCATCAATTGACCGCAAAAATGGAAGTTTCGCCTCAGTCGGCAAACTTCCATTTTTTGTGGCGACATTTTGGAAAGAACATTTGACTATCCTTTCGGATCAGCCTCATTCGTTCCCACAATCGAGGCATAGCCCGGTTTCCTTCATTTACCTCTGGAGGGAGATGACAAAAGCCGGAAAATCGGTTGATATCAAGAGAATAGGGACTGAACATCTTTTTATCCGATCTCCACTCAATTCTTGATCCTTCGTTCAGCGCGAACCGATTGATTTCCCTCGCCTGAACCCCTGTTTAAGGATTAGCCTAAACGGAACCCTAAAGTCAGGTTACGAGATTTTCCAGCGGATAGGCATTATCATAGATTCCAAGAAATATAAATTTCTTAACAAATATTAAAGATTTAAAAAACTATGTGCTCTATGACTCTCTTAAGCGAAAGGCCCAAACTGCTGATTCAGCCCAATGACCCGGACACTCGAACCTGTCTAACTAACCTTGGATTTCAGCCGGTTCCGGCAGTCCCTCTGCTGCTTTATCGCACCGTCACCAAGAGCCAACTGAAGGAAATATTCTGGCAATTGAGCAACCAGCTTGCAGAGATGGCTCAAAGCGCCTCTCGGTTCTGTGTCACCCAAATATCCTTAGACTCAACCCATCTCCTTTTGGAATTTCTGAAAGCACAGCCGTTGATTTCAGTGACCAGTTCCATCAAATATGCGTGGTTTTTGAGACTGCTGCTCCAACAAGGGCTATTTTTTAAATATCAACCCATTTTTTGTCTGAAATCGGGTCAGATTACCGCTTATGAATGTCTGGCTCGCGCCCTGGGGGATTCTGGACAGTGCTACAGTGGGGGAATGTTAATTGAAGCGGCGATCGCCACGGATTTATCGAAAGAATTTGATGAACTGGCGCGGACAACTTGCATCGAATCCATTGCCGAGGTTAAGAGCGATCGCCAGTTTTTTGTGAACCTGTTACCCAATGCCATTATTCAAAATCCGGAATCCCTATCCCAGAATTTACAACAAATTATCGACTTAGGATTACGTCCGGAACAAATCATTTTTGAGTTAACCGAAGTAGAAGTTTTGGCACAAACTGAAAAACTCCCCCAGCTAATTGAACGGATGCGCGCCTGGGGATTTGGAATTGCTGTGGATGATCTGTGTGGTTGTGTCTCTGTGGATCACTATGCAATGGAACTCAAACCCGATATTGTTAAATTAGACCGCCGTTTGGTCCAAGGCTGTAGCCAGTTTACCCTCAAACAGACTTTAATCAAGAGTTTGCTTTCTTCGGCTCATTCCGAGGGAATTCTGGTTTTAGCAGAAGGCTTAGAAACTCTTCAGGATATCCAATTTTGCCAGGAGTTGGGGGTAGATTTTGGCCAAGGATTTGGTTTAGCTCGTCCGGAGGCGCACCTCCAGCAACAGCCCTTTGCGCGATGGGATTTAATGATGTCTAAAGCCTCTTAGGGAAGCAGCGATCGCTTCTTTTTTTATGGATGACCCGGATTATACAGGATAAAAACCCGTTTGCTGTTGTTGTGACAAAATTTCCTAGGGTAATTGGATTGAGAGAATTCCCGGGCATGACTTCTACAAATTGAAAAAAGAACCGCGATCGCCTCTTCTGCGATCGCGGAAATATTTGAAGAAAAACAATCCATTGGATTTTTTCCCCCTCTAACCCGTCACCGGAATGCCGATTTAGTGGGAAATTCCATTGAGTTAGGAGTTGCTGGCTTGAGCCGCCAACATTTGTTTGAGCTTTTCTAATTCCCCAGCCCAACGGGGATCCGGTTGTACCGAATCCGAATCTTGGCTGCCACTGCTGCTGCTGCTGCTGCTGCTGCCCGTTGAGCGTTTCGACTTGTTACCGCGAGCACCGCCTCCACCGCCTCCGGTGGTGGGTTTAGCCACCTTAGCTGCGACGGGTGTGGGAGTTGGAGTGGGGGTTGCAGTTGCCTCCCCAGTTTCCGAAGTGGGTGCGCCTTCTTGTTCCTCGTCACCTTTCCCTTTCTTGCGAGGCAATGCCTTTTCAATCTTCAAAGGGGTATCTTGGAACATATAACCGTTGAATTTTTCGATAAATTCGTCGGCTTGCTCGTCATTCTTTACTGTGACGAATCCGAACCCCCGACACTTGCCCGTCTTGCGATCGGTAATGACTTTAGTGGTCACAGAATCACCGGCTTCAGCAAAGACGTCTTGCAGTTCTTTGCGATCGACTTCTTTTGGCAGATTACCTATATAAAGACGAATCGACATTTGAGATACCTCCTATCTTTTGGAAAATCAATTAAATACAAAACCTTCTTTTTTGACTCGCTCCGTTTGTTGGGGGCTTCGTCGTTAACCACTTAAAGCGAGAGCTTTCCTGTCCTCTCATTACCCTTTGATCGCACAAGGGTAAAAGTAACGGCTTGGCTTTTATCAATTGGTTCACTGTTGCTCACCCAACCCCAGGCATACCCTATCGAAAAAAATACGCGCCAATACATTGCCTCGAACGCTTGTAACAATTTGGTGAAATTTTAGGGAGGGCATTGGATCTTTCAGGATTCCTTTCTTCTGCTTTTGATAAAAATCTGCTTTAGGAAACATATCCTCTATCCGGGGCTTCCAAACCACCGATGAGCATACTACCGTTCTCCTTAATACCACCTATGTAAACTTCAAACGGCTCAAGTGTAAAGTTGATGCGTTTCTCAATATGGGCGCTCTCTTACTCACTCTAACAGAAATGGGTGATTATCTCCCATCCCATTACTTTTTTTTGGCCTTAATCGAGCCAATCTTAAAAATATCACAGCTTATGCAGGTGAGCTAGTAGTTGGCTCAAATTTTTTTGATTTCCCGACTATAAATTTTACCATTAGCGGATCACTGTCAAATATTTTCCCCATGAACCGCCCATTTTATTGCCTGTTTTAACTTTTTCTCAATCCCCAGGGAAAACCCGCCCTTCTGTTGGACCGGGTCCTGTTTCCCGGGATGGGAAGGCGTCAACCCTGACCTGCACCAGAGCCTTGATCCACGGTGAAACGAGTATTTTTTCCAGATGAGTGCCAGGATGGACGGGTTTCATTAAGAATTGTAACAAATTCCGGACCGATTCTGAGACCGGGCTTTAACTTGGTCCTAGCTCCCCCCCTGAGACATCCAGTAAACGCCTAAAAGTAAGGCCACTCCGGCCAAAATCGTAGACCAGATTGGATGAGCACTGGCGTGAGTTTTGCCGTTTGCGGTGGTAAATCGGTCCAGATCAATCCAGGGAGTCGCACCCCGACGGAACCAGCCGACTGCCGAAATTGCCTGTCCCACGAAATCGCTAGGACGCTTTATTAATAGCCAGAGATACCCAAAAACCCCTAGAGTCGAGGCGCAGTGCAGCTTCACCAATCCAGTGGGGGAGTGCAAAATTAAATCCTGCGCTAGCCAATTGCTAATTCCACGCCGTCCGAGGAGTTGTCCCTCCAAACCAATGGGTAAACTATCCACAGGAATGGCATCGGGATCCGTGAGGAGATCGGGCAATGTGGGATTCGTGCGGATATTTTTAGAGGTAATGTCTGGGAAAAAGGCATTGATCCGCAGAACAATACCCAGACTTACTCCTATTAATAAAGAACCCTGGAGAATCGAGCGATCGCCCCAAACCCAATCCAAGGCCACAAAACCCAAGTTCACCGCCACTGCGCCAAATGCCCACAGCATCAACCCGGCGAGTAACCCTAGGGGAAGACCAAAATAGGGTGCACCTTGTAATAACAGGCGTTTGAGCATCAAACGGGGAGGTTTTGCCGGGGCCACTGCGCCATCCCTGGCAAAATCCAACTCCGCATCCAGCTTCCAAAACCGCGCATATAAATCCAACAGGGTGAGGCGATCGCCTAAAGGCGGATGAGATTGGGGAACCGTCAACCATTTTTTGTAGGCATTGTGGCGGTCCCACTGTAGGAGATTTTCCCAAGAATGATATGCAGAACAACTTCCCAAAGTCATCCCTTGCACATAGCCGACTGGCGAGAGTAAATCGAATCCTTCCAGGACAAAACTGGTGTGACCCTGTTTCTCCACATCCTGGGCAATCCCAATTGCCATTTTTAGTAAAGCGCGAGTTAGACCATTGGGATTACCCGTTAAAGAGGCAGAGGCGCGATCGCTGTAATAAAACCGCAAGCGCGACAGCCATAAAACCGGCCAACGCAGCACCCAGTAAAACCCATAGGCGATCGCGGAAATTACCCCTGCGGTCCCTAACATTACCTTGCCAAACCACTCCTGAGAGTCCAACCACTTATCCCCATCCCGGGACACCTGCCAATAGACCACATAAGGAAGTTGACAGAGTAACACCGTCAACGACATCAGGGGAAAATCCCAATTTTCTAAATGTCCTAACTCACCGGCATAAATTGCGGCAATTTCATCATCCTCTAATTGCTCTAACAACCCTTGACTGACCACAATTCTGGCAAACCGAGGAGCAAAACCATAGGTCATGGCGATCGGTGCAGGGGTGGGAATGACCCCCAGGGAGAGGGGTGGTTGCTTGCGCTCCAAACTAAACCGGGATAGCAATTTACGGGCCTCTGGACTGTAGTTACCCAGTTTCGGCGGCGGGAGTTTTTCCATGCCATAAGCGAAGCGCAGCAGTAAATCCAGCAACCAGGGCGAGGCAACGAGCAACAGGACGAGGATGCCTACCAAGGTCCAAGTTTGGTCCCGATAAAAACTTTGGATCGGCCACAACAGGGGGAGTCGATGGAAGAGGTCATTCGTGGCTGCCATTCCCCAATTCATGACAATCCACAGCACCCAAAACAGGGCGATCGCACTGCCAAGTTGGGCAAACCATAGATAGGTCGGTTTGACGGGTTTAAGTTTTCTCCAGTTTTGCGCCCGTCCCGCCTGACGCCATTGCCGAGGTTGTGGAGTCGGGGAGGGTTGTCCCTCCTGCAATGCCTTTGCCGAAGGGGAATCAGCCTTGTTTGTGGATGGAGTTAAATAATCTATCCCATCGCTATCGGCTTCTAAGGGGAGGACTTCTGGAGAATCCCCCCGGGGAAGCGGGGGTCTGGGGGGCATCGGTGGTGCCGGTGGCGATGAGGCTGGAGTTAAGGGACTGACTCCTGTCCGAGGGGTGGCCCCGCTCGGGGGTCTGGGTGGCATCGGTGGCGGCAGGGGTGGTGGATTGCCCAGGGACCGGGGCGCAGGTTTAGTTTGGGACGGTTCTAGGGGGACAAATCCCGTGGAATTTCCTGGGGACAGGGGGGAAATGATCTCTGGGGAGTTTGGACGAGTGAGGGGAGCGGATTGAGCCGGTTCTGAAGATGATGGCTCTAAGGGCACAAATCCGGTGGGATCTCCTCCGAGGGGGGCGGGTGGACTGCCGGGGCGATTGACCGTTTTCGGGGTTTGGGGTTGGGACCCGGGTGAGGAGGGCGAAGATTGATTCAACTGAGCCAGGGTCCGCACTGCCCAGTCTTTGACCTTGGGACTGTCTGATGCGGTCAAGGTTTGACATAAGGCAACGGCTTTAGAGTGAGTGCGGTTCCCTTTGTAGGCCATTACCAACCCCATCGTAGCCCGCTCAACGGTGGGTTGATGGAGTTCTTGCGCGCACACCCGTTCTAAAATGGCGATCGCCATTTTATAGTTCTTTTTTTTGAGTGCTGCCAACCCTGTTTGGAGATCCGAGTGTTCCATAGCCATCGATTCGCAATTGGTAGATGAACCCAGAGGTTCAACGAGAACTAGACAGTCAGAATCGAGAAGGTGGGGGATTGTTCAGTCTCGATTCTTAAATGCTCTATAGCCAGTCTAAATCATTCGCACCCCGGATCTGTGGGGGATAGCCTAGGGTCCCAGGGTCCGAGAGTTTTTGGCACCCGGGAGTTTTCCCGAGGTCGATCTCAGTCAGATGCGATACCTTGCTCGGTTTGTCAACTGTCTTGAGGGGTGTGGACATCATCAATAGAATAGGGGGAAGATTCCCCCCCTCGGATCAATGGGGCTGTTGCAAAATTAAGATAGATTAAGAAGCAAACTCATCCGGGATAGGTGGCGATCGCATATTATCCCTAGGGATTTTTCACAGAAGTTTAATCATAATAAGGAGTTGAAGTCATGTACGATGCAGACAAACGGAAGCTTTTATCCCTGCTGTCTCATGGGGCAATTTTTTTGAGCACAACCTTGGTGTCTATTGGTATCCCTCTGGCGATTTTATTTGTATCCGATGACCCGGTGGTGAAAGATAATGCCAAAGAATCTATCAATTTTCATCTGAATGTCTGGGCTTGGGGTTCGGTGATTTTGGCCCTAAGTTTTCTGACCTTTGGCTTGTTGGGATTTATTCTGGCTCCAGCCGGGTTTATTCTCCATTGGGGATTGACGGGGGTTGCGTTGTTGAAGGTGTTCGGAAATCCAGACCGACCCTTCCAGTATCCTTTTATTTTCCGCGTGTTATAACTTGAGAAGCAGGCGATCGGCAACAGTGGAGGAATTTTTATGTACGATTCAGATAAACGGAAGTTATTATCGGTTTTGTCTCATGGTGCCATTTTTTTGAGTGCTACACTTCTTTCCGTCGGATTGCCGATCGCCATTTTGTTTCTGTCTGAGGATCCGGTGGTTAAAGGCAATGCCCGAGAATCTATCAATTTTCATCTGAATATTTATCTCTATAGCCTCATCTTTGGCCTCTTGAGTTTTGTGCTGATTGGGTTTCCCCTCCTGTTTATTTTATTAGCAGCCAGTTTTATTCTGCCGATTGTGGCGATCGTGAAGGTTCTCTCAGACCCAACTTTGATTTACCGCTATCCCTTCATTTTCCGGCTTGTTTAGTGGGCATTTGAGGGCAATATAATCTCCCATCATTAAGCCTTCACCCCATCGGTCGGGGTAATCGTGAATTGCCCCGACCGATGGGGTGAAGGCTTAATCGTGCAAAGGTGAGGAGATTATGTCTGTCTTTTCTAAAATCAATTGAACAAGAAATAACTTAAGAAATAACTGATATCTTAGGAAAAAAAGAAAACCATTTTTTTAATAAAAGCTTAATAGTCTTCTTTGACTTGATAACGGTCGGGGAATAGGGGCAAATTTTCCGAATTTTGAGGGGTTACAGATAAAGAGATTAAATCTTCTATATTGACCCGCATGGTGGCGCAAATGGTATCGAGGGGCAAATCATTAGAATCATATCCAAAGGGATTTTCGATTTCAATGCCGATTTTTTCTATGCCTAATAAAGTAAAACTAATTAAAGCAGCAAAGGGTCCGGTCCATAAATCTAAGTGACTGACAATTTGAAAGGGCAGCGCCAGACAATAGATGAGTAGAAGCTGTTTCAAATGGATAGCATAAGCTACAGGCATCGGGGTTTTTAAAATCCGTTCCGTTGAACCCAAGGTATCCACCATTGTATCTAAAAGATTTAGCATGGTGGTGAGTTGATAAATATTGAGTTTATTAAGACGATATTGTTTTTGTAGGTAATCTCCAAGCCAAAAGGCAATTTCCAGAGGAGGGTGATTCATCCGGGTGAGCTTGTCATACTGTTCTGGAGAGACTAACCCTTTTAATTCGTCATTGATGCGTTCATTCCTTAAGTGTAATTTGGTAGCAACCGCAAAGGCAACTAACAACCGCAAATGATTAGCTTTTTCGGTGGCATCTGCGGGATGATTTTCGCAAATTTCCACCAAAATGTGCCGAGAAAAGTTGCGAACAGAGTTAACAAGGTTTCCCCAGGCTTTTCGGCCTTCCCAAAAGCGATCATAAGCGGTATTGGTTCTAAAGACTAACAATAAACCAAGGACAATGGTGGGAACCACTCCCTCTAAGACGGGCCAAGAGACGGGATAACCCAAGCGATATAAAATAGAGACAATTAAGCCAAATAAACCACTACATAGAACCGGAGGTAAAATGGTGGGAATGACCGAGCCTTTGAGTTGAAAAATCAGATGCAAGCCTTTTTTATTTTCTAGTTTCATAGGGTTGGGCGATCGCAAAAAAATGAGGAAGACTCTGGTTTGGGATGCCCTGACAGGAGTTGCCTTTTAAGGTTGACTCACCGATGGCATACGCCAAATTTTAATCGTTTCATCTGGAGAACCACTCAAGAGGGTTTTACCATCGGGGGTTATCGCAATTCCACTGACATAACTAGAATGACCCGTAAGCTGATGTCGCCGGGTTCCGGTGGCTAAATTCCAAATTTCAATGGAGCCACCACTACTTGCCAAAAGGTTGCCATCGGGACCGATCGCCACGGATCTCACCCAACTGGAATCTCCCCTGAGTTGATCACGTCTTTCTCCGGTTCTGAGATCCCAAACTGCAATGGTATTGTCCCGACTGCCACTGACGAGGGTGTTACCATCGGGACTAATAGCCAGCGAAAGAACGGGATGAGCATGACCTCGCAGGGTTAACAATCTCGCGCCGGTGGCTAAATCCCAAATTTTTACCGTATTGTCATTGGCAGCACTAATAATTCGGCGGCCATCGGGAGTAAAGACGATCGCATTCACCGCAGATCCTGTCTGAATCGTGCGAAGGCGAGTTCCGCTTCTGATATCCCAAATCTTAATCGTATTATCATCGGATCCACTGGCTAACCGCTGACCATCGGGAGTAAAAGCCAGGGTATTCACGGGACCCCAATGCGCCCCGGGTCCAGCAATGGTGAGCATTCGGGACCCATTATTCATGTTCCATAATCGAATAGTCTTGTCAGCGGAACCACTGGCGAGGGTTTGACCATTGGGACTCACGGCGAGGGTCCTGACCCAGTCCTTATGAGCAGCAATGGTGTGCAGCAAGTCGCCACTGTTGAGATTCCAGATGCGGATCGTGCCAAAACTTCCGCTGGCAAGGGTTCCCCCTTGGGATTGACTGGCCGCGCCGGGAACCTGACTCATGGCGATGGACTGAACTTGACCCACTTCCCGGATACTTCTTCTTAAAAATAGACTGCTCGGGATATTTACCAGGAGTCCGACGGGATTGGCGGGAAATAATCCATATCGCCAATAGCCATAGACTTGAGAGGTCGCCAGGAGGACGAATAAGATGGCGATCGCCGAAATCCAGGGTTTTTTGCCCGGTTTTTTGACATATTGGCTTTTACCGCTATCTTTCGCCGGGTAAACGGGTTTATATTGCGATCGCAGCTTTCTCGATTCTGTAGAGGTTGATTTCGAGTTTAAATGGGAAGCTGTATTATAATTTCCCCGAGTCCTAGAAGTTCCAATTGCAGTGTTGGCCTCCCCAACTTCACCGTTGGGCGGCGTTAAGTCCACCTCTGCCAGACATTGCAAAATAGCCTGAGCACTTTGAGGCCGCTTTCCCGGAAAAGGGGCCATTAAGTAATCAATCACATCCCCAAAAGACTTGGAAATCTGCGGTGCACTATTGCGCCAGACCAGTTTTCCCGTCCGAGGATTTTCCGAGAAGGCAGTAGGCGGTTTCGCGGTTAGTAAAAAGACTAGGGTCCGCCCTAAAGCATAAAAATCCGATTGCGGTACCGCCTTCCCATTGGCTTGTTCCGGTGGCGTATAGCCCGGAGATACAATCCCGGTAATGTTTTGACCCTGCCCCACTTTCGCAAAGTAGGTATTCGTGACTTCCCGGGCGGCCCCAAAGTCAATCAACACCACTTGTCCATTCAAGCGAATCATGATGTTGAGGGGCTTGATATCTCGATGGAAAAAGTTTTGTTGGTGGACGCGATCGAGAATCTCCACCATTTGTTTTAACCAATCAATGGCTTGGCTTTGGGTGACGGGCCGATTTCCCCGCTTTTTCATCCAATCCCGCAGGTTCAACCCACTGATTTTTTCCATAATTAAGCAGTGGATCGGTTCCTCCTCCCCCGGAGGCGTGATAAAAAAGTAAGCATCGGGCTCTACTTTAGGAATCCCCGGATGGTTGATCCGTTTGAGTACATCAGCTTCTTGTTGAAAAAGCTCTACCGCCTTTTCGTGGTTTTGAAGCAATACTTTCAGGACCTTGATGGTGCCTTGGTCATCCACTTCAAAAGTTTTACCAAAACCTCCCCCGCCAAGGGGTTTGATGATCCGATACCGTCCTTGCAGGAGTATATCGCAGCCACAGTGAACGCATTTGACCTGGTTCGCATTGGCTGGGTCATTAGGATGGGGACATTTGGGATTCAGGCAATAACTCACAGAAGCTACATTACCCTATATTCTGACTGCAGGTCTCAACAACACTATAACTTGCAGTTATCATTCCTAACTGTAGGGTCTTGCCAACTTATTGGCAATTTCCTCGGTTACTTGACCCTCTAGCTGCAGTAGTAGCGGAACCCATCGAGGTGGCCTGATTTTTGCCTTGCTATTCTTTGCCGATGGGTTAACCCAGTTGGCTTGTGGGAAAGGTCATCCGTCGAAGCCACTTCTTACACCTCCATTAAAGATTAGCAATGATCCGGTATCAAAATGATTCGGTTTCAATTTTTAAGCCGGTTGCCGGTTGTGCCACCCCTCTTTTGAACCGTCTGCCGCTTTATCCCTAGGGGTTGACTCCTTTTTCTCCTCAGCCGACTCCTGGCCCCTATGTTCACATTCCCCTGGACGGGTTACTCTGTGCTTTTGAACCGATTCCTGGCGTTGAGGCTGGCGACTGACTGGATCTGACCCCAAATTCCCTTGGGTTCTCCCCCAGGATAAAACCCCCGTGGCGATCGCATTCCCTCCAGGCTAATAAATTG
The DNA here is from genome assembly GCF_025370875.1 of Laspinema palackyanum D2c. Classification (NCBI taxonomy): domain Bacteria; kingdom Bacillati; phylum Cyanobacteriota; class Cyanophyceae; order Oscillatoriales; family Laspinemataceae; genus Laspinema; species Laspinema palackyanum. The sequence goes on from NZ_JAMXFD010000002.1 coordinate 16,153, forward strand.
TAGTTAAATTCTGCCCTGATGTTCAGTTGGCACAGACTCGTCCCCATTAGCGGTTCCCAGTTGAATCTTTCCTCAAGACTTCTTCAGATTTAGGTCGAGTCGTCTTCAAGTGCGATCGCCCCGTTCAAATCGATGCTGATATCGCAGCAAAGCATCTTTCACTTCCGCTTCGCTCAGAATTAAAGACTGGGCAATATCTGGAAAGCTTTTCCCCACTATCCACATTTTTCCCACTACATCTTCTATCGTATTCTCCGTAATTTCCCGTAATTTTGCCAGCTCTTTTTCTCGCTTCATTATTTGATTACCTTCTTCTGGAGTTTTAGTTAAAATCAATTCATGCTATTTTGGAGTTCCATTTGGTGGATGATTATCAATTTATAAAACCCCCTTTAGTTAGTTGCTAGGAAAAGCCCTCTAAAATTAATTACCTAAAATCCGCAAAGTGCCAATTGCCCAATCTTAACATCATCCCCGAACCCTTGAAAAGCTTTTGCCTATCTAGTGTAATTCCAACAAAAATGAATTAAAACTTGAGAAAAAATCAAAATTTATTCAAATTTAATTGTAAAAAATTTCATGAATTAGAACTGATATTAAGTCGTCAAGCTCTTTTCTGGGTTCAATCTTGTCCATTAATCATTAAATAGTCCCAGGGAAACAATTCACCCTAAATCAATTTGGCAAGTGGACAAGAGGGATAATTTAGAGTCAAGTCAATAAACAACTCTTTTGTGTATGTATTCCCAAGGAGATTCTCAGATCGGGAAAATTTTCCGGCTTATATTAGAAATAATTTTATCTTTTGAAAATTAATATTGGATTGAGGTTTGAATTAAAGCCTCCCTGTTTGGAAAACAGTAGCCCCCAGAAAAAATGCTCAAGGTAACTTAACCCCCGCCTACTTTACTCAACGTAAAACTTTCTCTAAGAGGGAAGGAATTTCAACCGGCGATCGCAGACGGGTGACGGGTGACTTTCAAAACCTTGTTAACCGAGATTAAGACCGATTATCGGGTTTCAATTCATGACTTCCCTTGAAGGGGATTTGTTCTCGGTTCACCCTAAACCCATACACCCATCAATGGTGACCCCGAGCCCTAATTGATGGCCCTTAATCCTCGTCGGATCAACCCCATTAATCACCCTCGGGAGGAAAATGGTTTGCATAATTTGTCAGATTGAACGTTAAATGTAGAGGCATCAGGAGCTAATCACCTCTACATTTAGCGTTTTCCGTCCCCAAATGCGGAAGTCCTGACCAAGTTTCACAAGAGGGTGCCGATGCTTGAGAAAGGCGATCGCCCTAGGCCCTACCTCTGGGGGCGCTCCTCTACCTAAAGAAAGGCACAAATATCCCATCCCCCTTGGCACTGGTAAAGTTTCATTCCGCGCATCTATCAATTGGTATAGATGTTCCTTAGAATCTGAAGGGGGTGATTTTTACCACCCGGGGGCAATTGCTGCTTCCTATGCCATAAACCCCTGCTGGCAAAGGTTTTAGAAGTTATGCTAACTTCGGATAGCCCCGGAATTTCCAAGTATTTGAGAGACTCAGACGGCTTAAATCGTTGAGTATATTTGCTCAATTTGGACAAAAATAAAAAAACTTAACATTTCGTAATGATTTTGGTGACAAAGGCAGTGTATAAAGGTAACCTGAAGGGGTTGAGAAACGAAAAAAGTTAACCTGAATATTGATTAAAGACGGTTTTCAAGTTTCTCATACTTCTGCTAATATTTTCTAAGATTTCTCGAAAGCGGGTGACGAAGCCCCAGTAGGGGCCAGCCACAAACTTCGAGTCCAGCTTTAACAGAAACAAACGAAATTGTTGTAGTGTTGTAGCTGGGGTTAGTTCGGAACCTAACAAGCTTTTTAGCTTGAACGGGGTCAACTAAACTGGATTGAAGCCCAAAGCAAGCCAATAAATAAAGGAGATTGAGTACATGCTAGACGCATTTGCAAAAGTTGTTTCGCAAGCAGACGCACGTGGCGAATTCCTGAGCACCGCCCAATTAGATGCTCTGACCAACATGGTCAAAGAAGGTAACAAACGCTTGGATACCGTTAACCGGATCACCAGCAACGCTTCTCAAATCGTTTCTGAAGCCGCTCGTTCTCTGTTTTCTGAGCAACCCCAGCTGATCCAACCCGGTGGAAATGCTTACACCAACCGCCGTATGGCAGCTTGCTTACGCGACATGGAAATCATCCTGCGCTACGTCACCTACGCAGTCATCGCCGGTGATGCCAGCGTGTTAGACGATCGCTGCTTGAATGGTCTTCGTGAAACTTACCAAGCCCTGGGTGTTCCCGGTGGTTCCGTTGCCACTGGCGTTCAAAAAATGAAAGATGCCGCTATCCGCATTGCCAACGATCCCGCAGGTATCACTCCTGGTGATTGCAGCGCTTTGATGTCTGAAATCGCTGGCTACTTCGATCGCGCAGCTTCTGCGGTTTCCTAGTCTGATATATTCCGACTAAAAACCCAAACTACTTTATTTTTTTAAGGATCTAGCCATTGCGCCGAGTCCTTAAAACCTAAAAACCAAAGAACGAAAAATTAGTACAACCCTAGGGAGATACTGCAACGATGAAAACCCCAATTACTGAAGCAATTTCTTCTGCTGACGCTCAAGGCCGTTTCCTGGGCAACTCCGAACTGCAAGCTGTTGATGGTCGCTTCAAACGCGCTCAAGCCAGCATGGAAGCAGCTCGTGCTTTAACCAGCAACGCCCAACGCTTGACCGAAGGCGCTGCACAAGCTGTCTACAACAAGTTCCCCTACACCCAAACCATGCAGGGCCCGAACTATGCTTCCACCGAAACTGGTAAGCAAAAGTGCTCTCGTGATATCAGCTACTACCTCCGCATGGTCACCTACTGCTTAGTTGCAGGTGGCACCGGCCCGATGGATGAGTATCTGATTGCTGGTTTGGATGAAATCAACAGCACCTTTGATTTGTCCCCCAGCTGGTACGTTGAAGCCCTCAAGTACATCAAGAGCAATCATGGCCTCAGCGGACAAGCTGCTGTTGAAGCTAACACCTACATCGACTACGCAATCAATGCCCTGAGCTAATTGATGCAGTTTTCTCGCATCTGTCTGATTGCTTAGAACGGTAAAAGGTGAGATGTCCGGGGAGGTAGGCGGGTGCTGGCAGCAGGCTAGTCTCTGTTTACCTGTCCGGGCATCTTTGTATTTATTGAAGGGGAAAAACCCCTTAATTACCGATCGCAGCACCAAGATTTTGGATGGTCTAAAGATAAAGCACATCTAAAATCACAACAGTAAAAACTTTTTTTTGGGAGATAGTTTAGATGGCAATTACAACAGCAGCATCCCGTTTGGGAACGACCCCCTATGAAGATACAGGCCGGGTAGAACTGCGTCAAAATAGCAGTGAAGAAGATATCGAAGCAGTGATTCGCAGCGTTTACCGCCAGGTACTCGGTAACGATTATGTGATGAAATCCCAGCGCCTGAACAGTGCCGAATCGCTGCTGAAAAATGGCAAAATGACCGTGCGGGATTTCGTCCGCGCTGTTGCTAAATCAGAACTGTACAAAGAAAAGTTTCTTTACCCCAATTTCCAAACCCGCGTCATCGAACTCAATTATAAACATCTGTTGGGACGCGCTCCTTATGATGAAACTGAGGTGATTTATCACCTGGATCTGTATGAAACCCAAGGGTTTGATGCAGAAATCGATTCTTACATCGATTCTCCGGAATATGAAACCAACTTTGGGGACAATATCGTACCCTACTATCGGGGATTTGCGACCCAAAATGGTCAAAAAACCGTTGGGTTTAACCGGATGTTCCGCCTTTATCGCGGTTACGCCAACAGCGATCGCGCCCAACTCGAAGGTAGCAAATCTCGGTTGATTCGCGAACTGGGCAAAAATCAAACCAATACGATTGTTGCTCCCTCGGGTAGTTCTGATGGCTGGTCCTACCGTCCTTCTCTCGATTCCGCTCCCGCAACCTGCCTCGGTGGTGCGTTTGTTGGATTTGGAAAAGATGGCGAAGTGTTTCGCATCGAAGTCACCGGACTGCGCCAAACCGGCGTCCGTCGTAGTTGCCAAACCTACATCGTTCCTTTCGAGAGCTTATCCACGAAAATTCAGCAAATCGTGAAGCAAGGCGGAAAAATCGCCAGCATCACGACTGCCTAATTTAGGATAAACTCTCAGACGACAGCCCACAGGCGACAAATTGCTATGAGCGCTACCGGATTAATCCTTGAGAAATATTTCCCAGGGCACGGGTGAAATATTCCAGATTAAATCTTGGATCAGCTTCAAGGCGATCGCCTGTGGGTTAACCCAGTTAATATACACCAAAGGAGCTAGTTAAATCAAATGTTAGGACAAGTTGCCGGGTTCAATCAATCCAATACCAGCGCAGGCAATCGTTTCTTTCGGTATGAAGTGACCGGATTGCGTCAAAACGAAGAAAGCGATCAGAGCAACTACTCGATCCGCAAGAGTGGCAGTGTATTTATCACGGTTCCCTACAACCGCATGAACGAAGAAATGCAGCGGATTACCCGTCTGGGTGGAAAAATTGTCAGCATTCACCCCCTGAACGTTCACATGGAAGGAGAGGGTGAATAGGTTAGAAATTCTTACCTGTTAGCCCAACCCGGTTTGTAACTAATGTGGGACAATCTTGACTCAGGCTCACCGTCCCCTCCAGCAGGGGACGGTGAGACTTTAACTGTAGAAGTGGCGATCGCCAATTTGCGCCACGAAGACTTGAGCTTGCGCTACTACGCCGCTTGGTGGATTGGCCGATTTGGAGTGCGCGAACCAGCGGCGATCGATGCTTTGCTGGATTTGCTATCCGAGGATCGGGATAAAACCGAGGCGGGTGGTTTCCCCCTGCGACGCAATGCTGCCCGCGCCTTGGGAAAAGTCGGGGACGATCGCGCCGTTCCTGCCCTAATTGACTGCTTAGATTGCTCTGATTATTATGTCCGGGAAGCGGCAGCAGAGAGTTTGGAACGACTTGGCGATCGCAGCGCCATTCCTGCCCTGATGCAATTACTCGCCGGGGGCCTCACCGCAGCGGTCCAGGTGCCGGGAAAACCCCACCTCACCCAACCCTACGATACGATTTTAGAAGCCTTGGGAACCCTGCAAGCCACAGAAGCGATTCCCCTGATTCAACCCTTTCTCGATCATTCGTTTCCTCGGGTGCAATATTCTGCCGCCCGGGCGATGTATCAACTGACTGGGGAAGGGCGGTATGCAGAACGCTTAATCCAAGCCTTGCAGGGAAAAGATTTGCAACTGCGGCGATCGGCCTTATTAGATTTGGGGGCGATCGCCTATTTACCCGCCGCCAAAGCCATTTCTCAAACCTTGGCGGAAAATAGCATCAAATTGATTGCCCTCAAAGGACTCATTGAGCATCATCTGACCCTGCCCGAACCTGATGCTGCCCCAGATTTATCCCCAGAGTTGATTGAGGTGATGAATCTGATGGATAGTCTGTTGTAGGCGATGGCCCCAGAGGGACCCCACCCTAACCCTCCCCAAGACACAGGGGAGGGGACCGGACAGCAATTGTAGGCCCTTCGACTCTTCGACGCCCTTCGACAAGCTCAGGACAGGCTTCGACAAACTCAGCGCTCAGAGCTCAGGAGGCAATGCCCACCCTACTCCTTTAACTTTTGTACCGATTAAAATTAACCCTTTTTAATAAAACAGCAATCCCACAGTGCTCATGACTGAAAATGCCGAAATCACCCCACTGATTAAAGCCGTTGAAGAGGCAGACTCCGCAGAACGTTTAACAATAGCCTTATGGAAATTAGCCCAAGCGCGATCGCCCGAAGCCATTCCCACCTTAATCGAAGCCCTCGGTTTCAATAACCCCGGTGCCGCCGTTGCCGGAGTAGAGGGACTGATTGCTCTCGGGGAACTTGCCGTGGTCCCCCTCTTGAAACAACTGGATGGGTTCAATTATGGCGCGAGAGCCTGGGCCCTACGCGCTTTAGCCAAAATTGGTGACCCCCGGGGATTAGAGTTACTCTTAGATACTGCCGCCCATGACTTTGCTCTGAGCGTGCGTCGTGCCGCCGCAAGCGGCTTAGGAAATATCCTCTGGGACAACATGGAGCCCGAGGACCGAGCGACGGCCCAAGAGAAAGTGTATCAAACCCTGCTGGAAGTGCTGCAAGATCCAGAATGGGTAGTGCGCTATGCCGGAGTTGTGGGAATGCAAGGACTGGCCACCGCAGCGGGGTCCCATGCGCCGAGTTGGTTGGAGCCATTATTGACCCAGTTACGCGATCGAGCCAAATCCGATGAAGAGTTAGTGGTCCGTGCTCGGGCTCAACTGGCTTATCAGCAATTACAAATCTCCACCCCTGCTTAAAACCCCCTTACTTTCCCGAAGAACCCGGATTCTCAGAAGGGTCCCTCAAAAATGCCTGAAATAGACTCCACAGGGTCCAGAGCAAGCCTGTCCCTAGCACAACTAGCATCAAAGCCGATAATGCACCAAAGGGAGAAAGGACGGCAATGAGTAACAGGCCAAATAATAATAGAGTAATGATGGGCTGATTCATGGGATGGGGTTCCTCCGATTCTGACTCTACCCTCTGAGTCTATCGAGTCCGATCCCCAGGTGACCTCTTTCCCCGTACTGAGATTTTATCTGCCGTCGGGTTTTTCTCCATTATGCGGGGGTTACCCTCTTGCGGCATAAATAGGTTCCCATCACCCCATCCTCATTACTTTGATGCTGGATACTAAAACCATTGCGGGATAACAATCCCTCAAAAATCCAGTCATAAGTGGAATATTCATCCTGGAAATGTCCTTCGGCATCTTCTCGCAGAAAATCGCCCCCGGCTGCGGCCTGTTTTTCAATAAAAGCGGCGATATTATCAAGGGAATGATGCTCATGGATAATCACATCATGAATATAAAACTGCCCCCCCGGTTTGAGCATCCGATTCATCCGCCCTAAAGCAATTCCTTTCCAAAAGTCAGGCAGATGATGGAATGCAAAAGTTGTTGTAATCGCATCTACTGATTCATCGGGATGGTCGTAGGACAGAAATCCCCCATGACAAAAGGTAATATTTGAGACCCCCGCTTTAGCCGCTTTGGTTTTCGCATATTCCAACATGGTCGGGGAAATATCCACCGCATAAACCTGAACCCCCCGAATAGCCGCTTGAATCGCAAAAGTGCCGGTCCCTGCCCCAAAATCGATGACTACATCGTTCGTCTTTAGAGCAAGTAAATCAAGGACGGCATTGCTTTCTTTCTCAATATCTCGGAAGTCCGCATGACTGGAGTCATACACCTCCACTTCCGTGGGAATACCATAGTCTTTGCCGACCTGTTGGAACTCATTGTATTGCCAGGATAAGGGAAATTTCATGGTGATTATGATATTTACAGAATGTCCCGGAGCAGTTAAATCCACGAACAGGGACTAGAACAGAGACTGCTGTCCCCGAGGGTTACAGCTTAAGCGGCTGTTGAATAGAGCCGTGGGTTAGGCCTCTTAACTGTTCGCATCATGTCCCCGAGTCTGTGGAGAGATATGGGGATTATAACCGAACTGTTTTATCCCTTTTAAAAAATTCCCGTAGAGGGGTTGCAAAACTGCTCGGAACTTTGGTAAAGTAAAAACTCATGCTGGTGTAGCTCAGTTGGTAGAGCAACGCACTTGTAATGCGTGGGTCGCGGGTTCGACTCCTGTCACCAGCTTTCACTCAAAAATTTCTGGTTTTATCCGAAGAGATTCCCCCCTGAAAATCAGGGGGGATTTTTAGCGGGGGTCCGAGGTCTAATCGTCGAAATGTTTAATAATCGCCTCGGCAAACTCGGAACACTTGAGGGGTTTTTCCACCGGGGGTTCCATTAAGCGGGCTAAGTCGTAGGTGACCTCGCGGTTAGAAATAGCGCCCCCAATGCCTTTTTTAATCAAGTCAGCGGCTTCTTGCCATCCCATATATTCCAACATCATGACGCCAGAGAGGATGACGGAACCGGGATTGATGCGATCGAGCCCGGCGTGTTTGGGTGCGGTGCCGTGGGTGGCCTCAAAAATAGCACATTGGTCGCCAATATTGGCCCCGGGTCCCATGCCTAATCCACCCACGATCGCCGCTGCCGCATCGGAGAGATAGTCGCCGTTTAAATTCATCGTCGCCAGAATGGAATACTCATCCGGTCGAGTTTGGATTTGCTGGAAGATACTGTCGGCAATTCGGTCATTGACCATAATTTTCTCTTTCCACTTGCGATCGCCGTGAGTCTCCCAAATGCTATCAAGCACCTGCTTCACTTCCTCGCAAACCACCGCCCGTTTTTCTTCCGTCAGCGCATCATAACCCGGGTCAATCTGACGAGCATTCTCTTCAATACTCAGGTCCGGATTTTTCTCCTTATTGCTCAAAATCCAGGATTCCCGTTCCGTGACGCACTCATTGCGAAACTCCGTAGTTGCCAGTTCATAACCCCAGTCCCGGAAGGCCCCTTCGGTGTACTTCATAATATTGCCCTTATGGACCAAAGTCACCATCTGCTTGGCTTTGGGCAAGCGTAAGGCGTGTTTAATCGCACGGCGAACCAGACGCTGGGAGTTGGTTTTGCTAATGGGTTTAATGCCGATGCCGGAATCCATGCGAATTTGTTTTTTCCCATGTTCTGGGGTTTGGGGAATCAATTGAGTATTGAGAATATCAATTAATTTCTCGCACATTTCCGTACCCGCACGCCACTCAATTCCCAGATAAATATCTTCGGTATTTTCCCGATAGACAATCACATCCAGTTGTTCGGGGTGTTTGTGAGGGGAGGGGGTTCCGGGATAATATTTGCAGGGTCGGACGCAGGCATAGAGGTCGTGAATTTGGCGCAGGGCCACATTCAGGGAACGGATGCCGCCACCGATCGGGGTGGTTAAGGGGCCTTTGATGGCGATGCCATATTCTGCGATCGCCTTGTTGGTATCCTCGGGCAAATATTGATAAGTGCCGTACTTTTCGCAGGCTTCATCACCGGCGTAGATTTTGAACCAGCTAATTTTACGTTTGCCCCCGTAAGCCGCTTCTACCGCAGCATCGATCGCTTTTTGAGAAGCGGGCCAAATATCAACTCCCGTCCCATCGCCGCGAATGAAGGGGATAATCGGGTTATCGGGAACAATGGGTTCACCATTTTCAAAAGTGACGCGATCGCCAGTCGTCGGGGGAGTCAGTTTCTCGTACATAATCCATTTACGGTTAACTTAGTTTAAAGCTGAACCTTCAGCCTTTGAGTAGCGTATCAGAAGCCCTGGGATAAGCCGGTAATCAGTTTATCTTTTTCCTCCTCTATTCCCCCGGTTTGCTCGTGCAGACTTCCAGAGAATTCACGACTTGATGACTTATGGGAGCATTTGCCAAAAAAAATTCGGTCAGGCCCCATTTAAGACGACTGACCGAACTGATGAATTAGCTCTCCATTAATCGGACAAGGGTTCCTGAAACTTGTTCTTGTCGCGATCGCCTCGGAGATTAACCATTTTTGTTCAGTTTCCGACGACATACAGTCAGGAAACCACTGCCAACCACCAGCAAACCCCCAACTGTCATGGGTTCAGGCACAGAAACGGGATCCGAGAAGTTGTTGTCATTCGTGGGAGGATTCATTACAACCGGAGGAGTTGCCTCAACTAGGGGAGTTGCCTCAACCGGAGGAGTGGCCTCAACTGGGGGAGTTGCCTCAACTGGGGGAGTTGCCTCAACCGGAGGAGTTGCCTCAACCGGAGGAGTTGCCTCAACCGGGGGAGTTGCCTCAACCGGAGGAGTTGACTCAACTGGAGGAGTTGCCTCAACTGGGGGAGTTGCCTCAACCGGGGGAGTTGCCTCAACCGGCGGAGTTGTCACTGGCGGATTCGTTACAACTATCGTCGAGGGAGCCGTACCAAGGGTCTTGCTGCTCAAATCTCGATTGCCGGTCGGAGTGCCCACACTCGTCAGGCGAGTACCGAAGCTGCTGGAGGTAAAGGAACTCAGACTCAAACCCGTTCCTGAGATAGTAAAGGTGGCCGTTTGGTAGTCATCCTTAGCAATTCCTGATGTGCCAATTTCTACGCCCGCGTTAAAACCAATGTGACTACCCTGCACCTCGGCATTCTTACTGAAGTTACTGAAGTCTCCGGTACTGGTTTGTTTGGTGATGATGGCATTATCTCCAGAAATCGTGGCGCTCACACCCGAGGGAAGATTAAAGTAAACACCCCGTAAGTCTCCAATAAATCCAGTCGGACCCTTGATAACGTTGACTGTAGCTTGGATGGGTCCACCCACAACAGTTTGGGACAGGGTAATCTGAACGGTGGGATAGTTTTGAGTGTTGGTATTTGTCGCGTCCTTGAGGTCAATCGTTAACGTATTTGCCTGTGCTGGTGCGGCAAGGAACGCGGCAGAGGCTAAGACGAAACCGGCAGAAGTTAGAATAGTTTGGGTCAGAAAGGACGTAAAAGTTAAATTAGTAATCATTGTTTGAGACCTAGTAGTTCAGGGTGAAGTAGGAGTGCCTTGGCACGAGAGAACTTGGGTGATTAGAGGTCTCTTGTGCGGATATCTCTGATTATTACTTGACCCTTCGCTATCGTCGAAGTAAAAGGGTGATACTTTATCAAAAAAAGACAATAAGTGAGCAATTTTTAAAGATTGCGCTTATTTCATAACTCCAAGCCACTGTAGGTTATAGATAAACCTGTAGCCTTGGACTAGAGAATTATAGGGGATCGGGTTGTGATCCGCATCACGAAGCATCCTTACTCTAAATGCCGGTTGTCCAGAAACAGCCTTTCTAGTCCAGTTTTTGAGGGGTTTCACTTGCCGATTTAGTCACAATTCCAAGGGGGCTTTTTAACTGGGGCGTGGGTATCACCCACCCCGGTTGCCTGATGAGTTGGTTTATCTTTTTCTGCCCCCATTCCGGATGTTTTTTTCCCCAGAATTAAAAACTTGATAATTGAGATAGAACAACCCTAAATCATTGATGCCCTCACCCTAAACCCTCTCCCCCTTTGGGCCGCCAACGGTCGGGGGTGAGGGCATTCCACAACTGAGATAGGAAACTGCTATATAGCAGTTTCCTATCTCATGAGGTAGCTCTTGTCTCTGGGAGCATCTTGCTACCTTCTGTATGCCAGAAGGATTTAGACGCACTATAGAATTCGGTCTTGATACTCTGCACCCCACAACCAGTCGGGGTAGGAGGTGATAAACAGGGCCCCTCCTGCCCTTATTTGTCAGAGGAAATAATGGGTAGAGAACCAAATTGGGGATGAGGTGGCAACTCCCCAAAAAAATTCGGTCATACCCGTTGAACTGGGGTATGACCGAATTAATGGATAGGCTCTCAATCAATCGGACAAGGGGTCCTGAAACGTAGTCTTGTCGCGATCGCCTCAGAGATTAACCCTTTTGGCTCATTTTGCGACGACGTGCAGCAATCAAACCACCGGCACCGAGAATCAAACCACCCATCGTCAAGGGTTCTGGAACTGGAACGGAATCGGAACCACCTGTGGTATCGCCACCTGTGGTATCGCCACCCGTGGTATCGCCACCTGTGGTATCGCCACCCGTGGTATCGCCACCTGTAGTACCGCCACCGGGGTTAGTAACCACGATCGGCGTCATCGTGGTTTCCAGTTTAAGACTGCCTTCGCGGCTTGTTGCCCCTACTAAACCAACACTCTTGAGGCGCACGCCAAACCCTTCATTGGTAAAAGAATCCAGGGACAGTCCGGAACCGGAGAGCGTAAAGGTCGTGGTTTGGAAGTCGTCCGGAGTTCCTCCATTGCTGGCACCACCGGAGTAGCCAATCTTAATCCCCACATCAAAGGAAGGCGCTGGACCGTCCCCCTTCATATTGACACCATCATCGAGATCGCTCACTTTTCCACTTTCTTGTAGTACGGTGGTGGCTGGTCCACCAGCTACACTTGAGACCTTCAGCGTTCCCACTCCTTCGGGAAGATTCAAGAAGATCCCGCTAATATCAGCGGTAGTGGCTTTACCGCCATCGCTGCCCGGGGCAATATCGACTTTGACAGTAATCGAACCCGGATTCGTTGTATCGTCGAGGGTTACGTTCAGACCTGGATTTGCACCACTCGGAGCAATGTTGAAGGTTCGAGTCTCAGCTTTGGCTTGTCCGGGAGCAAAGGCAAGGGAGGCAGCAGCCAGACCGAGAGAAATCAGAGTAGTTTTGCTGAGACGGTTGGTAAAAGTTAAATTAGTAATCATGGTTTGACACCTTACAGTTCAGAGTTAAGTAGGAGCGAGTGGTCAAGAGATAACGGTTTGTTTATTTAATCTCTCTTGTACTGATACTTCTGATTATTACCTGTTTCTTCTACTTCGTCTAGGGGGTAAGGCAATTCTTTATCTAAATAAAATACTAGGCCAGGTGTTTTTAAAGATTGTAATAACTACCTTTAATATCCGCTATTTTGCGGATGTTTAAAACTTGTAAATATGCTGTTGATGGCTGACTTCCGAGAAAATACGGAGAATAATGAGGGGAGAGTACAGTTTTTTATTCCGATTAGCCCGAACCAACTTTACATTTTGTTTCAAACAGGCGATTTTTGCTAAAGAAGAGAGAATTTTGTTCTATAACCATACTACTGTTTTATAGCCCAATTGACCAGGGGGTTAAATCCCAATCTCTAGCCGTAACCTCCAGATCGGTTCGTCGTCCTGGAATATCAGCCCCGTTCTTTAACTCGCCCAAGGGCCTTCCCCAAGGATTTGAAAAGATTTACCTCAAAACTGGAAGCATTCGACCCGACTCTATGAGGAAACTGTTCTGTGTGACTTAAGTTGAAACCGGGTCAGAAATGCGGGTACATAGGAGGTCGGATGCTTTGTAGCGATCGCTTTCCTCAAAAAATCACGTTTAAAGATTCGTGATTCTCCAGAAGATAGCTGATAATCGATATAAGAATCTTTCAACCTTACCCTTAACCCGGTGAGTTAAAACCCTCTATTTGAGGAGAGGTCAACCTATGATTAATTTAATCAACAGCGCACCACCCACCCTCCCAGACATCCCCGATGGCTACCTGAATATCATGGGGTATGTGGATGAATCAGAAGTGAATGGACCGGGAACCCGCGCCGTAGTCTGGGTCCAAGGCTGTCTGAGGGAGTGTTCCGGTTGTTTTAATCCTGAATCCTGGCCGTTTGAAGTCAATCAATTAATCGCTATTGATGAACTCGCGGATAAAATTTTGAGCAATCCCCGGAATCATGGGGTGACTTTTTCTGGCGGTGAACCGTTTTGGCAGGCCCCTGCCCTAGGCGAACTCGGGAAAAAAATCAAGGCAGCAGGATTAAATCTAATGTCCTTTACCGGGTTTACCTTGGCGCAATTGCAGTCGCCCTCTGCGCCGGTGGGTGCAGATGCCTTATTAGACCAACTGGACATTCTGATTGATGGTCCTTATGTCGAATCCTTAGCGATTCATTCCCCAGAATCCCCAGTTTCTTCCCGCAATCAACGGATTCATATCTTCAATGAAGCCTTTAAGGATAAAATTACCTGGGCCAGCGACCAGATGGAAATCCACATTCTCAAAGATGGAACCAGGATTATTACGGGTTTTCGGGGGCAATTGGGGCTAGAGTAGAACCCTGTTGCATTCCGTGAAAGAGACTCCCTAACTTCCTCAAAAGCATCACAGTTCCGTTGAAAGGTTACCCAACATCAGGAAACGGTGACAAGACGCGGCATCGTTGCCTTGAAGGATTCCCTGACATCAGGAAACAATGAGGGTTGGGGGTCTTTTTCGTGAGTGCTATTCTGTGTAAAGCTAATTGTCTCAATTTCCTAGTCCATGACCCACATTCTTGTGATTGATGACGATCCGACTATTCGCGTCGTGTTAACGAGATCCTTGCAAAAACAGGGGTATCACGTTGCCGTTGCCAGTAATGGTCAAGAAGGAATGGAACAGGCTTATCGATTAGGGCCTGCATTAATCATTTGTGACTGGATGATGCCGGTGATGGATGGGTTGGAAGTTTGCCGTCAGATCAAAGCGCATCCAGAATTATCCAACACCTATTTTATTCTGTTAACCTCTCGGGGCGCAACGGAAGATCGGGTCGTGGGACTGGATACGGGTGCCGATGAATTTCTCTCTAAACCGATCGAGATTAACGAATTAAATGCCCGCGTTAGAGCGGGATTGAGGATTTATCAGCTTACCCAAGATTTGCGAAACTCCAAGCGAGCATTAGAAGCGGAACTGGCGGAAGCAGCGGATTACGTCCGATCGCTCTTACCTGACCCCCTGAATACACCTGTGGCGATCGCCAACCGTTTTATCCCCTCTCGTCAACTCGGTGGCGATTGCTTTGACTATTATTGGCTCGATTCAGAACATTTAGTCATTTACCTACTGGATGTTGCCGGTCATGGTTTAGCGGCGACCCTCCCCTCGGTTTCGGTCTTAAATTTGTTACGGTCCCACTCCCAGGTTGGGTTTGATTTTACTCAACCTGCTTCGGTTTTAACCGAATTAAATAAATACTTTCAAATGGACTTACAACAAGATAAATATTTTACAATTTGGTATGGCGTCTATAACCGCACCGAAGATACCCTATTGTACTCCAGTGCAGGCCATCCTCCGGCCTTATTGTTATCTGGAACTCCAGGAATGCCGCCTACCCTACAAGCGCTCAAAACCCAAGGCTTACCCATCGGAATGTTTCCCGAAGCCCAATATATCCAAAATGTCTGTCAGATTGAGACTCCTAGTACCTTATACGTTTTTAGTGATGGCGTTTATGAAATTAATCAGCCTGATGGCACTCTTTGGGGTCTGGATGCCTTTAGCAATCTACTCACTTATTATTGGCAAAAAAATGGCCGGGATATTGATGGGTTATTAGCTCGCATCCGGAGTTTAAATCTCAACCCGACCTTTGATGACGACTTCTCCTTGCTCCAGGTAGAGTTTCTGGAATAACACCCGACCTCCACTCCGAAGAGTTCCTGAGTTAGATATCGGAGCTTACTTCAGGGTTTTTCACTTCATTTTCAAAAGCTTCTTCATTAGGATAAACTTTAAATACCCGGTCCATGCTGGTTAGTTCAAATAACATTCTGACCTGATCATTAATGGAACAGATGACCATTTTTGCCCCCGCAGTTCGCACCATTTTCAGGGCGGAGACTAAAGCCCCTAGACCGGAACTATCAATAAACGTGACATCCTGGAGATTGACGAGGACAATATTGGCTTGGTTGTCCAGGCGATCGCGCACTTCACGGCGAAAGACATTGGCCTGGGTCCCATCTAAAATGCCCTGGGGACGGACGACTTCAAACTTGATATCAGAACTCATCGGTTTGTTACTCATAAAAAATGATAGTGGGCTTTCGAGCTGTTTTTTCTCTGATGAGAAAATAATAACAATTCAGTGCAGTCTTAAGAATAGCAAGTCATGGATAATTCACCCAAATACTGGCTTACCCATGACCTGAATCTTCAAAAAATCCTTAAGCCTGTTTAGGCTTAACCGTAGAAGCAACGTGCAATTCCTTCAACTGAATGGCATCAATGGTAGCGGGAGCTCCCGTTAACAAACATCGAGCTTGCTGGGTTTTCGGGAAGGCAATCACATCTCGAATGGACTCTTCCGAGGCTAACAACATCACCAAGCGGTCTAAACCATAAGCAATACCGCCGTGGGGTGGAGTGCCATACTCAAACGCCTCCATTAAAAAGCCAAACTTGTTATTCGCTTCTTCCTGGGATAAGCCGATCGCCTCAAACACCCGTTCTTGAACCTCACGCTGATAAATCCGCAGACTACCGCCGCCGATTTCCAACCCGTTATAAACCAAGTCATAAGCTTGAGCCCGAGCATTTTTGAGGTCGTCGATATCTTCGGGGTTAGGCGCGGTAAAGGGGTGATGAGTTGCTTCTAAACGCTTTTCATCAGCATTCCACTCAAACATCGGAAAATCGGTAATCCAGAGTAGATTGAGCTTGGTTTCATCAATCATCCCCAACAGACGAGCGACGGATTGGCGGAGGCGATCGAGGGTTTTATTCACTGTTGCTGTATCTCCGGCCCCGAATAACAGTAAATCTCCCGATTGTGCACCCGTCCGTGAGAGTAACTCTTGCTTCTGTTCTGGGCTTAAATTATCTTTAATTGCCCCAATCGTATCGATTTCTCCGTTATCTTTAACCCGGATGTAAGCCAACCCTTTAGCACCCGCTTCGGCGGCTTCCTTGAATAAATCTCCACCGGGTTTGATGCGGACATTGGAAATGGCACTATTGCCACCGGGAATGGGTAACACTTTGACAATTCCACCGGCAGAAATTGCTCCAGAAAATACCTTAAATCCGGAATCTTTCACCAAATCCGACACATCGACCAATTCCATGCCATAGCGAGTATCCGGGCGATCGGTGCCGTACCGAGACATCGATTCGGCGTAGGTTAACCGGGGGAAAGGACGGGGGATATCAATGCCCTTAACCGTTTTAAAGATATGGCAAACTAAAGATTCATTCAGTTGGAGAATTTCTTCTTGGGACATGAAACTCATTTCCATGTCCAACTGAGTAAATTCCGGCTGGCGATCGGCGCGCAAATCTTCATCGCGGAAGCATCGGGCCATTTGATAATAGCGATCTAAACCCGAAACCATTAACAACTGTTTGAATAATTGCGGCGACTGCGGCAAAGCATACCATTCACCGGCATTTACCCGGGAAGGGACGAGATAATCTCGCGCACCTTCTGGGGTAGAACGGGTCAGCATCGGGGTTTCAATTTCGATAAAGCCATATTCATCTTCCAGGAAGCGGCGCATGGCTTTAACCACTTGATGACGCAGTTGTAGATTTCGCGACATCCGTTCCCGACGGAGATCTAGATAGCGATATTTCAGGCGTAACTCTTCGCGCACAGTTTCCGTCTGTCCACTGGAAACGGGGAACGGCATCAGTTTATGGACGGCATTGAGTAATTCAATGCGATCGACGTAGACTTCTATCTCTCCCGTGGGTAAGTTGGGATTGAGGGAATCGCTAGGACGTGAGCTGACCCGTCCGGTGATGCGGAGGACATATTCACCTCGGATGGTTTCCGCCTCTTTGTAGGAGGTGGGGGTGCGCTGGGGGTCAGAAACGATTTGGACGACGCCACTCCTATCTCGCAAATCCAAGAAAATGACTCCACCATGATCTCGTCGGCGGTCTACCCATCCACACAGAGTAACAGTTTCTCCAATATGTTCGCTTCGGAGTTGGCCGCAATAGTAGGTTCGCATGGTGGTCGCTTTACAGTTTCAGACGTAATGAGTGGACAAGTGAATGGCTAGAATGCCCCAGTTCTAGGGGTTCGATGCTCTATCGCAATCGGGGATGGAATGGGTGGGATTGCTGAGTTGGGGTCTTTGAAACAAATAACAGAGGCAAACTTTTAAAATCTAGCACGAACGGGTCATCGTGATGGCAGATTCTCTCCGGATAGACTTAAAAAAATAGAGGGCGACCGATGAGTCGCCCTCGATGAACAGGTGTTTAGGCTGAAGGTTGCCTAGGAATTGGGGGGAGTGCCGGAGGGATTGAAGAGGGAGTCCCATGCATCCTTAGCAGATTGGGCAAGGCGATCGCCCAGTTCACTCATTTCACTGAGGATCTTGTCCCAATTTTGCTTGGCATCCATTTCCATCAGTTTGATGGTGTAGGCAATCCGTTCGGGATCCATAAGGCGATCGCTTTCAATCGTCTCCCGCGCTTGTTGCACCGCACTCAGATAGGCTTCGGCAGTAAATTTGCTGGCCCCTTGAATTTCCGCTTGTGCTCGGCGTTTGATGGCTTCAAACAGGGCCATCGTTTCCTCCTGCACCTGGGCGGTGGCATCAGGCATTTCTTTTTCCACCAGCGCTTTCGTCTCGGGACTTACTTCCACGAGGGCGCGTTCTTTAGGCACTTGAGCTTCATCAGTCATGATTCTGTATCCTAACTAGATTTGATAACTTGTTGTTGCCTCTAGCCTAACGGCTAAAGTTGAACTCTGGAATGGAGAGGATGGGGTTCAAGTTTGTAGTAACGACTTGAGTCGTTTCCGGATGCCGAAAGCGATCGCTTTCGGCATCCCCCTTTGAATGCCTGGGTTCCAGTCCTGTAGCAGGCGCTTGGGTCTCCAATTGTGCGTGTCATGGCTCAAGCCATGACACGAAAGCAACGACTGAAGTCGTTACTACAAACATTTGCCCTATTTCCCCTCTAACTGCAACAGGCGCTCGATGCGAGCTTCGGTGGTGGGATGGGTGGAAAATAGCTTAGAGGTAAACTTCTTTCCGGAGAATCCATTCATGATTAACAGGGGTTCAAAGGCGGGATTCCCGTTGAGGGGAAGTTGTCGAGCATTTTGGTCAAGTCGTTGTAAGGCTTTGGCTAAAGCGCGGGGGTTGCCGGTGAGTTGGGCGGCACCAGCATCGGCAGCAAATTCACGGGTGCGAGAAATGCCGAGTTGAATCACCGTGGCGGCGACGGGTGCGACAATGAGCATTAACAATCCCGCGAAGGGATTGGAGCCATTGTCATCCCGACCGATCGGGAGGAACCAAAAGGCCATTTGCGCTAGGAACGAGATGCCTCCGGCGATCGTGGCGGCAACCGCTTGGGTGAGGGCATCGCGGTTTTGGATATGGCTGAGTTCGTGAGCGATGACGGCTTCGAGTTCATCTGCCGGGAGTAGGCTAATAATACCTTGAGTGACGGCGACGGCGGCATGATCCGGGTCTCTGCCGGTGGCGAAGGCATTGGCGGATTGAGAGGGAACGATATAGAGCGCAGGCATGGGTAAACCGGCCCGATCGCTCAGGGTTTGGACCATCATCGCCAGTTCCGGTGCTTGCGCGGGAGTGACGGGTTTAGCCCGATATGCGGTTAAGGCAATGCGATCGGAATAGTACCAGGACCCAAAGTTGGTGAGGGCCGCTAATATGACTCCGAAGAAGGCTCCAGTGGTCCCACCGATGGCGTAACTCACGGTAATCAGGAGTCCACTGAGCAAACCTAACAGGGCAACCGTTTTAAAATGATTCATCGTTATGCCTCCAGAAAGGGCAACAAGGGAGCGCCGCCATCTCATCACAAACTAGGGGCGCTATAGTCATTATTATCCCGGCCCTAGGCAATCCACAGGTAGAAAACGCCCCTGGGGGGGTACGGATTCGCTCACCTTGCCGGGGCGCTGTTGGGTTGTTTTGTTAAGGCAAACAATAGTTCGGGAGCAAACATGGGGATAATAAGGTTGAACAATCGTCAGGGAATGGGGAGGGGCTTGAAGCGGTGGTGTCTGCCAGCAAAACCAGAAATCGTGCTTTATTAAAGGCAATTCCCGATGCCATCTTTTGGATCCATAAAGATGGCACTTGTCTTGATTATCAACCGCCGAAGAATTTTACCCTGTGGGCGGGTTGTAGAAATTCAGGGCAGAAGTTGCAGCCGGAAGGGATAGATAATCTGAGCGATCGCAGCTATATCGGTAAGAAGTGGTGGGAAATTTGGCCTTTAGAAGTGGTTCAGCAATGTCGAGAGTTTCTAGAACGGGCGATCGCCACTCTAAGCGAGCAACTCTTTGAAGTAGAATTAAGCGGAAAGGATTGTCTATGTTCTCTTCAATTTCCCCCTTTAAATTCGATAAACTTTCCTCCCTATTTTCCCGCAATTCATGAAGTTCAAATTGTCCCCAGCAGTGACGAAGAAATATTAGTCATAGTGCGAGATCTGACTCAAATTAAACAGACTGAAGCACAACTGCGCCATGAACTGGAACGGAAAGCCTTACAGTTACACCAGGCTGTCCTCGCCTTAGAGGCGGAAAAAGCTCATCGCCAACAAATTGAAGAAATCTTGGCTTTTACCCAGTTTTCTCTGAATCGGGCTGGAGATTCAGTGTTTTGGGTCAACTCCAATGCCCAGTTCTTTTATGTCAATGAAGCCGCTTGTCTGTCTTTAGGTTATTCCCGAGAAGAGTTGATTTTAATGACCATTCATGATATTAATTTGGACTTACCCCAAAATGTCTGGTCTGATTATTGGGATGAAATCAAACAGCATGGTTCGTTTACGATTGAATGCTATCACCAAACGAAAGATGGGCGAAGATTTCCCGTAGAAAGTACAGTCAATTATTTGGAATTTAATGGAAAAGAATATAACTGTATTTTGGCCCGGGATATTACCGATCGCAAGAAAGTCGAAGCGCAATTACTAGAAACAAAAACAGCAGCAGAAGCGGCTAATCGCGCCAAAAGCACCTTTTTGGCGAATATGAGCCACGAACTGAGAACCCCACTCAATGCCATTATTGGGTATAGTGAACTCCTCCAAGAAGATGCCCGAGATATCGGCATTAACGATGCAGAATTTCTGGATGACCTACGCTCCATTAATACGGCAGGGAAACATTTGCTGGCTCTAATTGGGGATATTTTGGATTACTCCAAGATTGAATCGGGGAAAATGCAACTGTTTTTAGAATCATTTGACTTAGACCAGGCCATTACCCAAATTTGCCACACCGCTCAACCCCTAATCGAGAAAAATTCTAACCAATTGGTGGTGCAGTTTAGTGGGGAAATGGGTCCGATGTATGCTGACCTGACTAAGATGCGACAAATTCTCTTCAATTTACTCAGTAATGCGGCTAAATTCACTCGGAAGGGAAAGATTGAGATGGCCGTAACGAAACAACTCCGGAGTGCGATTCCTCTTCCTCTCAACCCAGAGCAAGAATCAAGTCTAAATGATTTATTTGTCGGGTTTAAAATCTGCGATACAGGCATTGGCATGAGTCAAGACCAGTTAGATAATTTGTTTCAAGCCTTTATGCAGGCAGATGCGTCTACGACCCGAGAATATGGGGGGACGGGGTTGGGTTTGGCAATTAGTCGATTGTTTTCTCAGATGATGGGAGGAGATATTTTAGTGGAGAGTAAGTTGGGGGTGGGTTCAACTTTTACGGTTTATCTCCCGATGGAAGTCAAGTTGCCTCAACCGGATGAAAATGATTGGCAGGAACCCTCTGTTTCCCCAGGGGCGATCGCTCGAAAATCATTGAGGGGGGATGAAGTCTTAGAGCAATCCAAACCTTAAAATATCCCTCTATTACCAGTCTAAATGAATTGTCCAATTCCAGAAAGGAGTGGGAGCATCTTGCTCCCGATGAGAGCAAGGGAGCAAGATGCTCCCACTTCTTATAGCCCCTTACACCTTGACAGGGCCATCCCTTTAGGGGTAACGACAACCGTTCGTAGTGACTCCTTGATTGAGTCATCTTAATAGCACCCCTAAAGGTTTGACTACAAACGATTGAACGCCCTTTATAGCCAAGGTGCGAACCCAGGGCACTAACGCACTAGACTTGAAGATGATTCCCGAGATCGCCTCCAACCTTCTCCAGAATTGCCTAAAATCGCAGTGGTAGCTGCGATCAGGATAAAAAGATGACAGATAAGGGATGGACAATGACTAATTTCCTCTCTCAACCGGAAGAGGAGAACGATAAAAACGAAGAATCATACGTCGATTACTGCTATGACGAACCCGGTAGTATCCCCGGAACTCTGATTATTGAGGACGATGCAGCAACCCCGACGATTGTGGCGATCGACTATTGCGAAAAAAAGGCGATTCGGCTACTCATGGCGACCCCGGAAGAATGTATCCCCTACTTAGACAGTGAGTCCGTTTCCTGGTTAGATGTTCAGGGGTTGGGGAGTGAAGATATTTTAAAGCGACTGGGTAAAGTCTTTCACTTGCATCCCCTGCTGTTAGAAGATATCGTCAATGTCCCCCAACGACCCAAAGTGGAAGACTACGAGGGTCATTTAGTGATTATTGCGCGGATGGTGATGCTCAAAGAACATCGCCATGATCCAGCGGAGGAAAGCTTTATCAGCGAACAAGTTAGTTTTGTGTTGGGTAAAGATTACCTGTTGACGGTGCAGGAGGAGCCAGAACATGACAGTTTTGGTCCTGTGCGCGATCGCATTCGCAGCAATAAAGGCACGATTCGCAAACAAAAGGCTGATTATCTCGCCTATGCTCTCCTCGATGCCATTATCGATGGATTTTTCCCGGTTCTGGAAGCGTATGGGGAACGCATCGAGGATTTGGAGGATGAGGTGGTGGCAAACCCTACACCCCACACCCTACAAAAAATTTATAAAATCAAACGGGAGTTACTCACCTTACGTCGGGCAATCTGGCCCCAGCGAAATGCCATCAATGCCCTGATTCGAGACGGCAGTCCCTTGATTTCTGATGAAGTTCGGATTTATTTACGCGACTGTTACGATCATACGATTCAGGTTTTAGATATTGTGGAAACCTATCGGGAACTCGCTGGTGGGCTGATGGAGGTTTACCTCTCTTCCATCAGTAACCGCATGAATGAAGTGATGAAACTGTTAACGGT
The DNA here is from genome assembly GCF_025370875.1 of Laspinema palackyanum D2c. NCBI lineage: Bacteria > Bacillati > Cyanobacteriota > Cyanophyceae > Oscillatoriales > Laspinemataceae > Laspinema > Laspinema palackyanum. The sequence continues at coordinate 38,662 of NZ_JAMXFD010000002.1, forward strand.
GATTTCATCTATTTTTATTCCCCTGACCTTTATTGCCGGGGTTTATGGGATGAACTTCAATCCCGAAGCCTCACCGTTGAATATGCCAGAACTGAACTGGTATTGGGGCTATCCGGCAGTTTGGGTGGTGATGATTGCGATCGCCGTCTTCATGATTTTTCTCTTTTGGCGTCGCGGTTGGTTTAACAACTTTTCCACCCCCGAGCGTCCCAGATGAAAGCTAAAAAATGAAAGCTAAAGACTTCAGTCGTTCTCTTAAGTTTGTAGTAACGACTTCAGTCGTTCTCTTAAGCTCATAATAACAACTTCAGTCGTTCTCTTAAGCTCATAATAACGACAGCAAGTCGTTATTCTTTTGTCCAACGTCCTAAACCTCAATCTAGTTAAAATCTATCAAACTCTCCAAAATATGACCCTATCTCAGGAATTGTGGAAAGCGAATCAAGACTTAGCTCAAGAGTGTCTACAACATCCTTTTGTGCAAGGCATTGGCAAGGGTAGCTTACCGCGATATCAATTTGCTCATTATGTGGGACAGGATGCCTTTTTCCTGGAATCCTTCGCGCGCGCTTATAGCATTGCTGCCGCCAAAACTCCCGACTGGCAAGCTTTTGAAGTCTTCCATGCCCTAGCTAGTGGCGTTTTAGAAGAACTGCGCTTACATCAAGGCTATGCCAAAACTTGGGGAATTGATTTTTTAGCGGTGAAACCGACTCCGGCAACTCGTCGTTACACGGACTTTTTACTAGCAACCGCTTGGAGTCATGATGTCGGGTTAACGGCGGTGGCAATGGCTCCTTGTATGCGTCTTTACGCTTTTTTAGGGCAGAAATTGGGAAAAGATGGGATTCCCAATCACGACTATGCCGACTGGATTCGCACCTATACGGGAGAAGAATTTGAACAATTGTCGGGACAGTTAGAACATCTGCTCGATCGCTATGCTGCTTCAACTCCCCTAACCCATTCCACCTATCGTTATGCCATGTTATGCGAACGGGATTTCTTTCAATCTGCTGTGGAACTCACCGCCTAACTACTCCCTTAGAACCTGAGTCAGGTTTCCCGGTTGATGTGGGTTGAGGACAGTTTACCTGAGTTCAACCTGCCGATTTTAAGGAGTTCAGTTTTAGTCATCCGCCATGTTAGAGACACTTATCATTTTTTTGGTTGGGATAACACCTCCGTTACTCTCGCTGTTCGCGATGCGGAAAGCAGAAGATCGGGCGCGAATTCGCTTGCAAGCGGCCCGAGAGATTCCCATTATGAGAATACCCTCTCCCCCCGCGATTCCTGCCGATCGCCATTATGTCGAAGGGGTCGGGGAGGTGACTGGGGATATCACTTGTCTTTACAATGCGCGCTCGGCTTATCTGCGGTGCGCCCTCAATCCCGAAGGACCTTGTGAAACCTGTCATCAGTATGAACCCCGGGAGTCTTTTTAACGATTTTTTATATGCGATCGGCAATCTCTAAGCTATGCTAGGGGCGTCGCCCCATTCCCTTTGCTCTAACCCCTAATGACTGGACTGGATTGGATTGTAATCGCAGTTTATCTAATCTGCGTGAGTGCGGTTTTATTACGCGCTTTTTCTTCTTTATTGGCGGAAAAAGCTATCATTAAATCCGATGAAATTTTTCTGAAGAATCAACTCGAAAGCCTAAATTTAGAAAACAGAGTTAGATTCAAATTCTTTCTGGCTCCCCAATATGATTTAGACCAGTTTCGGTTCCTTGAGGTGAGTGTCCAAAATCAATCCTCAACTCAAACCCTTTACATTGATTGGGATTATAGCGCTCTGATTGATGCTCAGGGTCGCGAACAACGCCTGGTTCGACTCCCACCGGGAATGACCTTTGATTTGTTACCGGCTCAAGTGTTTAGCGTGATTGCGCCCGGAAAAACCCTCCAAGAACACTTTACGGCAGAATCTGCCTTAAAACGAGAGGGGGAAATCGGACCCTTAAAACCCGATCGCGTCATGGTGAACCTCGCCTCCCTTAAACCGAACCCGAGAAAACAAGTTTCCCCCAAGGCAGAACTTCCCTCTCTAACGTTCACCATTCAGTTTGCTCTGCGTTTTGGCATGGGAGAACATAATCTAGGAAATCTCCCGCTTTATCTGGTCAATTGTCAGTTTATAGCCTCGGTTTTGCCCTGGGTTGTTAATATCCCCTGGAATCAGCGCCGGGATTTTTAAGGGAGCATTTTCCCTTGGATTTGAGGTGAAATTCCGTGGGGGAGAAATCGAATTTTGAGGGCATGAAATTCGGTGAAGGTAAGCGACGCCCCCCTAATTGCACGGTCAATCCTGCTGGGTGAGTAAAACAACTCTTAGCCAAATCAATCCGACCGCTCAACGGAGTCAGATTTTGGCAGTTCATCGATTATAATCAGAACGGGTAGAGAGTTGGCGCAGGCAGTTGCGGATTGTCACGAATCTGAGGAAAGTCCGGACTCCCGAAAGACCAGACTTGCTGGGTAACGCCCAGTGCGGGTGACCGTGAGGATAGTGCCACAGAAAGATACCGCCGATGGAGGGATTGTCCGTTTGGGCGATCGCTCACAGGTAAGGGTGCAAAGGTGTGGTAAGAGCGCACCAGCAGGGTCGAGAGGCCCTGGCTCGGTAAACCCCGGTTGGGAGCAAGGTCACAGGGACAAGGGTTGGTCTTTTACCCGTTCCGCTTAGAAAGAACCGCTAGAGGCTTTTGGTAACAAAGGTCCCAGATAGATAACTGCCCCATTCATGACAATTGTGATGAATGGAACAGAACCCGGCTTATGTCTGACTCTCTCCCTTTCCATTTTTTAGGCGAATTGTCAATTCCTAATTCCATTCTTGATTAGGTAAAATTTTAAGGTTAAAATTAAACGGGTTAAATTCTAAATTTTCATCAATTTCAAGGTTAATTTTTAATTTTTAAAGTCTTTTATGAAGCTTCTTTATCCCCAGCGACAACGCGAGTTACAGAAACTGCTGCAAAAATTAGGACTTCCTGACGGAATTTCCATCCGTTGGGACTTGTTAGAGTTGGCCTTGACTCATCCGAGTGTTTCCGGAGAAGCGAACTATGAACAGTTAGAGTTTACCGGGGATGCGGTGGTTCGGTTAGCGGCAGCGGAATTACTGATGGAACTGTATCCCCAGGAAAAGGTGGGGGAGTTGGCAACCATTCGGTCAGTTTTGGTGAGCGATCGCACCTTAGCTCAGATCGCCGAAGGGTACGGACTGGAGCGCTACCTGCTCGTTTCTGCCAGTGCTGCTGGAGATATTACCGGCAAGGAATCTCGGTTAGCTGATGCCTTTGAAGCGATTTTAGCCGCATTGTATTTAAGTACCCATAATTTGGATTTAATTCGTCCTTGGTTAGACCCGGAATTCAAACAGCGATCGGAAGAGATTCGCAAAGATCCAGCCCGTCACAATTATAAAGATGCCCTGCAAGAATTGACCCAAGTTCGCTATAAAATTTTACCTGAATATCGCGTCTTTGAAACCCATCGCGAACATTACCATCCCGATCGCTTTACCGCTGAGGTGTGGCTACTAGGAGAACTCAAAGGCAAGGGCACCGGACGCAGTAAAAAAGCAGCGGAACAAGCAGCAGCCAAGGTGGCATTTTTGACTCTGCGAGAGTTGGATGTAGCTGAGTAATCCCTATTTATCCCTATCAAATTATCACTATCAAACCATGTCAAATCCAGTTGGGATTGCAATTCTTGGGGCGGGTCGTTGGGGCGTCCATTTGATCCGAAATTTTTTAAACCATCCCGAGGCGCGAGTGCTGGCGGTGGTGGACCCTCATGTAGAGCGATTGAACTCGGCGCGATCGCAATTTAATTTAGATGAGACTGTGATTTTGGCAACGGATTGGCAGGATATCAAACAGTTACCCGGACTCGAAGCAGTAGCCGTCGCTACTCCGGCTGCCACTCATTATGCCTTAATCTCTGATGCCCTAGAGCAGAACTATCACATCTTAGCGGAAAAACCCCTAACTCTTGACCCAGCAGAGTCTCGGGAATTATATGAACGGGCAAAACAACGCCAGCTTCAGATGCTGGTGGATCATACCTATTTGTTTCATCCCGCAGTGATTGCCGGAACTGAAGTGGTGCAAGGGGGACGACTCGGGGAATTGCGCTACGGATATGCGACACGCTCTCATTTGGGTCCAGTCCGCCCCGATGTGGATGCCCTGTGGGATTTGGCAATTCATGATATTGCTATTTTTAATAGTTGGTTGGGAGAATATCCGATTCAAGTCCAAGGGACTGGGCGAGTGTGGTTGCAACCGACTCCGGTGGAGGGAGGGGACTCGAAGCTGTTTCCCCAGGGGTTAGCGGATTTCGTGATGGCAACCCTGACTTATCCGAGTGGATTTCAGGCGTTTATTCATTTGTGCTGGTTGAATCCCGATAAACAGAGACGCTTGGCAGTGGTGGGGAGTCAAGGAACCTTGATTTTTGATGAAATGTCTGGGGATGCGCCGTTGGTGATTCAACAGGGTTGTTTAGAACAAGAGGGTAAGCTTTGGATTCCCAGGAATCAAAACCGGGAAGTGGTCAGGTTAGAAAAGGCTGAACCTCTAGGGCGGGTTTGCGATCGCTTTTTGGAGTTGGTGCGCGGTAATGGACAAGGGGTGGAATCTGGGGCGATCGCCACGGAATTAATCACGATTCTCACGGGTTTAAGTCACTCGATCCAACAAGGGGGAGTAGCTGTTCAGATTTAGGACTAATTCTCCTTTATTCAACTTGTTACTACGAACCGGGGAAACAGAACGACTGAAGTTGTTACTACGAATTAAAGAAAATAACGACTGAAGTCGTTACTACGAACGAGGGAAATAACGGCTGAAGTTGGGACGTTGAACGGGGAGAAAATAATGAGAAATAGCGACAGGGTTGTAGGGAGAGATAGAACAATTTAGCGATTTTGTTCTTTGGGGGTTTTTGACTCCAAGGCTACGGGAATGGAGGGACTGGAATTGAGGATGGGCAAAACCACCTCAACCGTTGTTCCCTGACCAATACCTTTACTGTCTAAGCGAATCATCCCACCCATCAGTTCAATTAAATTGCGGGAGATGGCCAAGCCTAAACCTGTACCTCCTTTGGGGCGAGTTCTTGAGCCATCGACCATGACAAAGGGTTGAAAGAGTTTCTGCTGTTGATCTCTTGCAATGCCAATCCCCGTATCTTGGACAGAAATCACCAAATGAGGCTGGATGGAACCATTGCGGCTATCGGAGTTATTAAAGGACTGACCCTCGCTTAACCCTTCGATGCGAGTAGAGATAGTGATCCGTCCGGTGTCCGTAAACTTAATCGCATTCCCGAGCAAATTGAGAAGTGCTTGTTTGAGTTTAGCGGGATCGGCTTCGAGGGTAATGGATTGAGAATCTTCCTGGAATTCTAACTGCAAACCCTTCTGCTGAATTGCAGATTGCTGCAAGTCGATCGCCTCCTTAATCAATCGTTTGGCATCAACTCGCTCCATAACCACCGAGAGCGTACCGGCTTCAATTTTAGAAATATCGAGAATATCATTAATAATATTCAGTAAATGAATAGCCGCATCATCAGCCCGTTGAAGAAACTCAATTTCTTCATCCCGGTTATCACAGCAATCATCTCGAACTAAGCGAATGCAGCCGAGAATTGCATTGAGAGGGGTTCTCAACTCATGAGAAATAGTCGCCAAAAACTCATTTTTCAGTTGGTTAGCCGTTTTAGCTTCTTTCCAGGCGGTTTCTAACTCCTCTGCCCAAGCTTTCAAGCGTTCTACCATACTGTCGAGGGCTTCCGCCAATCGGTTAAACTCGCGAATGCTCAAGTTATGCGGAACTCGTTCCGTAGTCGCACGGCACTGAATGTTCATCGCATAGTCTTGTAATTTCTCAATGGGTAGGGCCAAATCGCGGGTTAAGTAGAGGGTGGCCAGGAAGTTGGCCGCTAATAAACCTAGGATGAGGGTGACTAGAACCTGTTGAATATCTTTTAATCCCGCCAGAGCATTGTCCAGGGGGGTAACCGCGAGGATTACCCACTTGCGTTCTTCTCCCGTGGAGAGGGGACTGGGAATGGCGGTATATCCCGAGAGTAATTCTATTCCCTCTTGATCGAAATTAAAGAGATGGAGAAAGTCCTGACGGTTTTGGAGGGCATTTCTAACAATACTTTGGAGACGTGTGGCCTCTACTTCATCCTGAATGTTGCGTCCAACGCGACTGAGGTCGTTTCCATGTTCAAGAATGGTGCCATCTTGGTCAATGACGACCGTGTAGCCCGTGAGGGAACCGGGTTCAATGCGGCGATCGCTCGCCCGTTGCCCTAAAGTAGAGCGAATGGTTAAGGCATAGTCTGGCATCCCGGAATTGTTTACTGCCAATGGATTGCTCTGATCCAAATACACTGGGGCGCTCAGAACCAATTTGAGTTGGTCGAAATAGCTGGGGTCATTTTGGGAAACGGGTGGGGCCGACCCACCGGATGGGGTTGGCGAGAGAACCGTTTTGATATGAACGCCGGAACCCGTCCCCGGAGCAAAACTGCCTTGCTGTTGCCATATTTGCAAAATTTCAGAACTCAGGGGTTGATTCCCACAGGTACTGGCGATGATTGCTGTGGTTTGCACATCGGTCAGTTGAACGCATTGGACCTTGGTGGGTAATCGTTGGGCGAGTTGCTCGATATAAGTTTGGGAAGCTTCCACCGAACCTGAGTGCAGCATGACCGATTCGCTGGCGGTGAGGAGGTTTGCCTGGAGGGATTCGAGGGAGGCATGAATGCTATCTCCTTTGCGAACGGCGCTTTCAGTCAAGTTTTGGCGAGCGGTTTCGAGCAGACTAGAGCGTGCCTTGCGATAGGTCACATACTCCCCTAACAGCAAAACAGGGACGCTTAGGAGTAAAATCCGCGACAGCAGGATACGGCGAAAGGAGGATTGACCTGACTTAACCATAGGAAGTTTTTAGCGTTTAGGATGCAAGCCCCGGTGGTAACAACGGTGGAAACGCCCAGGGGGGTGGACATTTGTCCCTTGGATGTTACAGCTACGAGGCAGAACGGGTGTTACCAAAATTGCGAGGCTGCTACAAACCGATGTTGTCATTAACCCAATTCTTTGAAAGTTATTGTCACCCGACTGATTGAATCCGACAACGGATGTCTCATACCTCATACCTCATCATTATTTGTCGGGATTGGCAATGGCATGGAGGAGGGAACAAGTCCAGAATCGCGAACCTTATGGCTCTACAACCCTGGGATCAACCTCCTGTTTTGACGATGCGATCGCCGACTCTGTGTCTTAGTTTTCCCCAAAATTTGCCCAAACTATTGGCGCTCCGGATTGAATCGGCGAGATTTTTTGCCACCTTGACAACGATAGAGTGCCCGAGGTCGGAATTGAGTTCGATCGCTCATGATAATTTCCTGGACCTCCCCTTGATCTATTTTATCAATGGTCTTCAATCGAGCTTGACTTGGGATAGGGAACGGTGTAATAGCTGGCAACCAAGGCCACCGCCAGCCACCAGAGCATATTGACTTGGGGTCTATACCAGACTGTATCAAAGGCTCCGTGGGCCATCATCCCTAGGATAATTGCGATCGCCGCCATTAGCCAATACCCTTGACGGCTGCCTTTGTCTCGCAACCCCTGGATCTGGACGACCCCTTGGCGCAAAAGGAGGAGAATCAGTCCTAAAAAGGTAGCCAATCCAATAAATCCCGTTTCTACCGCGATTTCTAACGGCACGGAATAGGCGCTCAATGCAGTATATCTGGGTCGCATATAGAGGGGATAGATTTGGTTAAAGGCATTGTTGCCCGGTCCAATCCCAATCACCGGGCGATCGCGAATCATTTCAAACACCGCATCCCAGACATTCATGCGGAAGTTATTGCTACTATCTTGCCGTCCCACTAACATACTGGCGGCCCGATCGCGCACGGGTTCCACAAATAGCAGGGCCAGGAGGATTACCCCGACTGTTGTCCCTACGACAACGGGCATCGCCCATTTTCTTGAAGCTTCCGGTAGTTTCACACTCCACCAATAGACCAACAGCAGAATCAGAGTAAATCCGCCCACCACTAAGCCAATCCATCCGCCTCGACTATAGGTGAGGACCAGACATAAGGTGTTGACTAGGGTCATGGTCACGGCGAGGGCTTTAGGGACCCACCCGCGCCAAGCAAAAATTGCCGCAATCCCCAGGAATACCGCAGGCAAGAGATAGGCAGCCAGGAGGTTCGGATTGCCCAGGTAACTATAAACCCGGGTTACTTTCGCCATTGGAGAGTTGGGATCGGTCCAAGTTGCTAGGGCATCGGCCCCAAATCGCCATTGTCGGATGCCGTAGATACTGACAAAGGTGGCAGCGTGCAGGTATAGGGCAATCACAAAGGAGCGCAACTTGGGCGATCGCAAGACCCGCGTCATCAGGGCAAACAGGAGTAAAAACAGGGTGAGTTTGGTCCAGCCGACAAAGGCGGCCTTTTTCACCGGAGACATGGCGGTAGCGACCGTGTTGATGCCCCAATACAGCAGAATCAGCAAGTGAATGGGGGTAAACCCACTGTTGTCATCATCAGCTAAGGTGACCAAGACCCAGTAGGCCCCGCAAGCGACCAATAAGACGCCGATCAGGGCAGTGGACACAAAAGGCCCCAGGAGAAAGAGTAATCCCACTAACAAGGCGGCGATCGGGTCAGCCCACTGAATTAAAAAACTGCCTGAACGCAGAGGGGCGAGAATGCCGATCGCCTGGTGCAAGTAACTGGCGCTACTCCATTGATACAGGGATAAATTCGCTCCCAAACTGAAGATCGGTGGAAACAGATTTCTCATAAAACTCAACACCCAATGGAACCCAACAATGAAAGTTTTCCTGTGATTCAAGCTGCCCCTACTATCGCCCCGGTTTTTCCTCGCCACGGCTTTAGTTTATGGTAGGCGATCGCCTGGAGGGACCCCTAAAATGCTCCGTCTGTATTTCTGTATTATTGATCCACAACCCGCTCAAGGAGCAACCTAACTCTATGGTTATCCAATCGCTCCCATCGTTTTCCCGGTTTCTCCACTGAAAAATTCCCCGGACTGCTAGAGAATTCTGCCGTCCAACCCGGCGATCTTCGGGGCTATCAGTCAGGATGATTCTGACCGATGTAGCGCCTTGCTCCTCCTAATATGTTTCCCTCTCAACCGACTAACTCCAGGCTGGATGAGTGAGCAACTTTTCGATGACCCGAACCCCACGCAATTGATTAGATAGGGGTAAATGACCTCGGGGAGCCGTTAAATTCCAGGTGAATTCCCCTGGATATCTCGTCCAGGTATTGCCACTCTTCCAGCCAATTTTCGGCCAGAGTTTCTCCCAATTTTTCCCAACTCCCAGCCAAATTTCCCGCTGCACGGATAGGCCAAATTTTCCCTCGGAATAAACCTGCCAAAGCCGATCTAGAGTTTGAAGGTCCTCAATGGGAAATTTATCAATCTCCGTGAAATACAGCCATTTTCTTTCCATTGCTTGAGGTCCGGCCAGTTCGCAGAGTTTTTGCATACTCACGCGGTCTGCTGCTTGATAATCCTGTTTTGCCAGCAGTTCTTGCACTTCGGAATAATCAATGCCGCGCAATGATTGCAGGGAAACCACCCCATTCGGATAGGCAGTTCCTAAAAAATCCGCCATTTCTGGAGAATCACTTTTCAGCAATAATTGATAGATTTTTCCATTGATGAAATTGACCGGACCCTTCTGACGCTCTTGCAAAAATTGCTTTAATATAATTAAGCCCGCTTCCCCAGTTGCGGCAATTTGTTCTATCAGTTGAATCTGATTTTTCTCAGAGGCGGTTTTTAATTGGGATTCAAGGTCAGCTAGATTGGTGGAAGTTTCCGATAGGGATGACGTTGTTGGTTCACTCATACATAATTGTTGGATATCGAATTAACAAACAGGTATTTTACTGGATCTAAAAGTAGGAGGCTTCAATGGTTTTAACCAGTAACTTCCTGGGCCATTAATTCTTTAATCCGAATAAAAAAACATAGAAGTCAAGAGAAACTGATCCGGTTAACTCGAACAGTGCAGGAGATTCCTGCCCCCTTTAAGGACAAGGAACTTCCCCAGGGTGCTGTTCAGGTTAGGGCTTGAGAATAGAAAGAATTATACCAGTAGTGGAGGTCGGAACTTCAATTTTACAAAGTTCAATGTGGCCCCCATAGCCTTGTACCGTTGGGGCTTCCGGTAGACTCTCTACAGTCCAGTCTCCACCTTTAACGTAAATATCAGGTTGGAGGGCCTCCAGGAGAGGAATGGCGGTGGGTTCGTTAAAAATAATTACCCCATCTACGGGTTTTAAGGCGCAAAGCACTTCCGCCCGTTGGATTTCCGGGATAATCGGTCGGGGGGGCATCCCCGGTTGGGGGGGTTTGATGGTTTGGACCGAGCGATCGCTATTTAGACCGACTACCAGAGTCCGCCCCAAGGATTTGGCGGTTTGGAGGTAACGAACATGACCCACATGAAGCAGATCGAAACAGCCATTGGTAAAGACCAAGGGCCGCCACTGTTCAGGGTGAGCGGCGATCGCCTCCACCAGGGTAGAAATCGTGTAAAGACCAGGAATCATGGGTTGTTCTCAAACAGCAAACGGCAAAAATTTGATACCCTCGGGTTCCCATAAAACCTAATTCGGTTCAGGTTCACTCCCCGGTCGATATCCATGTTCAAAGGCAAATCGTACCAGTTGGGACCGATTTTCTAACCCTAATTTACTCAAAATTCGACTCAAATGAGTCTGTACAGTTCGGGGACTAATCACCAAACGCGCCGCAATTTGTTTATTCGGATGGCCTTGAATCACTTCCCAAAAGACTCGCGCTTCCGCAGGGGTCAGGGGAAGCGGTTCCGGTTGCATCGGGTTCAGGTCCTCGGACTCACCCCGATGGCGGTGCCACCCCTGTGCGGGATCGTGAATCGGTTGCACTGACTCTTTCTGAGTGCTAGTAGGGGGCGAAGTTTGCGGGGTAAACTGCTGCATCAACCGGATCATCTCGGCGTGAATCCGTCGCGATCGCTCTAATTGCGCCTCGATTTTCGCCACCAACTCTAACGGTTCAAACGGTTTAATCAAATAATCATCCGCCCCGATCGCGTGACCTTCGATGCGATCGTCCAGTTCTCCCTTACTCGATAGGAAGATAAACGGAACTAACTTCCCCGCAGGATTGGTGCGAAGACGCCGACAAAATTCAAATCCGTCCATCAAAGGCATCATCACGTCTGATACCACCAAATCCGGCGGATCCCGCTTGAACAGGTTTAACGCTTCCACTCCTGAATCTGCTTCCTCAACTACAAATCCCTGCTTTTCCAAATGACGTTTCAGCATCATTCGCAGGGTTTTATCATCATCAACCACTAAAATTCGTTTCATCTGTGTGAGCCGCTACACCTAAGTTGCTGCTGGGTATCATCAGATCCGTTGCCACAGGCGGACCCTCGGCACAAAGTGGTCATTACCCTTAACCCTATAGACCTGCTCCTTTGCCTTGGGACTCAAGAGAGATTAAGTTCCCTTCCCTACTGATTTAGAGATACCCTCGAACTGATAACTAGGAGCATAAAGTATTTGCTACAGGTCATCCTTAATTTTAGAATATTCTTGCCGCAATTTTCCTCAAATCTGGCAGTGGGGATCACAACAATCCGCGATCGCATCCTCAACAATCAGGGATTTTAACCCAGGATGTCTCTAAATGCAACTTCTGTGATCGGGCCCATGTCCATTTTAACTGATTCTATGCCTACTCTGCTCTGATTGGAACTAAGAGTTTTTTTCCTATCCTACATTGGGTTGAAGCGTGAGCCAGATTGGGCAATAATCCGGGATTCCATTGTAACAGTAAATTGCCGGAATATAAACGACCTTGACTCCTTTAACGCGGTCATCCGATTCGCCCCAAGGAGTCAAGGTCATCCATCAACGCAATCTCCCTGACTTTAAAAGCATGAAGAGCGCCGGTACAGCAAAGCCCAAAACCTCAGTTTCTCCTCCGAGGACCGGGCTAGTCAACCGACCCTTTCAACCGGGTAAACCTGAAAATATCAACCCGAAAATTCTGGATTTTAAATAGACTTTTCCACCGGAGAGGCTGGGAACCAAGATAGAAGTGAGTCGCCTATCAAAGCCCTAGCCGTCGTTAGGATGAATTACAAAATTACCGTAGGCGGATTCGGAACTAATCCCGAAATTTTTCCACCAATCATTGCTGATTGGTAATCAAACATCGTCCCGCCATATTGCATTAATACCCGCATCAGTTCCATTTCTGCACGGCGGGGTAACATGGTTTTCCAGGCTTTCAATGCTTCCAAAATCGTAGAAGCATTAAAGGATACTCCACTGCGATGGGCGGCAACTTCCTGATTTTCTCCTCGCCAATTTTGCGGGACATAACCCAGAGGAATTAACATAGATTTTTCCACTTGTTCGAGTAATAATTCCAGGCGTTTAAACCGTTGAACCTCGAAATGGGTTGGGTGATTTTCCACCCACTGTTTAACCGTGCGATCGCTGATTACTTCGGTTTTGAGGCGTTGGATGGCGGCAAACAGGGATTGACTGGAATCTTTGACACAGGAGGTAGCGGGAGTCACCACCGAGGCCCCGTTTCCCGGTCCGGTGCGATAGCGGGTTTCCATGAAGGCGAGTTCCTGGAGGATAGTTTGCAGCGGGTCAAACTGGCGATCGCCTAATTGGTAGGGGACGGTGAGTTCGGGAATGCGAATCACTACATCAGACACCGGCAAGCTGTACATCCACCCCCGCTTGAAACTCCCCATATACGAGTGCCAACGATGAGCACCGGCGATCACACCTTCGCGGTTATGTCCATATACTTGGCGATATACTAAATCAAAGCGTAAATCCCCAGTAAATTCATCGGCTATCACTTGGGCAAACCCAAAGGCAAAATGCCCCGGAACCAGGCCCAGGATAGCCCGATCGCCCCGTTCTCCCCCACGCCAACCGAAGGTATGCACTACTAAGCCCACATCCCCTTTATACCACAATTCTCGGGTGCGTTTTTGCATCAGGCCCGATGATCGCTGGTTGCCATAGAGGATACCCCCATTGTTATCTACCAGGGTGCGTTCCATGCGATGCAAGGGAATCTGTTCCCACTTAGATTCTACAAAGTGCTGACGAGCTTCCTCCCGTCCACTTAACATCCGCGTCGGCGCAAGGGAGAGGGCTGCGGCGGGTTTGATCGCCCCGACTATAAACAATCCCTCTGGATTGTGAGCGCCATAAATATACCATCCATCGGCATTGAGGGGAGAGGTTTCGATGTCTATAATCGAACTTTGTTCCACCTGATGTCCTGGATGTTGAAATCCGGCATCCGGCAGGGCGATCGTTTCTTCTCCCCCGTCAAAATTACGGGTTTGGGGATTATAGTGTCTGACGCGGTAGCGGTTGTCTCCTACGGATGCCACAAACTGCACCAAGGCTTTTTGAACCCCGACAATTTGGATGGGTTCATCGCCGATACTCACAACCCAGGTATTTCCCACTTGTTCCACAGTCTGAACATCCAGTTCGACCTGGATATCATCATCGGGTCTAGCACCCGCTAGGGATTCTAAGGGACTCACATTAGACCATCCCTCTAATCGAGTGGGGTGGATGTTAAAATTCTCCATACTTTGACGAGTGGTTTCGTCAAAGTGAATATCTGTAACGGCGCGATTAATCCAGGTTTGATGAATAGAGTTTGAATGCCATTTGAGCCAGACAGTTTGACCTTTGAGATGACGGTAAGGTTGTGGGGTATTTTCTAGGGTGAGATAAACGCCTCCGTCACTATGGCGTTGTGCCAGGGAGGGTAAGATTAGTTGTCCAGTCCATTGGGCGATCGGTCGATATAGCTGACCCTTGATTGAGTTCATAGTTGTCCCGTATAATTAAAGATGCCTGAAAGAATATTCTTTTATGATTTACAAGAGGCGATCGCGGCTTCTGGAGAAAGTGGGCGATCACGGAAAATCAGAGGTGGCAAAACAAGCTTATTTATATTTATTGTAAAATGATGCCGGATGAAAGGTGGGGTGGGGAGCGCATAGGGAGTTTTATGGGGATTTTGATCCGCGATCGCCAGGAACTCATCCTCGAAGACTCGGCCCGACTTTGGGGAGCCCCTATCTGGAGCGGCGCGATAACTTCTATCTGGAATTGCGGGCAATGATGCCAGTGGAGGAATCTCGCACTTTTGCAAATGAGTTAGACTTATCCGTGAGTGGATTGGGAGAGGGGTTAAAAAGAAAGACGCCCCTGAACGGAGCGCCTTAATTTCAGGACTAAAACAGTTCCCCTCTTGGGGTAAATCTTGGCAACCCAAACCGTTAAAAAAGCCAACGGGAATCGGAATAGAGAGCACCGAGGGCGGTGGGATTCGATTCCTTTAACTAGGGGTATTGGGTTGGGATTCAAAGATAGTCGCGTAGGACTGAAGGATGCTGCTAACTTGAGTGAGCATTTCTTTGCCTGAACTTTTACCCAGGGCAACTCTACCGGGGAATTCTGGGCGGTCCAGATACCGGGCGATCGCCTCCTCGACTTGTTTGGAGATGAGCTCTTGCAGTTCCTCCTTGGCTCGAACCCGCTGATAGTTCGCGCCTTCCTCCGTGGTGGCATAAAGGGGAGGAAGTCGGTTGAGTGCATAGGCGGCAATATCGCCGACATCCAGGGTCCGATCGCTGGTTGCCTCAATTTCGGCAACCCGGGCGATCGCCTCAGAGAGCACCAACTCTTCCATGACATTAATAAACTGTTTCCGTGGTAAAACCACCACTTCTCCAGTTAAGAGCGACCCCATCAGGCGATCGAGAGCCATGTACTCTTCAATAGACAGTTCTGAGGCGGTGTTACAAATTCTACCGACCTCAGCTTCCATTGCTGGCGTTAGATACCCATCTTGTAGTGCCTGTTCTACGATTTTTTCTATACTCATACTGCCTCGTTCTGCTCCACGGCACTTTTTTCAGTTTGATCCAAGAGTTTCAAGGGGCGATCGCCTCATGGAAAACTCTGCGATCGCAAGGACAACCCTGCACAGATCTTGCCCTACAATCCGCCCTAATCTAGTTCTAAATCCAGAAAACTCCAGGATATCCCTAGGATAAGGGCGGCTTTACTGTACTCCATGCCTAATGAGAATTATTCTACTCCCTCATATCGCCAGGGAACCGGATCGATGGATTGTCCATGAACGTATAATCCCCAGTGTAGGTGAGGTCCGGTCGAAGCGCCGGTGGTCCCGACTGCACCGATGACTTGACCGGGCCGTACCATATCGCCTTCCTTGACATCAATCCGACTTAGATGCAAATAAAGGGAGGTTAGGCCCTGACCATGATCGATCCCCACGACGTTGCCATGAATTTCAAATCCTTCTGATTCCCGTCCCACCAAGGCGATTCGACCGGCAGCAGGAGCCATAACAGGAGAACCCGACGCTCCGGCATAGTCTACACCGCGATGGTAATAATCCTCGGCAAAGACTCCATTGTAATACCGACGGACCCCGTAAATCGTGGTAATCGGTCCGTCATTGGGGCGCAGAAACGGACCATTCCAGAATTTCTCAGGGGTGACGAGTTTTTTAAATTCATCGACGCGATCAAATTCCATATCGGTCCCTTCCAGGTCATCCTTACCCGGGGGTAGCCAAATCGATTGAGTCGGAAACTCGCGATCGCTGACCCATACGGCAATATTGCGAGTTTGAGCATCCCCTTCCACCTGAATCTCCCATCGTCCCGCTTGACTTAAAGGTGTCGTGGGGATCATCGCCCGATAGCGATTGCCCCCAATGGGAAAAGCAGGAACGGGACCATTTGGAGACATGACCGTTGGTGTGGCTGAATCTGAGGCGTCAGTTGAAATCACCACGGAGAGGGTATCCCCCAGTTGCGGATTCTCAGGTTTCACCTGGACTTGTAACGCTTGCACCGAGTTAGCAAGGGCCAAGAGTACCGAAACCGTCAATCCGATCACCGGAGCAGTTTTGGTTTTGACCTGTTGTTTCAGCCAAGGATTGGCCCCTGTGAAAAGCCAACCCAGCATCCCCGGGGCGATCGGATTAGAGCTATGCAGGTGAGTCATAATTCTTCTGTTCGTCTGTTTTAATCGTGCTAGAGAGACTTACGGGCGATCGCGGTAAGTTCCACATTTTATCATGCTGTTTTTGGGGGATGGGGGATGGGGGAGATGGGGAGGATGGGGGAGATGGGGAGGATGGGGGAGATGGGTGAGATGGGGGAGATGGGGAGGATGGGGGAGATGGGGAGGATGGGGGAGATGGGGAGAAGTTTGTTGTAACGACTGAAGTCGTTCCTCCCCTCATCCTTCATCCTTCATCCCTCATCCCTCATCCCTCATCCTTCATCCCTCATCCCTCATCCTTCATCCTTCATCCTTCATCCTTCCCCAAAAGTCGTTATGCTGAATTGTTATAACCCGTAACATTTCTCTCATTTTTGACAGACACCCGTGCAAGAAGACTTTAGACTCATCCTTGACTTAGTAACGATGCTGGCGGCGGCTGCTAGTGGTGGTTTATTTGCGTCCCTCCTCGGTCAACCGGCTATTCTGGGCTATTTACTGGGAGGAATTATCGTGGGTCCTGCCGGTTTGGGATGGATCAAAGAACTGATTCAAGTGGAAACCCTCGCTCAATTTGGCGTCGCCTTACTCTTATTCGCCCTGGGAGTTGAGTTTTCCTTTGCAGAACTTAAAAAAGTCAAAGGGATTAGTCTCGGCGGTGGCACTCTGCAAATTGTACTCACCATCGCCGTAACAACCTTTGTTTCTCTGGTGATGGGTTGGTGTACCTCTTGGTCCCAGGGCGTCTTCTTAGGGGCCATTCTCTCCCTCTCCTCCACTGCGGTGGTCCTAAAATGTTTGATGGAACGCAACGAACTCCCCACCTTACATGGTCAGGTGATGCTGGGGATATTGGTGGTGCAAGATTTGGCCTTGGGGTTCATGTTAGCGGTGTTACCGGCCCTGAACGAACCCCCCGAGGCGATCGGGATGGCGGTGATTTCTGCGGTGGTGCGAATTGCCCTGTTTGCTGTAGCAGCGATCGCAGTTGGATTATTCCTCGTTCCCCAGTTGCTGAGGTTTCTGGCTAAAACTGAGAGTCAAGAACTATTTTTACTCGGGGTGATTGCCTTATGTTTGGGAATTGCCTTAGTCACCTACTATCTCGGGTTTTCCATTGAAATGGGGGCCTTCGTCGCCGGGTTGATGATTTCTGAGGTGGAATATGCGGACCAAACCCTCACCTATGTCGAACCCCTGCGAGATATTTTGGCAGCCCTGTTTTTTGTGTCCGTGGGAATGCTGATTGACCCGGTGTTTCTCTGGCAGAATCTGGAACTGATTCTCGGGTTAGTCTGTTTAGTGTTTGTGGGGAAATTTTTAATCATCACCCCGATTGTGACTAGCTTTGGCTATCCCCTGAGAACGGCGTTAATTGTGGGTTTGGGACTGGCGCAAATTGGGGAATTTTCCTTTGTGTTGACGGCCCAGGGACTGGCGACGGGGTTGGTTTCCCGTCCTGTGTATCTGTTGATTTTAGGCACAACGGCGGTAACTCTGGTGGTAACGCCCTTTGTACTGCGATTGGTGCCGAAATTGCTGGATTGGGCGGAAAATCAGGAGGGGTTGGCGCGATTTTTTGAGGAGACCAGTGGCCCCCAGGCCGTTTCCGAGGAAATTCCTTTGCCCGATCGCGTGGTGGTTTGTGGATATGGACGGGTGGGTAAAAAAGTCGTCCAACTGCTGCAAGCGCATAACTATCCCTTGGTGGTGATTGATAGTTCCGAACGGGCGATCGGGCAACTGCGGGCGGCAGGAATTCCCTATATTTATGGCAATGCGGCATCGTTGCACGTTTTAGAAGCAGCGGGAGTGGATCAGGCGAAGGCGGTGGCGGTGGCCCTGCCGGACCCGATGAGTACCCGGTTGTGTCTGAAGCGATCGCTGGAATTATCCCCAGAATTGGATGTGGTAGTCCAGGCGAACCAAGAAAAGGAGATTGAACTCCTCTATCAATTGGGGGCCTCGGAAGTGGTGCAATCAGAATTTGAGGTAAGTTTAGAACTGGCGACTCATTTGTTACTCGGGGTGGGATTACCCTTGCCGGGGATTCGGCGAGAAATTGAACAAATTCGCAGTCATCACTATTTAGAATTGCGTCCCGCGCGATCGCCCTCGGAAGTCTCCCGGGAGTTACAGGTGGCCGCATTGGATATGAACAGCAAATGGTATCCCCTCCCGGAACTGTCTCCTCTGGTAGGGATGACCTTAGAACAAACGGATATGCGCCGACTCAGTGGGGTGAGTTTAATGGCAATTCGTCGCGCCAATGGGGAAGAAATCGACTATCCCACGGCGGATACAACCTTGGTGACAGGGGATAAACTCCTGGTGGTGGGACAAGGGGAAGAACTGACCACTTTTGAGCAGTTAGCCCGAGGAGAGGTGGCGATTCCCCAAGAAAATCGCTCTTGTCAATGGCTGATGGTCACAGAAGGGAGTCCCATCACGGATAAAACCTTGGCTCAATTAGACTTACGGGCAGAGTATGAAGTGCAGGTGCAAGCGATTCGCCGGGAAGGGCAGTTTATTCGGTTTCCTCATGGAGGGACTCAGGTGCAAGCAGGCGATCGCCTCCTGCTGTGCGGCAGTCTCCTCTCCCTGAAACGGATTCAAATGTGGTTGGCCCCTCATCCGGGTCAATCTCTTCCGATCACGGTTACCCTGAGCAAAGCTCACCAAAGTGAACCGCTCAAGGAGGGGTTACCCAGCGATCGGGGGTAAGGGGGGCGGTCCGGTATGGGCTAAATCAGGCCAGACCGGACTAGGGTCAAGATTTGGGTTTCAGATAAACAATGGAATGACGCCAGACGATGGTTTGCTTGTCGTAGTGATCCAGGATAGAAATGCAGTCTTTATCCTGCCAGAAAATTTTACCGGCTAATAAATCTCCGGTAACCAGTTTGAGTTCTATCTCGTGTTTGTCTTTAATGAAATTTTGAACTTGGCGAATGCTAGGTAAGTTAGTATCGAAGTCAGACATGATTGGGTCTCAATGAGAGAAAATTGGGCATCAAAATCGAAGCACATCGGACAAAATTCAGGCAGGCCAGTTATTTTGCCTCGATGTTAAGCGATCAACCGGCTCTATGAGTCATGTTAACCTGTCCGAGAATCAACTCAGGCCCAGTCAGGATTCACACCCGGAATAGCCTTCAGGATGTGAGGGATGGGGACTGCGATGGCGCTTTTACCGAGGGATAAAGATTCCGGTCCCAAAAGTGGGAACTTTAACATCGGGTATTATCAAATAAAACTAGGACAAGAACCCGAATAATCGCGAGTACAAGCCATGACTTTAGAGTTTACCAAATATCAAGGTTTGGGAAATGATTTCATTCTGATTGACAACCGTCAGAACCCAGAACCGATGATAACGCCCTCCCAGGCCGAACAGTTATGCGATCGCCACTTTGGCATCGGTGCCGATGGGGTGATTTTTGCCCTGCCGCCGACGGAACCGGACACCGACTACACCATGCGAATCTATAACTCCGATGCCTCGGAACCGGAAATGTGTGGGAATGGCATCCGCTGTTTAGCTAGGTTTCTCATGGATCTGGGAGTCCCAACCCGGAGTTCAGCAACAGGAACCGGAGAATATCGGATTCAGACTCTAGCAGGGGTGATGACCCTAACCCTGAAATCCGATGGTCAAGTTACCGTAGATATGGGCCTGCCTCGGTTGCTGGGGTCAGAAATTCCCACAACCCTTTGTCCTGCCGAGGAAAAAGCGGTCAATGTCCCCTTATCCGTGGCCGGAAAGACCTGGGATGTGACCTGCGTCAGCATGGGAAATCCCCACTGCATTACCTTTGTAGAGGATGTGGATGCGGTGGACTTAGCGGGGATTGGTCCTCAATTCGAGAATCACCCGGTTTTTCCGAAGCGGACCAATACAGAATTTATTCAAGTCATGGGGCGATCGCATCTGAAAATGCGCGTTTGGGAACGGGGTGCCGGTGCGACCCTTGCCTGTGGGACTGGGGCCTGTGCCACCTTGGTTGCGGGGGTCCTCACGGGTCGATGCGATCGGCAAGCGACCATCGAACTCCCCGGTGGCCCTCTCATCATTGAATGGTCTGAATCCGATGGCCGACTTTACATGACAGGTCCTGCCGAACGGGTATTTTCAGGCCGGATCTAGATCCGCGCCTACATCCAGATCGCAACACTAAATCACAATACGGAGAACAGAGATGGGTGGAGGCATTTACCTCATACAAGATGAAGACCGGCTTGTAGAAATGATAGAACAAGCCTACGACAACGAAGATCGACTGCAAGAATTACTCGAAAAATATCCTAACCTGATCGCCGGAGACCAAATTGACCGGGCGACCCCTCGCCAATGGTTATTAATTTCCCGGGAAATTCCACTACCCGCAGAGGATGAAGTCAATGGTCAATGGTCCTTTGAACATTTATTTATCGACCAAAATGCCATTCCCACCTTAGTTGCCGTCAAACATACCCAAGATGACCGAATTCGCCGGGAAATTGTGGGTCAAATGCTCGACTATGCCGCCAATGTTTTAATCTATTGGCCCATTGAGTCAATCATTACCCAATTTGAATCCAATTGTCGCGATGTCGGTCGCGACCCTGAACAAGTCTTTGAAGAATTTCTCGGCACCGATGCTCATGAAGACCGCTTCTGGGATAAAGTCAAAACCAACCTCCAAGCGGGAAAACTTAGATTAGTCTTTGTCTCTGATGAAATTTCTCCTGAACTCAGACGAGTGGTTGAATTTCTCAATGAACAATTAGACCCAACGGAAGTTTTAGCCCTGGAAATTAAACAATATGTCAGCCAGGATGGACTCAAAACCTTGGTTCCCCGAATCATTGGTCAAACCGCTGAAGCGCAACAGAAAAAAGCCAGTGCAACTCGGGAGAGACGTCGCTGGGATGAAGCGTCTTTCTTTCATGAATTTGAAACCCGTCAAGGGTATGAAGAAGCGCAAATGGCGCGCGAAATTCAACAATGGGTGCGACGTCACGAACCGTCTGTGGAAGTGGTCTGGGGAACGGGAGAACTCTATGGTGGATTTCTTGCCAAATTAAAGCTCAAAGGTCGGAAATCTATTGCGCTGTTTACAGTGGATATTTCCGGTGATTTTGTGATTTCTAGTAGCAGTTATGCGACTCAACCCCCATTTGATTCCCCAGAAAATTGGCAAGAATTGCGTTCTCGTTTCAGTTCGATTGGCTTGTCCCTTCCTGCTGATTCCAGTGAAACCCGATTACCGACCTTTCCCTTGTCTACCTTACAAGATGAAAGCGCTCTGCAACAGGTTCTGGAAACCTTTGAATGGATTGTGGAAAAAATCCAGTTTGGGAGTTGAAAATATACTTTCATCAGAAAGGTTGGCGCAATTGTAACTAAGCCTGCATTCTCAAAAGCCGATTGGTGTTTCCAAGGGGGGTTGGTGGGGAATTACAAGAATAGGTTTCTTACACTCATGGCGATTGACCTTCCTCTTAACTCCACTTCCGGTCCCCTCCCCAAGACACAGGGGAGGGGACCGGAAAGTGCATTTAATACTCCCTACGGTATTTAAAGGTCTATAAAAACGGATTAGTAGGGGCGCAATGCGCAGGCCCCTACACATACCCCTTGATGCCGGCTGTTTTTCTAGACTTATCAGTCCCGTATGGAGTATAATCTATCAGGCAAATCACCCTAAGTGTAAAAAACTTACCCTTGGCCAACTTTGCACAAAAAATCAGGAGTCTAATTGTTCACAATTCGTTAAGCGGAATTGCTGTTAATCGTGACTCCTGAAAGTGAATTTTTACAGATTAATTAAGAGATTATTCGATATCTAAAACCACCCCAGTTAATCCGTTGCGCTGAAGCAGTTGCATCATTTCATCTACTTTGTCTTGGGTGGCAAAAGCTCCAACCTGCATTACCATCCGACCATTAATTTGGGTGCGGAAGGCATCGGAAACGATGCGACGGACCCGTGCTTGTTCGCTGCTACTGGTGGCATTGACAATCACTCGATAGCGCAGTCCCAAAGCGGCAGCACGGCTCGGAGGTGACGGAGGCCCATTACCCGCACCGCCACTGGGAACACCCACAACCGGGACTCCAGCGCCGCCATTTCCGATCGGGGGGGTGGCATCAGGGACGGGTAGGAGGTTGGGTAGGGTATCTCCCGGTCGATTACCGATCGCCGGTGCCGGTGCAGGGGGTCGCGGTGCCGGTGCAGTCCCGGTTTGGGGGGGCGGCACCGGAATTGAAATACCTTGACCGGGTGTGGGAACGGGGAGACTTACCGTCGCCGATAAGGGCGGGGGAGGCTGAGGTGTGGTGGCGGTTGGACTCGGAAAAGAGGCTGGGGTTGCCGGGGGTGTGGGGGCTGGAGTCGCTGCGGGCCGGGGTAAAGGTAAAGGGCGCGGGGGTTGACTGACAACCGGGGCGCTGGCTACCGGGGCGAGGGTCCCATTCAGGTCCAAGCGTCCACTGGTGCGATCGCTGGCGACTTGATTCCCAAACGCCGGAACAATCTCTTTCGTCGCACTGCAATTAATATCCATCTGGCCGTTATTGCGGACCACATTCCCCCCGGGATCCCCCGAGGTCCCCATATCCGGACGAGAATTGCCAACGGCAACCACCCCATTGTCCTGATTGCTTTCAATCTGATTGTTCCGCAACACGGGACGGGCGGTTCCATGAATCACCACCCCATCTCGATTCTGCCTCACCTGATTCCCAGTCAAGATCGGTTCCGCTTTTTGGCCGATCGAGATTCCAAATCCAGTGCGCTCAAACACATTCTCCACAAGCTGGGGTCGAGAGGTTCCATAAATGGTGATGCCGTTGGCCCCATTTTCCACAAAATGATTCCCCCGGATTGTCGGTGCACTATTGCCCACGACGGAAATCCCATCATGTCCGCTGCGGGTGAAGGTGTTATCTGTGACCTCCATTGAGGCTGATTCAACCCACAAGGCATAACCGCTGGTATTGTCATTGGTCAGGGTAATCCCAGAGACCCGGGCTCCATCAGCGGCGACGAGACCCACATTTTGTCTTGCAGAAGTCCGACTCAGATACAGACCCCCGCCTCGGATGATGATTCCGCGTCCTCGATTGCTGGTATCCCCTTCCAGAGCTACTTGGGGTTTAAGGATTAGGGGAAAGCTCTCCCCAGTTTCAGCGCTATAAGTCCCGGGACTCAGCCGGATTGTAGTGTTGGGTTTGGCTTGTCGCAACGCTTGAGTAATCGTTTTAAAGGGGGCGGATTCGCTCCCGTTACCACTGGAGTCATTCCCCTGAGTGGGATTGACAAATAGCTGGGTTTGTGAGGCTACTTCGGTGCCGGAATTTTGGGCGGTTTGGAATTCAGGAACGTTTTGGGCGATCGCCGTTGACCCATAGAACCAAAACAATGCAGTCGTGGCAACTCCTAACGGGGCCAGGATGCGATACTTATCTGAATGCGATTGATGGGGGCTTCTAAAACTCACGACTCTCCTCCTACTAAACGAATCACCTTCTTCAGTTACAGTTCATCTGATGTAGATGCCGATAAAATGCCCGAATGTCAATCTCTTCCCTCCTGATTATCCAATGAATGTAACGGATGTCTAATTTTTTGTGCCACAATAAATTTCACCGCTTAAAAAAAATTAAAAAAGCGCCCAAGATATTATAAGTTTGCATCATAGAGTTCCTCAATGTTCACGCCTCATGGGAAACGTTAAAACAGACTGTTCGGATATAGCAATCACAGGGGGTTTCAATGGCTGACAAAAACAGCGGGTTAGCAAGGGTGTCGGATTTAGGGACCCTCCAGTTGCAACCGGCGCTCTGTCGGATTTTAGATGCCAATTTAGACCGGGCACGAGAAGGCTTGCGGATTATTGAAGAATGGTGTCGCTTTGGCTTGCAAAGTTCACCTCTGGCTCATGAGTGTAAATCCATGCGCCAGGAACTTGCCAGTTGGCACGCACCGGAACTGCGGGCGGCCCGCAATACCCCAGGGGACCCCGGTACAGACCTGAGCCACCCCCAAGAAGAAGAACGCTCTGGCATTGATTCCCTGTTGCAGGCGAACTGCTGTCGGGTGGAAGAAGCCCTGCGGGTCCTGGAGGAATATGGCAAGCTGTACCATCCAGATATGGGCGCTGTGTTTAAGCAGATGCGTTACCGCGTTTATACCCTGGAAAGTAGTTTAATGGCTTACCGGCGTCGTCAACTCCTGGATCAATCTCCTCTATATCTGGTTACGTCCCAAAATGATAAGTTGTTCGCCGTGGTAGAAGCGGCCCTAGAAGGGGGCTTAACCTTGGTGCAGTACCGTGACAAAAATACAGATGATGGGGAGCGTCTCAGGAATGCGGAACAACTCCGCCAGATTTGTCACCACTACGGGGCCCTTTTTATTATGAATGACCGGGTGGATTTAGCCTTAGCTGTAGATGCGGATGGGGTGCATTTGGGACAACAGGATATGCCGATCGCCTTTGCACGCCAGTTGCTTGGCCCTCAACGTTTAATCGGTCGTTCTACCACGAACCCGGAAGAAATGCAACGGGCGATCGCAGAAGGGGCGGACTATATTGGGGTGGGTCCGGTGTATGAAACGCCGACAAAACCGGGCAAAACTCCAGCGGGTTTGGCCTATGTTCGCTATGCTTCGGAGCATTCTTCGATTCCTTGGTTTGCGATCGGTGGTATCGATATGCACAACCTCACCGATGTCCTCGATTGTGGTGCGGAACGGGTGGCAGTGGTGCGTGGCATCATGGATGTGGAACAGCCGACATTAGTTACCCAATATTTTCTGTCTCAAATGAATCGGATTCAAACCCTGAAAGCTGTTGAACAACGGAATGTCCAGTCTAATGCCTGAAATAGCGTTACAAGTAAATGGTGAAACCCAGTCTTGTCCCCCGGGACTGAATCTCCCGCAGTTTCTAGAACAGTTGGGGTTAAATCCGCGATTGGTGGCGGTGGAGTACAACGGGGAAATCCTCCATCGGCAATTTTGGGAGGGAACTCAGATGCAGCAAGGCGATCGGCTGGAAATTGTCACCATTGTGGGCGGCGGTTAAGGGTCCATAAGGAAGGAGCAATTGCAACACCTATAGGGGTTAAAACGAGTTGCAACAACCGGCGGGGGATAAATCCCCCGCCTAACAGCTCAAGTCGGTTGAAACCGACTGAAAACACCACGACATAAGACTTGCAGTCGTCTTTAGACGACTTTAGCTATTAGGCCGCCAATCGTTTAAACCCCCGCCGGTTGTTGAGAATGGTGCAAGATCTCGGTTTCAACCCCCGCCGGTTGCCCGCCGGTTGTTGCAATTGGTGCAAGCTCTCAGATTGATGTAAAAACCCCTAGGTTCGGCTATCCTCCCCCAAATCCGTTGGAATTTCGAGTTCGGTTGGCAGAGGAAAACGATGCATTAGAAGGGAGGCAGAACGTTAAATCTGCCTGCCGACTCCCAAATTACAGAACGGTACTGATAGAACAGATACCTTCTGAGTCGGAACCCTTTTGAAGAGAATCGGACTTCCTAGCTGCTTTATGTATAGAAAACTGCTTTCAGCAATTAAACCCTTTTTCAAACCCCTCCTGGCGATCGCCTGGGTCGCCGTCCGTCTCGTCCGCACTACAAAAACGGTATTTTTTCTTAATAAGTAGGTCAATAAAATTAAATATCAAAACTTCAAAAAAACCGAGTTTTTAACCCCGTTTTTTTGAAGTTTAATTACGCATCACTTTTCCCCTTTCCCTTAACTAGCTTTAGAATTTTCTATTTCATCTAAAGGAATAAAAAATAGAGTGAGCATTCCCGGAATTGCTAGTAAACATACGAGTATAAAAAATCCTGGATAGCCAAGTTTTTCCTGAATGTAACCGCTAATTAATCCCGGAATCATCATGCCAAGTGCCATAATCCCTGTAGAGATTGCAAAATGAGAAGTTTTGTACTCTCCCTTGCAAATATACATTAAATAAACCGCGAAAGCAGTATAGCCTAATCCCGAACAAAATTGATCCAGGGAAACAAGGGGATAGACTAATAGTTTTTCCGGTTGAGTATAAGCCATATAAACGTAAAAGATATTCGGTAAATTCAAGGCTAACGCCATCGGCCAAATAGTTTTCTTTAATCCATATTTGGCAATAATAAGCCCGCCCAATATACCTCCCATCAGTAAAGATATTACCCCTACGGTTAGGTTAATCCAACCCACATCTTCGGTTGATAGTCCTAAGCCTCCTACTGCTAGGCTATCTTTAAAAAATAAAGTAGCCATTTTTCCAAGTAGTGCTTCTCCGAATCGATAGAGCAAGATAAATGCTAGTGTAGCCGCAATTTTATTCTGTCGAAAGTAAGAACTAATGACTTCTACAAAAGGAACAGTTTCTTTAATTTCCTTTGGAGAAAGTTGGGAATCACTTTCAGGGAAAGGTAAAATCAATCGGTGATAAAGGAAAAGCCCCCCAAAGATTAAAGCGGTTAAACCTAGGGCAAGACTCCAGCTTAAAGGAATATTGCCGAGGGATGTTGCCAGTCTACCCGCAAATACTATTAAAACTCCCTCCGTGAACATCCGGGCTACTCGGTAAAAAATATTGCGAATACCCACATAGAAAGCTTGTTGTTCTGGACTTAATGCCAGCATATAAAATCCGTCAGCCGCAATGTCATGGGTGGCGGAAATAAAAGCAGCGACTGTAAAGGCGCATAGAGAGATGAAAAAGAAATTCGACATTTGCACAGAGAGCGCTATTAAACTTAAGCAGCCCATCATAGCTAAATTTGTATAGAGTATCCAATTCCTTTTCGTTGAGTAAATATCAATAAAAGGTCCCCAAAACATTTTTATGACCCAAGGCAGGTAAAGAAGGCTTGTCCAAAAAGTAATTTCGGCATTGCTTATTTTTAGGTCTTTATAAATCAGAAGCGAAACCGTGTTAATAATGAAATAAGGGACGCCTTCAGCAAAATAAAGGGTCGGAACGAAAGTCCAAGGGTTGCGATACGAGCTTTTTTTGAATATCATGAAATTGATTTTAGGAAAAAAGGCCAGAAATCAAACGGGGGAATTTGCCTGTGGAAAACAGGAGCGTCAAGAAAGTCGGAAAATATTAATTTACCATGTGTCACTTATATCTTTAGACTTTCTTCATCAGGGATCGATCGCCACTTTGATGACTTTGCGATCGCGCATATTGGTACTCGGTAGCGCCAATGCCGCCTTTGCCGCCCGTTCTGGGGGACGCATTGGGGGTGGTTCCCTGTGGTAGAAGCGGCCCTAAAAGGGGGCTTAACCTTGGTGCAGTCCCGTGACAAAAATACAGATGATGCGGACTATCTCCAGAATGCGGAACAACTGCGCCAAATTTGTCACCACTACGGGGTGTTATTGATTATGAATGACCCGGTAGACTTGGCCTTTGGGGTGCCTGGGGGACAACAGGATATGCCGATCGCCTTTGCACGGCACTTGCTTGGCCCTCAACGTTTAATCGGTCCTCCTACCACGAACCCGGAAGAAAGGCAACGGGCGATCGCAGAAGGGGCGAACTATCTTGGGGTGGGTCCGGTGTATGAAACCCCCACAAAACCGGGTAAAGTCTCAGCGGGTCTAGCTTATGTCCGCTATGCTTCGGAGCATTCTTCGGTCCCTTGGTTTGCGATCGGTGGCATCGAGGGTTGATGGCGGTGGATTACACCGGGGAAATTCTCCATCGGCAATTTTGGGAGGAAACTCCGATGCAGCAAGGCGATCGCCTGGAAATTGTTCCCATTGTTGGCAGCGGCTAAGGGTCCCAGGGAAGCAATTGCAACACCGGCGGGGGTTTTAACCCCCGCCTCATAGCTAAAGTCGGTTAAAAACCGACTAAAGACATCACGAGATAAGACTTTCAGTCGGTTTCAACCGACTTTAGCTGTTAGGCCGCCAATCGTTTTAACTCCCGCCGGTTGTTGCAATTGGTGCAAGATATGACATCGGAGAAATCCCCAAGGTTCGGCTATCCTCCCCCAAATTCGTTGGGATTTCGAGTTCCGTTGGCAGAGGAAAACGATACATTAGAAGGGAGGCAGAAAGTTACCTCTGCCTGCCGACTCCCAAATTCCAGAATGGTACTGATATAGCAGACACCTTCTGAGTCGGGACCCTTTTGATGAGAATTGGACTTCCTAGCTGCTTTATGTATAGAAAACTGCTTTCAGCAATTAAACCCTTTTTCAAACCCCTCCTGGCGATCGCCTTGGTCGTTGTTTTGGTCCTCGGTAGTGCCGATGCTGCCTTTGCCGCTCGTTCTGGGGGACGCATCGGAGGCGGTTCCTTCCGTGCCCCCTCTCGCTCCTATTCTTCTCCAACCCGCACCTATCAACCCGGGGCGGGTGGTGGCTATTATCCCGGTGGCGGTGGATTTGGATTTCCCTTCCTGCTGCCGTTCTTCGGCTTTGGCGGAGGGTTTGGCGGATTGTTCAGTATCTTCATTGTGATCGCCCTTGCCAACTTCCTGATGCAAGCTTTCCGCCGTGCCGGTAGCGAAGAAACTGCTGAATCCACGAACAATCCGACAGTGGCGATCGGTCAAGTCCAAGTCGGACTCTTAGCCGAAGCGCGAGGACTACAAGAGGAACTCGATAAACTCGCCATGAGTGCCAATACTGGGTCTGCAGAAGGTCGTGCCCAAGTCCTGCAAGAAGTCAGCCTCGCCCTCTTGCGCCATCCCGAATACTGGGTTTACGGTGCCACCCAATCGGAAAAAACCCGCTTAGCGGTTGCCGAAGCCAAATTTAACCAACTCGCCCTCGCGGAACGGTCCAAAGTTCAAGAGGAAACCCTTTCCAATGTCAATAACCAGTTACGCGACGGTAATGCAACCAAAGCCTTACCGACGGATGAAAACGGCGAACTGATGACAACCGAAACCGCTGCACCCAGTGAATATATCGTGGTCACTTTAGTCGTCGGCACATTAGGTAATCTGCAACTCCCCACGATTAACGGTTCTGACCAAATGCGCCAAGCCTTAAGTCAAATTGGCGGCATTGGTAGCGAACAATTGTTAGCCTTCGAGGTCCTCTGGACACCGCAAGCGAAAGGAGATACTCTCACTACCGATGATATGTTGACCTACTATCCGAATCTACAATTGGTATAAGTTCACTGTTTTGAGCAGTTGACTTCAAAGAGGGAGGTATCACTTGCTATCTCCCTCTTTTTATGAAAGAAAGGGAACCACAGATTTCACAGATTTTCACGGATTTTTTTCTGTGTAATCTGTGAAATTTGTGTAATCTGTGGTTTCAGGATTACCACCAATCTTTATGCGATAATCAGGAAACGCTATATTGTCCTATTAGCTTCCCCTGAGACTGTATGAGCCTGTGCATCAACCCCCACTGTTCCAAACCCGATCGCCTCGATAATATCAATAACCGTTACTGTCAAAGTTGCGGTTCTGACTTGTTTCTGAATGAGCGTTATCGGGTCATGCGGCTATTGAGCGATCGCAGCGGTTTTGGCAATATTTACGAAGTGTTTGAGCAGGGGACCCCCAAAATCCTGAAAGTTCTCAAGTCAGAGTGGAATAGCGACGCGAAAGCCGTTGAGTTATTTAAGCGAGAAGCAGAAGTCCTGCGTCAACTCCCTCACCCCGGCATTCCCCAAGTGGAGGGTTACTTCCAGTATCAAACCCGATCAAATTTTGGGTTGCACTGCATTGTCATGGAAAAAATTGACGGGGTTGATTTAGAACAATGGTTAGAGCAACGGAATAATCAAGGGATTACCCAGGAACAAGCAATTCAATGGTTGAAAGAAATTGCCGAAATTTTGCAGCTTGTTCATGAAAAGCAGTTTTTTCATCGAGATATTAAGCCCGGGAATATTATGATTCGTCCCAATGGGCAATTAGTCTTGATTGACTTCGGCACAGCGCGCCAAGAAACTTATACTTACTTAGCAAAAGTGGGCGGAGTTGGCGGCATTACTTCAGTCACTTCTGCGGGATATACGCCACCGGAACAGCAAAATGCTCAAGCGGTACCGCAATCGGATTTTTTTGCCTTGGGGCGGACCTTGGTGCAGTTATTAACCGGGCAACATCCCTTAAAGTTTTATGATGCTCATCAGGATGAGTTAAACTGGCGCAGTCCTTCGGGAATCTCCCCTCTGTTATTAGATTTTATTGATAATTTAATGGAGCGAATTCCCAGCAAGCGCCCCATGAATACTCAGGCGTTATTGCATCGCATTGAGGAACTGGAAAAAATTTTAATAATAGTGCCTAAGTCGCCTCTAATAGGTCGAGTAAGCGGGTCCAATTATCTGCAAGCGAATCCTTGTGTTATCAAAAAAGCGACTTATTGTGTTAACACCCTAGCCAATATCCTAAGGGGTCATTCTAGCATGGTTAGCTCTGTAGCCATTAGCCCAGATGGGCAGACTCTTGTCAGTGGTAGTCTTGACGAGACTATCAAAATCTGGAATCTGGCCACCGGGAATTTAATCCGTACCCTAGCGGGTCATTCTCGCGGGGTTAGTTCTATAAAAATTAGCCCAGATGGGCAGACCCTTGTCAGTTGCGGTCGTGACAATTGCGGTCGTGGCAATATCAAAATCTGGAATCTCACCACCGGGAATTTAATCCGTACCCTAGCGGGTCATTCTCTCTGGGTTAGTTCTGTAGCCATTAGCCCAGATGGGCAGACCCTTGTTAGTTGCGGTGGTGACAAGGATATCAAAATCTGGAATCTGGCCACTGGGAATTTAATCTCTACCCTAGCGGTTTATTCTCCCTTCCTTGCTTCTGTAAAAATTAGCCCGGATGGGCAGACCCTTGTCAGTCATGGTGGCTCCACTATCAAAATCTGGAATCTAGCTACCGGGAATTTAATCTCTACCCCAGCGGTTCATTCTCGCAAGGTTAATTCTGTGGCCATTAGCCCAGATGGGCAGACCCTTGTCAGTGGTAGTCTTGACACGACTATCAAAATCTCGAATCTGGCCACTGGGAATTTAATCCGTACCCTAGGGCGTCATTCTCTCTGGGTTAGGTCTGTAGCCATTAGCCCAGATGGGCAGACCCTTGTCAGTTGCGGTGGTGACGCGGCTATCAAAATCTGGAATCTGGCCAATGGGAATTTAATCCGTACCCTAGGGGGTCATTCTCTCTGGGTTACGTCTGTAGCCATTAGCCCGGATGGGCAGACCCTTGTCAGTTGCGATCGTAACACTATCAAAATCTGGCGAGGTCAATAAAGTAGGCGGGGAACCGCAGTAAATTAACCACAGATTACACAAATTTTCAGGGATTTTTTCTGTGTCATCTGTGTAATCTGTGGTTTAAGGATTAGATGGGGACGATGCCTCGTTTGACGGCAACGATCGCCGCTTGGGTGCGATCTCGACCTAGTAGGTTATGGTTTCGCGAGCACAGGTTTTCCAGTCAAGACCACCTGTTCAATAATATCAGCCGCGCGCGTCACTCCTCCAGCCCGTTGAATTGCTTCTTGGAGCGCGATCGCCCGTTGTTTATAGGACTCCTCCCCCAACACCTTCTGAATCGCCGTTCGTAGCTTCGGAACGCTCAACTGCTTCAACGGAACCACTTCACCAACCCCCGTCCAAGCAATCCGTGCTGCCACTCCCGGTTGGTCATTGGTGACAGGAATGGCCACCATTGGAACTCCATTTTTCAAACATTCCATTGTGGTATTCATCCCGGCATGAGTAATGGTCAGGGTTGCTTTTTGTAACAATTCTAATTGGGGTGCATAACCCACAACAAGAGGATTACCTGGCAATTGAGGGATGGACTCAGGACTAATCCCCCCACCGAGAGAAATCACCAACTGCGCCTCTAATCCTTCACAAGCTGCGGCAATGGTTTGAAATACAGTTTCCCCTTGATTTTGAATCGTTCCCATTGAGGCATAAATTAAGGGGAGCCCCGTTAATTTTTCAAAGGGAAATGGGACTGATTTTCGCGTTTGGGGATTGTCATAAGGCCCTGTAAAATGAAAACAGGAGGGTAAAGTAGTTCGGGGAAACTCAAATTCCGCAGGTTGTTGGCTAAGTTGAGCCAGTTTAGAGTAAACCTCATTCGGGTGAGCGTGTAAAGGCAAATTCCACTGGCGGCGATAATCAGCAATGAGTTCTCGAACCGGCTTGCTTAAATAAGTGAGAAACTGATAGCCCAACTTATTCCGTAAACGCCCTTGCCAAGTTGGATTATACTCCCACGGAGTACAAAATGGAGGAATATTAGGGTCTCGGTTCATCATTAAAGCACTACATACTGTGACAAAAGGAATATTCAAAAATTCTGCAAGGGTTCCACCGTAGAGGGAAACTTGATCCACAAGTAACGCTTCTACCCCAGCTTTTTTGAGGATTGCGGGAGCTTGCTTGAAGGTAAGAGTTGCCTTTTCTGCAAAGATTTCAACCGTATATCGAAATCCTGCTAAACCCCGAAGCTGACCCATTTTTTTTAGCTGTTCTGCGACTGTTCCAGCAGGAATTTCCTGTTCGGCAATGGGGCAAAATTCTAAGCCACTTTCCAGAGTTTTGTCCTTGGCATCAATATAGTTAAATACCGTCACTCGATGCCCCCGTCGGATCAGCTCATACCCTAAAGGTATCATCGTATTAAAGTGCCCGGTAGAAAATGGACAAATAATTCCAAAATGAGTCATGGGTAGATGCTCCTTTAAATTTAAAGAATTTGCGGTTTATTCACCTTGTTTAACCCGAACCGTAAACTGTTTGACCACCCATTCTCGGTAAGAATAAGCAGCATTTAATCGGCGGTCCTGGGGTTGTTCCTGGCCGATCACCTCCGCTAACAGAGACAGCGGATCAGACCCACTATAACCCCGATATCCTGGAGGCGCAACCATCAGGCGATCGAGTGCCGGTAACCCAAACCCGCACTCGATACCCCAGGATGACAAAGACTTTGATAATATCAGTCCACTCCTTATATCCCTCGGGTAAACTGAGGCAAAAAGGTATGACTTCTCGGTGTTCGACTCCCGGAGAAACTTCTACAAACATCTCTTTATCCGGTTTCGGCCAAACTTGTGGAATTGACCAATCTGATTCTAAATTCAGGATAACAACTGTCAACGGACTGGAGTAAAAGTTAATAACTCCTAAGAAAAGCCATTCCCCTTTCTGAATGCTTGGATTCAGAGGGTCATCCAACGGTTGAAACTTTTTCAACTGAATCGCGGGTGAATCAATCCCTTCGGCATAGCGGTACTTTTGGGGAGGACTTTGGCAAAAAAGTAACCACAAATTGCACGGATTTTCACTAGGTCTGTGAAATCGGTGCAATCTGTGGTTAACAGTGGATTGAGAGGAAGAGTTTAGGCTGATTCTTTGATTTCTGGAAGGGTTGGGGTTTGGGAGGTGGGTTTGGTGGAGAGTTGATTTAACTGTCCGCCAAATTTGCGGAGTTCAAAGAGTTTTACTCCGATTTGATATTCATATTGACTTAACAGGCGTCCATAAATGTATCCGGCTTTGCCATCTAAAAAGCCTAGTTTAAGGATGTAGAACCAGATAAATCTGAGGAGGGGTTTGAAGGGGAGGCGGACCCAAACGGTTTTTAGAAAGCGTTTGCGTTGGACAGCATCGCCAAAGAAGTTGGCTCCAATGGTGCCACTGTCGTCTTTTCCGGTGAGTAGGTTGTAGTACACTCGCGCTTCCCAGTTGGAGTAGCGATTGTGACGTTCTAACCATTGATAAATGTCTCGGAAGTCTTCATGAATCATGTCCGCTTTCAGATAGGCGGCGGGACGATCTAAGATGACGTGCTCGTGGACTTCGTTATCGCCGGTGTTGGGAACGTCTTCGGTATTTAAGTTTTCATATCGGCCTTTTTGATGGCGGAATAAGCGGAGATTCCAGTCGGGATATTTGCCGCCAAAACGAATCCATTTACCGAGGAAGAAGACTTTACGATTCAGATAATATCCGTCATAGTTGGGATTTTGGATGGCTTGGGCCATTTCTTCCCAAAGTTCTAGGGGGATGCGTTCGTCACAATCGACGATTAGCACCCATTCGTTGCGAAAGGGGAGGTTTTCTAAGGACCAATTTTTCTTTTTGGGCCAGCCGCCGTTAAAGTGGAATTGAACAACTTTTGCACCCCAATTTTCGGCGATTTCAATGCTCCGATCGCTACTTTGGGAATCGACTAAAAAGACTTCATCGGCGAGTTCCAGACTCGCTAGGCAAGCCGGGAGATTGGCTTGTTCATTTTTAGCGGGAATCAAAACAGAAATTGGAATTTTTGAGGGTGTCGAGGCCATGATTATCTGGTTTAACCTAATGCAAGCTTACAGTATGGACAACAGGTTGACTTTGTACCCGCAGGGGTTAAGGGTAATTCTCAAACTCAGGGGTAGAGTAGGGGCAGCTTAGACGCTTAAGAATGGGTGAATATGACGATCGCCCTCGATACTCCACCAGCCTGTTCTGCCAATCTCGTTCATCTTCGTTTATCCTCGTTGATCTCCATCCTAGGCACATTCCAACCTCCGATTCGCTCTCTCTAGTTTTAACCTTGTTCGGCCCGATCGCTCGAATGCTTCTCCCCACCCGATGCGGTTGTGGATCCGGCAGATGGAGAACCCAAAAACAGGGCGCGGATGGCTGCACTTAAATACCCAATCTGACCGTAAGCGTACACCAAGTTGTCAAAGCTTAAGGCCGGATCCCGAACATATTTTAAAGATTTATAAATCCCCCGCAGGAATTTTTCCCCGCCATTACTCAACTGTCCCATGCCAGCGCGTCCTGTCAGTTGTTCGCGGTAACACTCGCTAATCCCCTGCCACCACCCGCGACTCAAAAACCAACTGCGCTTTAACCTTTCTGGCGCAACGTTATGGGCGGCGATCGCCTCGGGGAGATAAGCCACTTCCCATCCTTGATTCAGGGCCAGTTCAGTCATGTGGAGTTCTTCGTTGGAAAGCAAGGATTTCCCCACCCGCCCGAGGTTCAAATCAAAACCGCCCACTGTTTCCAGAAACGATCGCCGAATCGAGTAATTTAACCCTCTGGGAGTCAGACCCGGTTCACGAATCAAGGTAATTTGGTCCCCGAGGTCATAAGCGCCTAGATTGGACGCTAGACCGGCAGAAAGCCAAATCGGAGGTTCAACCCCTTCGGGCCAAATTAAGGTCACTTTCCCCCCAGCGATCGCCAACTTTTCATTTTGCTGATAAGCATTCCACAGGGTTTGCAACCACTGGGGTGAGGCGACTGCATCATCATCCAGATAGGCCAAAATTTCACTGCGGGCCTGTTTAAATCCCGTATTGCGGGCGAAGGATAACCCCAGGGTGGGTTCATAAATGTACTTGAGACGCGGATCCGACTCCCGTTGGGCGACCACCTCTTTGGTGCGATCGGTCGATCCGTTATCCACCACGAGGATTTCAAAATTGGGAAAATCTTGCTGGAGTAAGCTATCAATCGCATCGCCTAAATAGACGTCTCGATTGTGGGTACAAATAATTGCAGAGATATCGGGCTGTGGCATAAATGGGTTACTCCGATTGAGTCTAGCTCCTGTGCTGAGTTGTTAAATCGTCCCCGTGGGAATTGAATCTGCTTTCAAAAGAGTTCTGATCACTCCCCAGGGTTATCATGCGGCTTTTCACTAAACAGACCCTGTGCCCAGTCCGTCTGTGTCTTAAGATTTTATTTGGATTTGAGCGTTTAAACGGACGGTATAATTTACGATAAAAATTCGGGATACCCGAGCAGTTTGGACTCTTTCGTTTCTCTGTTTAACAGATTTCAACCTCCTTAACTCTGGGTGAAAGGATCTGGAATGGAGTGACTCTCCTTGGAGCAGTATAACTTACCGCTCTAGCAAAACAACTGATACACCAGACCGGATGACAGGGAACAAGGGTCGTCAGGGCGGGTGAGTCTTTGGGAAAATCCGGACACAGGACTGAGCCAATCACAACAATCAGGGATAGAACGGGTGGTGAAACGAATCATTTTGGTAACGGGACCGGCGCGATCGGGCAAGAGTGAATGGGCGGAACTGTTGGCGGAACAGTCGGGTAAACCCGTGATTTATCTCGCCACCTCTCGTCTGGAGTCCGATGACTCAGAGTGGCAAGAGCGAATCGATCGCCACCGCCAAAGGCGACAGGCAACCTGGAGGACCCAAGAGGTTCCGGTCGCACTCACCGCAGCCCTTCTCCAAGAGACTACTTCCGACAATCCCAGTTGTCTGTTGGTGGATTCTTTAGGCACTTGGGTGGCGAATCTGTTGGCAGAAGATGACCCAAGTTGGAGTGCAATTTTAGAGGAGTTGATGGAGAGTCTGAAGGGGTTGAAGCAAGGAACGGTGATTTTTGTGGCAGAGGAGACAGGATGGGGGGTGGTTCCCGCCTACCCAATGGGTCGAAGCTTTCGCGATCGCCTGGGGGATGTGGTGCGGCGTTTAGGGGCGATCGCTGACCCAGTTTATCTGGTGACTGGGGGTCATGCCGTGAATTTGAGTGCGATCGGTTCGGTTCTCCCCCCCACTAAAACCCAAGAGGATTAGGGAAAAAACCTATCAATTCAGCCTGACCCTAAATATCCCCCAGAGGAGGATTTCTCCCACTCAATCTGTGGATTTTTCTAAGCCGTCTCGGTTGAGCACAAGCTAAGATATATCTATGCTCATGTTTCCTAAGATTGGAAAGAGAATCGCCAGGGATCTCAGTCAGCGTAGGTCATCTTTATGGATGACTGGCTTGGATGGTGCGGCTAAATCCTGGGAACTGGCGATATCTAAATCCGCTAGAAACTCTCGGGAAACAGCCTCTTGGTCCATTCGTTAGGTTTAGTAACAATTGGGCGAATTACTCCGATAGAGTTGATTCGTCAGGACAGCAAAAAGATTTCAGGAAAATTTATGGCAACGGAAGAACAGGTCAAAAAATATCTTGCCTACTGGTTCCAATTAGGCAAAAAAGTTATGGTTAATAATGGGACGGATAAATTGCTGCCGGAGCCAATTTACCAGGACAATTCCTACAGTCCAGAATTTGAGAGATGTTGGCAAATGCTGACCGACCCCAAAAATGGCAGTTGTTATGTGGAGGGAACCCATGAAACGATCTCCGAATTGCTAACGCAAAAGTGGGACGTGATGCTCTGTGCAAGATGTACCATGCCGATTCCTGCCAAAATTCGGGGAACTCCGCCGGAAAATTGTCCTTGTGTGGATTTACCCTCCTGGCCGAATTTGGAGGTTCCCCAACCGCGATCGCCCATAGACTCAACCCATCGCCTCGGAGGAATTCGCGATCGCCTCCGCAATTATCGCCCCAAGGAAGACAACGGCAGCGCTATCTTCGTTCCCAATCAGAAAGTGATTCCTTTATTAGAAGACCTTCCGCGATGCGAATGTCCGGCTGTTTCCGAAACAGGAGGAGAATAAAAGCCCTTCAAAGGTTTAGGGCGATCGCGCTTAATTCACGACCTGCGATCGCTCCTAGTCCCCACCGACTCTAACTCCGTCGAACGATGGCGTTCCACCTCATAAGTCCAGAAATCATAAGCCATCTCGGTATTCGGAAAAATCGCCTGGGCTTCCTGGCGCAAATCCTCCAACTGGATATCATTTCCCGGGGCATATCGGGGGCTAAAATGGGTCATAATCAATGTTTTCACCCGGGCAGCTAAAGCCACCTGCGCCGCCATCGTACTGGTCGAATGCAGGCGATCGATTGCCAACTGGGCATCTTGATGGGAAAAAGTCGCTTCATGAATCAACACATCCACATCTTGCGCCAGTTGCACCGCCCCCTCGCAAAAAATCGTATCCGTACAATAGGCCATTTTCCGCCCCGGTTCCGTGGGTCCACATAACTCCTGACCCGAAATCTGCCGCCCATCGCTCAAAGTCACCGTTTCCCCGCGTTTGAGTTGACCATACACAGGACCCGAGGGAATCCCTAAAGCCGCCGCTTTTTCCACATTAAACCGTCCCGCGCGGTCTTTTTCCTCGACCCGATAGCCATAAGCCGTGACCCGATGTTCTAGGCGTCCGCATTTGACGATAAACTCATCATCCTCATAGACCACTCCCGGCCGACTCTGATGGACTTTTATCGGATAGGAGAAATGCGTTTGGGAGTAGCGACTACAGGCTTGAAGATAGTCATTTAACCCGGCAGGACCGTAAATATCAATCCGACTGGCATTACCGGCTAAACCGCAACTAGCTAACAGACCCATCAATCCAAAGATATGGTCCCCGTGGAGATGGGTGATGAAGATGCGACTAATTTGACTAATTTTGATATCGCTGCTGAGAATTTGATGTTGGGTGCCTTCGCCGCAGTCAAACAGCCAGACCTCCGATCGCTGAGGCAGACGGACCGCCAAACTGGATACGTTCCGCGATCGCGTCGGTACACCTGAACTGGTTCCTAAAAACGTAATCTGCATCTTAAGGCGCTCTTTTGACTGTTCAAATAACTTATTTTAGGCAATTTCTACCCTTCGGACTTCCTGCATACTGGGTTCAACGGGATTAAATCGAAAATCCTCTGATTCAGGCTCAATAAAACGGACTCAATTCTACTTTGAGGGAACAGAGAACCAGAGCCTTGAAACGATAACTCGCTATCCTATCATAGTTTTCAAGACTTACCCATTCCCTCTAGACCTCTTGTGCGGATTAAAATTCAGCCTAAAGAATAAGTACATCTGCCCTCTCATCTCCTCATATTGCTTGTATGATAGGGGGTTATGACAAGACATGGGGCAGACTTCCGCTGTGAAGAAAGCCCTTGAACCCAATTACCGACTATCTTTTGAACTTTATCTTAGAGGATTCCCTGTTTGAGGAGCTTGCCAACCATGAAACTAGCACCCAACCCAACCCGATTGTTATCTCCACTCAAGCCTTTGTGGGAAAGCCGACACCAGTGGTGGCTGATTGCTTTGATGTGGCTGATGATGGTGGCCCCGGCGCAAGCCAGTTTATTGTTGCGAGTCGCGATTAAACAAGATGTCAGCGAAGTAACCATTGGCAGTTCTACCCCCGCTACAGTCTTGGATAGTGCGGGTCAGTCCTTGGGACAACTCAATGGCATGGAGGCATCCTTAGCCCGGAGTACGGGGTCCGGTGTGGCCCTCGGGGGCTGGCAAGGCAACCAAATCGTGATCGAACCGAGTGGGGATGGGTTTGTTTATATTGGCGATCGCTGGTATCGCGGCAATACAATCCTGGTTCCCACCTCCGGCGGCCTCACGGTGATTAACCAGGTGGACCTCGAAGAATATCTCTACAGTGTCTTAGGGGCGGAAATGAGTCCGAGTTGGCCCCAGGAAGCCCTCAAAGCTCAAGCCGTAGCGGCCCGAACTTATGCCCTCTATCAGCGCCAAAAACGTGGAAATTCCCTCTATGACTTGGGCAATGACACCTACTGGCAAGTCTATCAAGGGGTCGAAAAAGAAGCCAATACCACCCATGCTGCGGTCCAAGCCACTGCCGGACAAGTCCTGGTTTACAATGGTCAACCCATTGAAGCCGTTTTCCACTCCTCCTCGGGGGGACATACAGAAAATGTGGAAGATGTCTGGATGGAACCGAGGCCCTATCTACGCGGGGTCCCGGACCATGATGCCGGTTCCCCGGTCTACCAATGGACCGAAACCTTCACCAGCAGTCAACTCAGCAGTCGGATCTCCGGCGTCGGGAATGTCCTGTCCATGAGACCTCAACGCACTAGCCCCCACGGAAGGATTCAGTCGATCCTGATTGTGGGAGATGCGGGTCAGCGGACTCTTGATGGGGAAGAATTACGGCAAGCCCTTAACCTCCGAAGCGCCCGGTTTACCGTGGTGCCCCAAGGGGGTCCCTCAGCGAGTAAAAATACCCTATCCAATACCCCCGCTGGATTTACCATTCAGGGTCGAGGATTTGGTCATGGCATCGGATTAAGTCAGTGGGGGGCTTACAATCTGGCTTCCCAGGGTGTAAATTACCAACAAATTGTCCTCCACTATTATCAAAATGCTACTTTGGCAAAAATTCGTGTAGAGTAAGCTGTTGAGGATTGGCTCACGGATCCGCTCGACTATTAACGTCTAATTCCAATTCTCCCCTCTATTTCCCACAGTAAGGGAGCGGGAGATATTTTTTGTCCAACCATCTATAACAGGAGAATCACTGTGCCAAAGTGGGAGTACCTTTTCGTTCGATTTGACTACTTTGCCGGTGACCTCTGCGTGCATAGTGCAAACGGACAAGAACTGCGAAACGAACAGAAAAAGCAACCGCTTTATGACTATTCCAATCAGATGGGAGAACAGGGTTGGGAAATGCTCAATTTTAATTTTACCCCGGCCTATGGTTATGGGTTTTTGACCTTTAAACGTCTGAAGCTGGATCAAGAAGAATGAGGGGAAGGATGAAGGGAGAAAGCATCTGTTTTCCTTCATCCTTCAGATTTTATCCTTCCAAACGCTTGCGCCATTCGGCATCCAGTTTGGCAGAATTTTGGCTTTCTTGTTCGATTAAATCGGTTTCGGTGGTGTAGGCAATATCCCCGCTTCCGATGATGTTTTGGGCGGCAAATTGTTGGGCGTAAGTGAGTTTTTGGCGCAACTCATCCGAGGGTTGATTTAAGACGATCGCCTGTTGTTGTCTGGCTTCGTTTCGAGCTTCGACTTTGCGGTTGCGTCCTTTCAGCCACAAGTACCGAATTAAGGGAACAGACAAAAATGCAATTCCATACCCAATCAACAGCCAGTAAATCGAGGCAGTAAACGCCACTAATCCGCCAATCTGAGCAGCGATCGCCCCGTCTTGCAATAAATACCCCAGGAAAATTCCTCCCCCAATATTCAACACCCCCAATCCAGCAGCTAGGCTTAATTGACTGGAAGAGGCTTCGCTAAATTTCCAGGTCAATTCCCGTAAATAGGACGGAACCGGCAAGGTGTTCCGTTGTTGGACTGTCGTCTGCAATTCGGGAAAATGATAGACAATCTGCCCGTCAGGACTGACTTCCGGACGACCATTAAATCGGGTCAGGACCGGCAGCATATAATCTTCATATTCCTTGCCATATCCCGTTCCCAAATCATCCAAATAGGGCGCAATTTGTTCGGCAACCACTGCGCCTTGATTATTCCGAATCGTAGCGGCGATCGCCTGCCAGCGTCGTTCCTCTAAATTGGCATTCGGGTTCCCATCTCCAAACAAAAATGAAAACACCGACTCCAAAAAGTTCATCGACTCTTCTGATGATGAAGCCGCCTGCGCTTTTTGTCTCCTTTCCCGCTGATACCGGCCATAGTTAGGATTGAAAAACCAGAAAATATCCGGTCCCCAAAACATTCGCGGGAAAAATATCATCCCCCCACCTCGGGACCGACTCCGATTGCTGTTGCTATCTTTATTCGACATGGTTAGCAGAATAAAGATGCTGGCAAAAATAATAAAAATCGACAGGATTAAAATAATCCCAAACGAAATCCGGATCAGGTAGAACAGAATCCGCCACACCTTTTCCCACCACTCCTGCAACTGAATTCGGAAATACTTATTCCGCAGAATGGCACGAAATTGTTTGGGAAACTGATAGACAATATCTCCCGTGTCCGCAACTTGTAAATGTCCTCCAGCTTCGGAAGCTAAAGCTAATAATTCTCGCTCGGCGAGATTCACTTGCAGTCCTGCGCTAGTTGCCACGTCACCGACGGTGACGCGATAATCCAGCTTTTCGACAGCCTGCATTACTGTGGGATTTAGAGCCATATCCTGCCCTCGTTGAATTTCCCGATCTTCTTCTAGTATAGGATTTTCCCGAGTGGGGCGGAGCATGAACCAATGCTAACCTCAGATTATCCGGAATCCGGTACTGATCGGTTTAACCCGCACCCTGAAGGTTTTTATAGACTTTAGATACCGGATTTCACACTCTCTCAGGAGACAGGA
This sequence comes from Laspinema palackyanum D2c, assembly GCF_025370875.1. Lineage (NCBI taxonomy): Bacteria > Bacillati > Cyanobacteriota > Cyanophyceae > Oscillatoriales > Laspinemataceae > Laspinema > Laspinema palackyanum. Next base: position 80,824 of record NZ_JAMXFD010000002.1, read on the forward strand.
ACACCATGAAACGGACGATCGCACCAAAACAGTTCGCAGCAACGCTGTTATCCGCTGCTGCTGCGGCATTACTTCCCTTCGCCTTTCCCCAAACCGCCTTCGGGGTTGATCCCGATCATGTCCTCCGGTTATTGCGAACCAATGAATGTATGGGATGCGACTTGATTGGGGCAGACTTGCGCGGGGCCAATCTTGCCGGGGCCAATTTACTCGGGGCGGATTTGCGCGGGGCCAATCTTACCGAGTCCAATCTCAGTCGGGCAGATTTACGCGGGGCCATTCTGCGCTGGGCCGATTTTTCTGGGGCCAATCTGAGTGAAGCGCGGTTTGTGCGACCCCTACCCACGACGATTCGCCGCGATCGCATTACCTCGGTTAACCCCCCGTTAGTCATCTCTCAACTCACGGCAGCAGACTTGCGCGATGCGATTATGAACGGGACCAATCTTCATAAAGCCAATTTAAGCGGGGCCAATCTCGTCCGTGCAGACTTGAGAAATGCCAACCTTACCCAAGCGGATTTATCCACCGCCAATGTGCGCGCCGCCAACCTCTCCGGGGCGAATCTCCGGGGGGCACTGTTACTCACCACCAAGCTCAATGGTACGGACCTAAGTTTTGCCGACTTGAGTTTTACCGAACTCAGCGGGGCCCATCTGATGGATGCCAATCTCCAACAAGCGAGTCTGCGCGGGGCTAATTTATCGGCGATCGAACCCACGGGTCGCCAATGTCCCGGGGCCACCTGTAAGGTTTCGCTGACCTACCTAGACCGGGCCAACTTACTAGGGGCCGATTTACGCGGGGCGAACTTCACCGGGGCCAGTTTAGAACGGGCAACCCTTCAAAATGCCAATTTATATGGGGCAAATCTAACCCGGGCGCGTCTGGGAGAGGCTAATTTGGAAAATGCCCAATTAATGAATACCAATCTCAATGAGGCGCAACTGAGTCTAACTCCTCAGCCTGATGGAGGGCGCAGATAGAAACCGAGGTAGAGGCGCTTCGAGAAGCGCCTCTACAGATGGGTGAAACCGAGGTAGAGGCGCTTCGAGAAGCGCCTCTACAGGCGGGGGTTTAAACCCCCGCCTAATAGCTAAAGTCGGTTGAAAACCGACTGCTCGTCTTATCCGGTGGTTTTTTTAGTCGTCTTTAGACGACTTTAGCTGTTAGGCCGCCAATCGTTTGAACCCCCGCCGGTTGTTGAGAATGGTGCAAGATGTCAGATTTATCCGACTTGCGCTATAGCTAAAGTCGGTTGAAAACCGACTGCTCGTCTTATCCGGTGGTTTTTTTAGTCGTCTTTAGACGACTTTAGCTGTTAGGCCGCCAATCGTTTGAACCCCCGCCGGTTGTTGAGAATGGTGCAAGATGTCAGATTTATCCGACTTGCGCTGTTAGCTTAAACCCCCGCCGGGTGTTGCCACTGGAAATCCGTAAAAACAAAAATTTAGATATCGCATCTGCAATCTCGATTAAGATGCGCTAGAATTGTAAAGAAATATAAATGCTATCTGCTTCACTTATTTCTGCAATTTCGCATCCCTGACGCAATTTATGAGTCTTCCCATTCGCAACCTCGCAATCATCGCCCACGTCGATCACGGTAAAACCACCCTCGTTGACGCTCTCCTCAAACAATCTGGCATCTTCCGCGAAGGGGAAGAGGTTCCTGATTGCGTCATGGACTCCAATGACTTAGAACGGGAGCGCGGTATTACCATCCTCTCCAAAAATACTGCCGTTCGCTTCAAAGACACCTTAATCAATATCGTCGATACCCCCGGTCACGCTGACTTTGGCGGTGAAGTGGAACGGGTTCTGGGTATGGTGGATGGCTGTCTGCTGATTGTGGACGCCAATGAAGGTCCCATGCCTCAAACTCGCTTTGTCTTGAAAAAAGCCTTAGAAAAAGGGCTACGCCCGATTGTGGTGGTTAATAAAATTGACCGCCCCCGAGCTGACCCCCACGCGGCAGTGGATAAAGTCTTGGATTTATTCATCGAACTCGGGGCCGATGATGACCAGTGCGAGTTCCCCTACCTGTTTGCTTCCGGTCTTGATGGATATGCCAAAACGACTATGGAAGATGAAGGGGTGGATATGCAGCCCCTCTTTGACCTGATTCTCGATCGCGTTCCGCCTCCGGTCGGAGACCCCACCAAACCCCTCCAGTTGCAAGTCACGACCCTGGACTATTCTGAATATGTAGGTCGGATTGTCATCGGTCGGATTCACAATGGGGTGATTAAAGCCGGTCAACAGGCTGCTTTGGTCAAGGAAGGGGGCGAAATTGTTAAGTCCAAAATCACCAAATTAATGGGATTTGAAGGACTCAATCGGGTGGATATGCCGGAAGCTTCTGCCGGTTATATTGTCGCTGTTGCCGGGTTTGCGGATGCCAATATTGGGGAAACCATTACTTGTCCCAATGAACCCCAAGCGTTACCTTTAATTAAGGTGGATGAACCGACCTTACAGATGACCTTCTGGGTGAATGATTCTCCCTTTGCTGGACAAGAAGGCACCTTCGTTACCTCTCGCCAATTGCGCGATCGCCTCCTGCGAGAACTGGAAACCAACGTCGCCCTCCGCGTGGAAGAAACCGACTCCCCAGATAAATTCCTCGTTTCAGGACGGGGTGAATTGCACCTGGGTATCTTAATCGAAACCATGCGTCGGGAAGGCTACGAATTCCAAGTTTCCCAACCCCAAGTTATCTATCGCGAAATCAACGGTCAACCCTGTGAACCGTTTGAATGTCTGGTTCTGGACGTTCCTGAAGAAGGGGTGGGCGGTTGTATGCAGCGCCTCGGAGAACGACGCGGGGAAATGCAAGATATGCGCGCCAATGCCACGGGACGCACTCAACTGGAATTTGCGATTCCTGCACGGGGTTTAATCGGGTTCCGAGGCGAGTTTATGCGTCTGACTCGCGGGGCCGGAATTATGAACCATAGCTTCCTCGATTATCGCCCTCTTGCCGGAGATATTGAAGCCCGTCGCAACGGTGTGATTATTGCCTTTGAGGAAGGGGCTGCAACGTTCTATTCCTTGAAAAATGCGGAGGACCGAGGCGTGTTCTTTATTACTCCGGGGACGAAAGTATATAAAGGCATGATTGTCGGGGAACATAACCGTCCCCAAGACTTAGATTTGAATGTGGCGAAGACGAAGCAGTTATCGAACGTGCGGTCTTCCACTGGGGATGAACTGGTGCAGTTACAAGCGCCGGTGGAAATGAGTTTAGAACGGGCGCTGGAATACATTGGTCCCGAAGAGTTGTTAGAAGTCACCCCGATATCGATTCGCTTGCGGAAGATGACGGTTAAGAAGTTAGCGAAACGCTAATTTATGTGAGAGTATTGGATGTAGCGGACAGGCTAAAGCCTGCCGCTATACAAACAAAGCCCGCCTACGCGGGCTATTTTATTGGATATAATAACTTCAGTCGTTCTCTTCGTTTGTAGTAACGACTTCAGTCGTTTCCCCCTCCAAAGAATCAAGCAAAATCCCGAGGCGATCGCGAGGCATCAAATCCCCCAGTCCGAATCAAGCGATCCAATTCACCAGGATCCGGAGAGTGCATCTCCGCGACTTCGATCGCCACGCGACCTTCCATGACTTTGCGATACAAGTCTTGGTTCATCACCTGCATTCCCTCATAAGTATCCGAATGCATTAAGGCAAACGCCCCATCCTCATCTCCTTTATACAAGTAATCCTGCATGGTGGTGGTATTGATTAACACATCATTAATCGTCGTCCGTCCTCCATCAGTGGTGGGAAGCAACAGTTGGGCGATTACGGCATACAACGTTTCCACAATCTGAATTCGCAGGGCGACTTGTTCTTCGGGATTGAACATATTTAAGAGGCGGTTGATGGCGCTGATAGCTGTGCGAGTATGGAGGGTTCCGAGGACCAAGTGGCCGGTTTGGGCGGCTTGGAGGGCGATATTGATCGTCAGGCGATCGCGCATTTCCCCAATCAGAATCACATCCGGGTCTTCCCGCAGGGCCGATCGCAAGCTGGAGTGGAAGTCATCGGTATGCAGTCCCACTTCCCGTTGCGAGATCAGGCAACTTTTTGAGGCATGGACATATTCAATCGGGTCCTCAATGGAAATAACGTGCTTAAAGCTGCTTTCGTTTAAACAGCGAATCATCGCCGCCATTGTCGTAGATTTTCCCGAACCCGTCGGACCCGTTACCAACACCAACCCTTGGGAATGGGAAATCACTTTTTTCAGGACTTCAGGTAAGCGTAGTTCGTCGAGGGAGGGAACATGGAGGTCAATCAAACGCAGAACCATCGCGCCACCCATCAGGGTTTCAAAGCAATTCACCCGACAGCGAATAAAGCCGGGGTAGAAGATTGCGGTATCCAGTTCTTTGGTTTTGGCAAATTGGGACCGCTGGGACGGGGTGAGAATTTCGTTCAGATAATCGTTAAACTTTTCCGGGGTCAGACGGTCTTGTTCGGGGGCTTCGCGCATTTGTCCCCGGATTCGGAATCGCGGGACCTCGCCGACGCGAATGTGAATATCCGAGGCTTTGCAACTATGAGCTTGTTCAACCAGGGCTTTGATATAATGGGTTGGAGTCGGTGGCGGTTGCGCGGCTTTGCGACTGGCGATAATACCCGAGGGAGGTGGCGGTGGTGGTGGCAGCACTCTTGGCGCTGCGCTAGATTTCTGGCGTTTTATAGAGCTATTTGTGATGGACATTTTTTTTCTCCTAAAATTGGCGATCGCCCCTGAGTTTTCCTAAAAATGAGTAAAAATACGGTTGGCCGGTGTAAATATCGGGTAGGCCGGTCAATTTTTTGATGTATTTACTCAATATTGTAGAAAATTTTTTGAGACTTGGCGGACTCAGTTTAGGGGTTTCTAATTTTGATAAACGTCTCCCCTGGCTGGGGATAATATTGCATAAAGTGGGATGAATCGCATCTATCAAAAGTAGGGACTAAACTGGGCAAAATAGGTCAGAACTCGGGGAAGAAATGAGGTCCAAATTAGAGAGTCAGCGGACCCCCTAGCCCGGTCCTTGTGCCTACTGGGTTGAGTTAAGGCATGGGTTGATTTTCAAAGCAGGTGTTCCGAAGGTTTGAGTGAGGATAGGTCACCATTCAGGGCCAGTTCAGTCTCCCCCAATCGGCTTCCGGGAGTTAGAAAACCGGCACATCGCGCTCGTCAGCGTGAGGGGGTTGATAGATATACTCCCGGTCAAACTGTAAATCTTTCGCTAATTCTCCTAGAGTTTCTATCTTTTCCAGTTTGAAGACTTCAAAGATATAATCTAAAAGTTTATCCTCACCTAGATTGGTTTTGGTATAATAATAACTGCCTGTGACATCCCGGGTAATCAGTTTTTCCTGAATTAATTTATCCCGAATGGGTTTGATATAGCGATAAAATATCATCACTTGAATGGCGTAGCGCCCCTGAATTTCAAAGAATCGCTGTTGTTCAATAAAGCTCATGGCGAAGAGGATTTTCATCACTTCTATGCCAATTATAAAATTCAAAAGATGAGTTAAATATTCGGTAGTTAGATTCTCGGGAATAGTTCCGGTAAGCAAATAATACCGATAATAATATTCGGCGATTCTTTTGGATTCTCCGGTTTCATCAACGCCAAAATACTGGAGGACCGTATGGATACGGTCATAGAGATAATTTTGAGTTTTTTCCGCCAAACTGACTAATTCAGATTGGATTAAATCATTTAATGCCTGATGTTGCTGTTCGGGAGAAATACAAGCAAATAAGGTTAAAGAATTTAATAAATAGCGGCGGGTACTCGGAGCTTTGGTGCGAAATTCTTCTAAGAAAGAATGGGGAATAACGTGACCTTTATCGAAGCGTTTATGTCTAAATTCTTGAGTCATAGAATAAATCCTTGACGGCAGCGCTCATGGGTGGATAAAGGGGATGAAAGAGCCAGCATTGGGGGTTTCTCCTTGGCGATACGCCTAGGCAGGATTTCACTCAACAGCACCGGGGGACTTCCACCGGGTGCCACACCGGGCAGGAGAAGGGGGAATGCCTCTGGGAAACCCCGGACCCTGGACATTGGAGCCACATCACGACAGGGTGCCAATGGGGAGGGATCGCGAAAGCGGATTGAATCAGCAGGAATCGGAGAAACCGCGATCGCCACCGTGGGTTTACCCCGCTCTAGCTTGATTCAGGATTGAGGATCTGGCGTCTGTGCCGAGGGGTCGCGGGTTATGCGGAACTCGGGTATGCCGTTAACCGAAGAATACAACGCACATATCCTGATCTTACCTTATTTTGGGACAGTTTGAAGGGGTTGGAGAAGGAGGGAGTAGCTCGTTTGGAACGACGCACCACCCCAACATTTAGCTGAACCATAGCAATCCCGCCACCAGTAAACCGATCGCCACCATTGCCACCCACACAAATCCATTATCTTGGGTATTGATTTGGGAGAGGTCCTCAAACGGCAGTTCCGATTCCGACGCTTGACGTTTTGGCTTTTTTGCTGTTGCCGTCATGCTGACTTGAGCGACTTTTGAGGTTCCCTCATCCAGGGTACTCATATCAGGAATGGAAACGAGCCATTCTGGACGGGATTTAAGTTCTGGCGCTTCTAAAATATAGATTAAGCGTTTGGCTTGTTTGCGGGTTTCGATGCTAGGATGGCGGACAAGAGTTTGGCATAAGGCGATCGCCTCGGAGGATTGCCCTGCTGCCTGGTAAGCGGTGACCAACCACATCAGGCATTCTCCCCCTACTCGGGAATTGCGATCGACTAACTGACTTGCTTTTGCTAAGAATTGCACCGCTTCTCGATACTGGCCGCGCTCAAATGCGTCTTTGCCAGTCTGGTACTCGATTTTAAATTGCTCTAAGGGTTCTCTACTCACGATTTTTCTATAAAATGTCACCGTTGATTGTTGATTTAGCCAATCTACTGAATCATTTTAGCGTCACTTCGCGTCACCGAACCTGGTACTGGATTTGATGAATTTGGTTTATCCCCTTTTGAGGCAAAACAATGTTTGAGAAATTTCGTTTGTTTAGACCGTCTCATCCCGTCGCGATCGCCTTGACACCGATGGCGATCGCCGCTGGCATCTTTCAGTTTAGCACTCCAGCAGCTCAGGCCAATGTATCCATCGTGATTGACCGGGGAATTTCCATTCAAATGGGACAACCGCGCAATGTCCATTATGGTCAACCGGGAGTCTATCCAGGTCAATATAATCCCTATTATCCTCCGAATTATTATCCCCAATATTATCCCCAACGCGGACAAGCGACGATTCGCAATTCTACCTTGATTAATCCGACAATTATTGATTCGCGCATCGAAAATTCCACCCTAATTAATCCGGTGATTATTGATTCTCAACACCCTCACCGGATACTTGTTCAACCCCCTCGGACGAATCGGGTGCGAGGCGTGCTTCCCGGTTCTTTGTAAAAGACTTAGTGGGTCCCTCAAGACTTCACCCTCTTTCTTTCCCACCTCTAAATGCTCCTCTCCCCTCCCAGGGGAGAGAGCTATCTATCCGGAATGAATATCTTGCAAGAGAGTCCAGAAACCTATTTACCCTAGAGTCCAAGGGACAAAGGACAATTGACCAATGACCCATTACCACCCTTATTCAGATAACAAGACAATCCGATAACGAGCTTGATTTGCTGCCACCTTATCCATCGCCTCATTAATCTGGCTTAAAGGCATGGTTTCAATCATCGGTTTAATTTGATTAATCGCCGCGAAGTCTAACATTTCCTCCATAAAACGGCGACCCCCCACGATGCTACCGACTAAAGATTTTTGGCCCAAAATTAACGGAATCAAGGGGACATTTAGAGTGGAAACGGGGAGGCCGACAAAACACAACACTCCATTGTTGCCTAATAAGCTAAACGCTAAATTCCAGTCTGTTTCGGCGGAAATGGTACAGATTACTAAATCCAAAGTCCCTTCTACCGCTTTCATTTCTTCAGCGGTCCCCCACTTTTGATAGTGATGGGCACCAAACTCTTGAGCTTGGTCTGCTTTATCTGCCGAGGTAGAAAAGGCGGTGACTTCCGCCCCCATTGCCCGGGCAAATTTAATCGCGAGATGTCCGAGTCCGCCAATTCCCATGACTCCAACTTTCGTGCCCGGGTGTTTGATATAGGTGCGTAAGGGAGTGTACACGGTAATTCCCGCACATAGTAGCGGTGCAGCACTGGCCGAGTCTAAGGCATCGGGAATTTTGTAAGTAAATGAGGCGTTCACGCGCAGGCGATCGGCAAATCCGCCATGATTACCGACTATTAGACCTGTATAGCCTTGGCGACAAATATTTTCTTCCCCTTGCAAGCAGTGGTCACAAGTTCGGCAAGAGTTACGGATCCAGCCCACTCCGACGCGAGCGCCTTTCTGGAGATGGGTGACTTTTTCTCCCACTTCCGTGACAATTCCCACGACTTCATGTCCGGCGACGAGGGGAAATTGACTCACTCCCCAGTCATTATCCCGCATATGAAGATCCGTATGGCACAGGCCATTATGAGTGACGCGAATTTCTATGTCATCAACTTGCAAGGGCGCGGGTTGATATGAGTAAGGTTGGAGCTTTTCCCTGGCTTGTAACGCTGCGTAAGCTTTGAACTTTGTAGCTTCGATCATAATACTTTTCCCAAATGGTGGTCAACCATATACATTTTAAATTTTATCCCCCGTATTATCCTTTCGCCAAAAATTTAATCAAAAATTAAGAAAGCTTTATACTATCAGTAAACTTTCTCAAGAAACAACTTCTTAAGAGAAGATAAAACAATCTAAATATATAACTGTGAGCAAGCATTTTTCTCACTCCAAGGGGTCCAGAATTTTATAAAATTTTTCTTTAGACAGGGAACCGATTATCCAGCCTGAACTCATCGCCTTTTTAGTCTCAGACTAACCCTAAGCGAATCAATTCCCATGCGAAAAACCCGGCCTCTGGAACAGGCCGGGTTTCTTTGATAACCCTAGTGTGTCGGTCCAGTATTAGATCAGCTAGGACAAGAAACCTGGTTTTTGTACTTAATCTGTTGCTAATCAACAACATTTTGGTTAAGAAACCGGGTTTGTCTTCCCTCTACTGTACCGACGCCCTACGGACTTAAAATTAAGCTCGACGCAACCAGGGATTTCGTTCCATCACGAGAGAACGCTTATCCAGCAAGGTCATGAAAATTGGCAGTTCTGCCGCAGCGCGATCGCCTACATTCAGAGTCCGAACTGCCGCATCAAATGTCTCCCCTCGGGTCATCCGTTCGGCAATATCCCCAATTTCATCCCAGGTTAACTTGCTGTCAATATAGGCTTTTGCCATCGCAATTAACATGGATTCGTGAGGATTTCCCTCCCCTTGAGTCATCATCGTGTGAGGAATATCCAAAACCCGGTCAAAAATATGATACCAACTCCGAGGTGCAAAGCGGGAAACCGACTCAAACAACGTGCGATGTTCCCGATGACCCACCGCGCGATCGCTCTCACTCGAAATAATAAACATCGGTGCAGAGGCTTCTCGTTTGGCCCGATTCAGTACCTCTCCCCCCATCAACAACACCGTTTTCAGTGCGGGCACTGCAAACCCATCGTACCCATATCGCCGCTGTCCCGGTCTCGGCGCACCCCAATCACAATAATCCGGAGTCAGCTTTCGCACAAACAAATCCAAAACCCGACTACTACTGCTCAAATAGGGTGCAAATAACAAACAACCGGCAATATCCGCAGCGCGTTCCAAGGCCAACCAGGCCGCTACCGTACCCCCGCCGGATAACCCGCCGATGTAGACCTCTTCTCCCAACTCTTGAGCGCGATCGAGCCATTCCAGGGCAAACTCTTGATACGCTGCTGCCGTAGTCGGTAATGGCGCAGGATTCTGGCGACTCCAATTCCCCCCGTGACCATGACCGGGCATTAAGGGGACTAAAACATTGTAACCCGCCTTAAAAAAAGCCTCTCCCATCGGCACAAACTGCCAGGGTGCAGCGGTAAATCCATGAAAGAACAGCAGCACTTTTTTGGTTCGGCGAGGATGGAGAAAAAAGCGCGATCGGCAGTGTTCATTCAGCAGAGGCAGCGCATCTTCACGGCTTTTGGCATTGCAAACAAAGTCGGCGATCGAACCACAGTAATTCAACATTTAAACACCCGGTGCAGTCAGAAGGATCAAGGATATATAGCTATTTCATCCTTCTGACTCGGCAATCCTGATATAATGAAAAATCGCTGGTGAAATTTACCGCTGATATCCCGAAGCGACAATCATCGAACCAATTCCCGTATCGGTCAAAATTTCCAGTAACAGGGAGTGATTAATCCGACCATCAATAATGTGAGCCGCTTTTACTCCTTGAGCCAAACTTCTTACACAACAGGTCACCTTGGGAATCATCCCCCCGGAAACCACCCCGGTTTTCATCAGTTCCCGCGCTTGTTGAATATCCAGTTGCGGCAGCAGAGTAGAAGGGTCCTTGGGATCTTGTAAAATTCCGGCAGTGTCCGTCATTAAGATTAATTTTTCCGCACCCAAAGCCGCAGCCAGTTCTCCGGCGATCGTATCCGCATTAATATTATACGATTGACCCGCATCATCCGCCGCCACACTGGAGACAACGGGGATATAGCCAGATTTGACTAAGGCTTCTAAAATTTTGGTATTCACCGAACTCACTTCCCCGACAAAACCAATGCCTTCATCCCCTTGAGGACGTGCGGTGATTAAATTCCCATCCTTCCCGCACAACCCGACAGCCGAACCCCCCGCTTGACTAATCAAGGCGACAATTTCCTTGTTGACCCGGCCTACTAAGACCATTTCCACCACATCCATTGTCGGCGCATCGGTGACCCGTAGACCATTTTTAAATTGGGGTTCAATGCCGAGTTTGTCCAACCAGCTATTGATTTCCGGACCGCCACCGTGGACCAGGACAGGCCGGACCCCTACACAGGCCAAAAACACCAAATCCCGCATCACTTGGTCTTTAAGGGTGCTGTCTTTCATAGCCGCACCCCCATATTTGACCACAATGGTACGTCCGGCAAATTGCTGGATATAGGGGAGGGCTTCACTAAGCACCTTCACCCGCATTGCTTCAGTTTCTTGTTGGCTGAGTTCTTTCTCGGTCACCATAGGTATTCCCTGAAAATAGGACACTCCTAGCTTATGGCAATTTTTCAACCCTGAGAATCATCGAAAAAATTTGGGTTGAAGGGAATCGAGGGATTGGCGTGGGGAAGGGGAGGATTTAGTTCTGATTAACACGGTGTTTGAGGATTTTGGAAATTTCGCTTAAAACTCCCGTAGCGATTTGTTCTGGGGTATCTTCAGGACCGACAATCACGCGCACATCGGCCTGGGAGTACAGGGATTGACGTTGGTCAAGGAGTGATCGCAGTTTACCCATTGGGTCAGGGTCTCTTAACAATGGCCGGGTGGTATCCCCTTCCAAGCGCTGATAAAGTTGCTCCACGGGGACATCTAACCACACCACCACCCCATGTTGCAGATAACTCCAGTTTTGCCGGTTCAGGATAATCCCTCCCCCCGTCGCCACAACCAGACGGGTATAGGCGCACAATTCGCTCAATACCTTGGTTTCCAGTTCCCGAAAAGCCGCCTCTCCACTTTCGGCGAAAATCTCCGGGATGGATTGACCCGCCACCTGTTCAATCAGGCGATCGGTATCAAAATAACGATACTCCAATTGGGGGGCCAGAATTTGGGCAATGGTGGTTTTTCCAGACCCCATCATCCCGATGAGATAGAGGTTGCATCCTTTAAGAAACTGATTCACGATAATTGGTTAAGGCAGGGCGAGGTTATTCTTACCATTGTTGGGGGTCGCAAATCAAGGGGAGAGAGAGTTATCCTCGTTTTTCTGCAAATGATTGTATTCCTCGTCGAATCAACCACACAAGTAATCCCAATAAAACCCCGATCGCAATGCTAATCCCCAGGACTTTGGTAAAAGGATGGAGGGGTTTATTGAAATCCGGAATCCATTGAATGGTCATCTCCCCAGTCTCACTTCCAGCAGTGAGATAGCCAGAACTAGAGGCGGCAATCCCAGCACCGGCTAATCCGGCACTGATGACATAAATCAGGGTTTCTAAGTGGCGATCGCGCTGTTTCTCCTGTTCCAACCGCAGGCGATCGCTTTTCGCTTGGTCGATTTCAACAATCCCTCGAATCGAGGCGATCGCCTGGTCCATCAACTCCGTCCCATGTTCAAAATAGCCTAAATCTGCCTTAATTTGCCTCCGGAAGTGCGGTGCGGTATTTTCCCCGAAGTGCTTCAGAAATGATAGTTCTTCCTTATCGATTCCTAGTTTAGCACAAATCTCGTCAATTGTCTCCAAATAGTTGTAAAGATTTATCTCGATTGTATTGGCAAAATCCTCCATTTTTCGCAGCAGACGAGTGTATTGCAGGGAGTCTCGGGCGAAGCCTTTTAACTGAGATTTGAAACTATCCAGATCCTGGTCACTCGTCAAGGCATCCGTGGAATCGAGTTTCTTTTGGAGATCATCCAGCTTCTGCTCAATTTGGCCATAGTCTGTATCTAATTTTGCATAAACCACCCGGCTATCATGAAATGCCTTAACAATTTTGGTACGATAAAGGAGTAAAGCGATGAGTTCCTGCTGGCAATTATCATATTGATTGTCGGCTGTTTTGGAATAAAACAGCCAAATGAGAAGCGGGGGATGAAGGGAAAGGCTAGGTTTACCATACTCAAAAATAGGGCTATCGAATAACTCCCCAGCGCGATAGAATGGCGGGGCAGCTTTACCCAGCAGGGATTGACCGCATTGATCGGCAATGTTTCGGAGAAATTTAACATCCTTTGGCTTGGTTTTGGTAGTTAACCAAGCCGTAATCAGGAGAGTTTGTCCTAAAAGTTGATCAGAGTTAGGCAGAGTTAAAACATCATTGGGATTGAATTTACTCAGCACTTGCACTGGGACAGTCTCAGCCGTATCATCCTCGTCAGAATAGCCGACATTTAACCAAAGCACATAACTATCTTGGAGTTGTTGCGGTTGAGCAAACCCTTCAATCTGCGGAGATTTTTCCGGGAGAAAATGAAGGGAAACATCAGTCAGCAAATCCGATCGGTTACTGGTTCCATTCTCCGGAAAAACAAGGTTGGGAATCAGAGTTTTCTCGGTAAAATGATGCAGAATATTATCCCCATATTGCCAGAGGGGATTGATTTTTCCTTCTGCGTCTTCTCGGAGAGAATAGGCGAATACATAGAGATTTGGGGCAAAAAGGCGATCGCCTGCCTCAGTTGGTTTAGGATCCATTCGATTAAGTCTCCCTGGAAGAATCTTTTCTATCTCGTTCCCGCAAAACTTGAGACAATTTCGGAAAGCGATTATCCAAAACCTTCTCCGATTGTGCCGATTCACTAGGTTTCGGCTTCGGTTTTCTGCTTGCACCAATAATTGCCTCGGCCAACCCTGAATAGGCTTCGCATAATTCCTCAATTTTCGTAGCGATCGCCGGATTAGAGAGATCTTCCAACTCCCCCATTTCAGCATTGAGAGACTCTAGCCCTGCCATTGCCCCAGTTGCCTCAAACACCTCCGGTTGATTATCCCAAACATTCAGAAAGTCAGCAATCAGTTTTTCTGGTTTCATAGTTTCTTCTCCATTCGCTATTGCCCAAGTACCTGCCGTAGGAACAAGGCCCCGCACTATCCTTACCCCTAGTCTTGGGGATAAAGATTTTCATCTTCTAACCTAATTCTACTGTCCAACGGCGCAAAAAGCAGCCCAATAATAGGGAGACTCAAACCGTTTGACATCGAGTTTCGTCTTGTATCCTAATCGTAAGTAATAGCACATTTCCTCCCGCCGTTCCCCCCCAATCAACGGACAACCCACAATCCACTCCAACAACTGCGCCACGGTAACTTGCTGCATCCACTCCTGAGTTTGCTTCACCGCCAATGCCACCGGGGGCTGATTTTCGCCCAGGAGGGTTTCGTAAAAGTGAATCATAAAAATCGCCGTGGATAAATCATTCACCGCCCATAATGTCCCGAGCACATTGCGCGAACCGGCAAAGAAAAATCCGGCGAGAATGCTGATATATTCATCGCTAGTGGTGCGAATATCCGTGATACCCGTTTCGCAGGCAGAGAGGGCGACGAGACGACATTGCCGGAAGCGCAGGTTAAAGATTTCTGGCAGAGTCAGGCATTCGCTAGGATTAAACTCACCGCGTTGAGAACGAATCCGGGGAACACCTTCCTCTGTCGCCGTGGTTTCGGAGAGTTTGGCATCAGCGAGAATCAGTCCCGAATTGCGGGGATTGGCAAAGTCAAAAGAACCATGACAGGCGAAGTGGACGAAAGCGGCATCTTTTAACAGGGTTGCCGCTTGGTTAAACCCAGTTTTGCTGGCAGCGTCTCCTTTTAGGACAGTGACTGCGTTAAAACCCGTTTGAATTGCCTCGACTTCGATATTCGTATAGTCTAAATCTGCCGTTGGGTTTTGTATCGCAAATAAAGATTTCTCTTCTCCCCCCTTTCCTAACGGGGTACTCTCTTGTGATAAAGATAACTGCAAAATCTGACTACTGGGGACATAGCGAATCCCTTGGGGAAATTTATCGCTGAGATATTCTGTCTGGGAAACGGGCAAAGCATGGAGGGGAAATAAATGCAGAAAGCGATAGGGAACTAAGACTAACTCCTGACAGTGGGAAGGAATACGAGAGAGCAGTTTATCCAGTTCCAAAATCTCCGCCAACCGCTGCAAGTATGAGGGTAACTGCTGCCGCCACTGGCTTTTATCTGTATTATAATAAGCGATTACATACTCACTCGTCAACTGTACCAACCCCTCCCAGGCATCCGGCTCGGTAGAGACCAGGATAGGTTCCCCCTGACGAGTGACGATAAAGGCATGGATACCTTTGTTCGTAAAATACCACTCTACAATCGCCCGGTTATCATCCACGAGTGCTTGAATTTCTCGGTAGGGCATGGGTTGCACTTGTTGCCCCAATCGGAATTTCGGGTTATGGGGGGTAATTTCCTCCTCGACTAAAGTATCGATTTCTTGGTGTAATTTCTTGCTTTGTTGAATTATTTCAGTCTTTGAAAGTGTGGAGAATGTGCTATTATCCGACTGCTGCTGGAGGTTCCACAATTCTTGGGATAAAGCATCGTAGCGTTCCCACACTTCTGAGGAAACCCCTGGCGGTTTGAGGCGGGTAGCTGCCATCAATTCCAGTAAGTTTCTCGCCTTGCTGCGTTCCGCATATTCCAAAGCAGCCGAGTAATTCTCCAATTCTAGACAGACTTCAACCATGTTGCCATAGAGTTTCTGCCATTCTTCCGCTAATTTCTGCTTGTCTGCCTCACCCCCAATAATTATGCCACTGCGAATTTCTTCTACGGTATCAATGGCAGCAACAAACGTCTTGTAGGCATTCTGTACTTGAGAACTGTCGCGATAGGCAAGTCCTAAATTAAATAAGGTTTCGGCATGGTTTTGCGGGAATGATTCCTGGGTATAAACTTGTAAAGCGGCTTGGAAAGAGGCAATGGCCAATTCCAGATTCTGCCTCCGTTCTCCTTGGATGAGGTTACGGTAGGTATTCCCCAGATTATTTTGGGTCATTGCCCAATCTTGGGGAAAGGCATCCCGGGTAAAAATTTGTAAAGCGTCTTGGTAACAGGCGATGGCCAATTCCAGATTCTGCCGCTTTTCCCCTTCGATGCGGTTATTGTAGGTATTCCCCAGATTATTTAGGCTCATCATTACCCAATCTTCGGGAAAGGCATCTCGTCGGGTTCTAACTTGTAAAGCGTCTTGGTAACAAGCAATGGCCAATTCCAGATTCTGCCGCTTTTCCCCTTCGATCCGGTCACCGTAGGCAGTCCCCAGATTATTTTGGGTCCCTGCCCATTTTTCGGGAAAGGCATCCTGAGTATAAACTCGTAAAGCGTCTTGGTAACAAGTAATGGCCAATTCCAGATTCTGCCGCTTTTCCCCTTGGATGCGGTTAAGGTAGGCATTCCCCAGATTATTTTGAGTCTCTGCCCATTTTTCAAGAAAGGTGTTAGGGGTTCTTACTTGTAAAGCTGCTTTGAAATATGAGATCGCCAATTCCAGATTCTGCCCCCGTTCCCCTTGGATGCGGTTATTGTAGGCAGTCCCCAGATTATTTTGGGTCCCTGCCCATTTTTCGGGAAAGGCATCCTGAGTATAAACTCGTAAAGCGTCTTGGTAACAAGTAATGGCCAATTCCAGATTCTGCCGCTTTTCCCCTTGGATGCGGTTAAGGTAGGCATTCCCCAGATTATTTTGAGTCTCTGCCCATTTTTCAAGAAAGGTGTTAGGGGTAAAAACTTCTAAAGCGGCTTGGTAACAGTTGAACGCCAGTTCCAGATTCTGCCTCGGTTCTCGTTGGATGCAGTTAAGGTAGACATTACCCAGATTATTTTGGAGACTAGCCCACCTTTCCGGGGCTTGTTCTCGGGTAAAAACCGTTAAACTAATTTCATAGCCGACTACTGCGATTTCCTGATTATTAATCGGATTTCCTAATGGAAATTCTTGAATTAAAGTGGCGAAGTCGCCAATATCTGCCGCAATACTAGCAGCTTGATTTTCCTCGATTTGATTGAGGGTTTTACTGGCCCAATTGTTCAAAATTTGTATCAGGTTCACATCCAATTTATCCAGGTTCTGTTGTAGCAAGGGATACACCACTGAGGGACTGCTTTGACTATCTTGAATTGCTTGCAATATCTGCATTAAAAAGTTGAAATAGTCTTCCGCTGTAGCATGACCTTGGGTTTCCCTGGATTCACCCCCACCGCCAGAGGGTTGTTGGTCGAGAAAGGCCACCACCTGTTGCGCCACATCTCGCAGAAACTGCGCCTGATTCTCTTCCCCTTCCTGCTGCAACTGTTGTGCCCGCAGTTGACACGCCTGCATAAATCCTTCATCTACTAACTCGATCGCCTGGTTGAGGATTTGGTCTTCCTCGCCATTGGGACAGGTGAGCAGTTGTTGAATCAGGTTGCGATAGGCTTGGATGCGTCGTTCGTTCATGGCAGGGGATACAGGAGGGGGATGGTTGTTATTATAACCCAACCTAAGTGACTGGGTTTTGAGATAAACTTTAAGGGAACTGGTTGAATCTTCTCACCTGATGCTGATTCCATACTCGGAGAACGCAGTGGTAGATATCCGTAAACTCCGGGACTGCTGCCTTAACCTAGAACATAATGATGGCAAGCACAAGGCGCGGCTGTTTTTGTCTATTCTGGGGATGAGTGCCGATGATGCAGAAGCCTTACGCCAAATTTTGCTAGAGGTTGTTAAAAGTCAAGAAGCACAACTCGGCAGACTCGATGACTTTGGTCAACGTTAGACTCTTGATTTTACAATGGAATGGCAGGAGAAAAAGGCAACCCTTCGCAGGGTTTGGATTATCGAGGCGGGTTCCAATATCCCTAAGTTAACGACTTGTTACCCATTATCCTAGTTGGAGGCAAAATTGATGAAACCTAAACCCATTAAATTATTAGATATCGTCGCGCTGACTGTGGATATTCCTGAATACAATTTATGGCAAGGGCAAGTGGGGACCGTGGTAGAAGTTTTGGCAAAGGGTGCGGCGTTTGAAGTGGAATTTACGGACTCTCGCACAGGTCAAACTTATGAATCGGTTGGTTTACGTCCAGAGCAACTCATGGTGTTACATTTTGACCCATTATCTCCAGATGCCAATGCTGTGATGCTGCCTTCCCTATTATAACCCCAAACAATAGCGCACTGCTTCTTCAATTTCTAGCATTTTTTCAGAAGATAAGCGGCCTGCTGCTTGGTCTGGAAATCGGGTTTGGTCGAGAGAACGAATTTGAAAACACAGAAATACTGTTTCTAGGGGAAGTCCACTGTCTTCGGGTAAGACTCTGACATTGGTTGGGAAATCTCGGCGAATATTTTCGCCTTTTATTCCCACAACTACTGTCACCACTAGGGGCAGTTAATTCAACGCATTGATGGATAAAACTAAGACGGGTCGTTTTCCCGCCTGTTCTTTCCCATGAATGGGGTTGAGATTGACAAAATAAATTTCTCCTCGTTGAATTGCCATCAAGTTTATAACCCATCAAGTTCGGCAATGGCAAATTCTTTATCGATAACTACAATTTCTGCTTGAAATTCTGGGTTTTGGGCCATTTTTTGCAGTTGAAATTTTAAAATTTGGCTGTCATTAAATTGGCTGGAATCTTGGGTTATATTTTTAATTTGATGAGCCAATTTATCTAAAAGCCACTGTTGTTCGGAAAGAGATAATTTGTGAATATCGCGAACAATTTCTAATAATTTAGATGAAAAATCATGTGCTATTCTCCCAGTTATAATCTTCTATTTTATCCGGGTTTATGGCTGGATATCAAGGCCCGATCGCCTTTACCAATGGGCAGAATAGAGGGCAGTGCTGTCTCCCTACGGGTTGGCGATCGCACTGTTAATGATTATTTTATGTCTTATGGAGAATAACGCCTGAAGGCGTTACTACGAACGGGGAGAGAAGAATTAGGATAGGATTTGATTAACGGTGATGGTGATGTCAGGAAAGGTTTGTAGGGAGAGGGTGTCTCCGGGATAGAATTGACTGATGATTTAATATCCGGTGGCGGTGGGTTGGCGGTAGACTTCTAGGCAGTTTTCGGGGAGGTTGACTAACCAAACTTCGGGGATGTTATGTTCGGCATAGAGGGGGATTTTGATGGTACGATCGCCTTCTAAGGTGGTGTCGGCAACTTCGACTAATAGGAAGATATCCGCCGGTTGCGGATGTTGAGTGGCATAGAAATCATCCCGGGGTTGCAGCAAGGTTACATCGGGTTGCGGTTGAGAATTGTTGCCTAATTGGATGGGGTTTTGCGGCCATGCGATCGCTCGATTTCCCAGGCGATTCATGAAGAGGTTTATCAGGCGAGCAACACAAGCGGCATGACGAGTTCCAATGGGTGACATTTCGATGATTTCTCCTCGGATTAATTCAACGCGATCGCTTTCTTTCAAAACCCCCATTTCTGCCATTTTACTATAATCATCAACGGTAAATTTATGCGAAACTAACTTCACACTCATCTCACCTATCCCTCCTAAATTCTTCCCTAAAATTATTCTCCCTAGTCGGTTTCAACCGACTTGAACGATTAGGCGGGGGTTTAAACCCCCGCCGGACCCCGCCGATTATCCAGACCCTACAAATCCGATTGAACTAACAAGTCAGACGGCAACCGCTTAAACGCTAAACGCTCATTTTCTACATCTACGAAAATCGTATCTCCATTGGTGAAATCACCCCGTAAGATAGATTTAGCAATTTGGGTTTCTAACTCGCGTTGGATGGAACGCTTCAGTGGACGTGCGCCATAAACTGGGTCATATCCCACTTCCGCTAAGAAACTAATCGCACTATCGGACAATTTCAACGACATCTTGCGATCGCGTAGGCGTTCCATGACTCGTTCGACTTGCAACTGCACAATCTGCCGGAGTTGCTCTTTCTTCAGCGAATGGAAGATAATCATCTCATCAATTCGGTTCAGGAATTCCGGACGGAAATTACTCCGCATCGCATCCATGACCCGACCCCGCATTTCTTCGTATTGTTCATCTTCCCCAGAGACATCTAAGATAAATTGTGACCCGACATTACTGGTCATAATTATCACTGAGTTCTTGAAGTCTACGGTATGTCCTTGTGCATCCGTCACTCGACCATCATCGAGAATTTGTAGCATGATATTGAAGACATCCGGATGCGCTTTTTCGATTTCATCGAATAGAATCACCGAGTAAGGACGACGGCGAACTGCTTCGGAAAGTTGTCCCCCTTCTTCATATCCCACATATCCTGGAGGCGCACCAACTAACCGGGAAACGGCGTGTTTCTCCATGTATTCCGACATATCAATTCGCACCATTGATTCTTCGGTGTCGAACAGATAGGCGGCGAGTGCTTTGGCGAGTTCAGTTTTACCCACCCCTGTGGGTCCGAGGAAGATAAAGCTGGCAACGGGGCGATTTGGGTCGGATAATCCGGCGCGCGATCGCTGAATGGCATCAGCAACGGCGGTGACTGCTTCCTCTTGTCCGATGACGCGCTTGTGCAATTCATCTTCAAGGTGCAGCAGTTTTTGCATCTCCGATTCTACTAATTTACTAATCGGAATTCCGGTCCATTTAGAGATAATTTCCGCAATATCCGCTTCAGTTACTTCTTCTCGGAGTAAGGTTTGACCGCTGGTTTGGGTTGCTGCTAAATTGGATTCCGCCTCTTGGAGTTGCTTTTGCAATTGGTTGAGATTGCCATATTTCAATTCGGCGGCGCGGTTGAGGTCGTAGTTGCGTTCTGCTTGTTGAATTTCGATGTTGACCCGATCAATTTCTTCTTTAATACTCTGAATTTTAGCAATGACATCTTTTTCAGACTGCCATTGAGCATTTAGAGTATGTTGTTGTTCTTTGAGGTTGCCGAGTTCTTTCTCTAACCGTTCCAATCGGTCCTGAGAGGCAATATCACTTTCGTTTCGTAAAGACAATCGTTCCATTTCTAACTGGAGGATTTTGCGGTCGATTTCGTCCAGTTCTTCGGGTTTGGAGGTAATCTCCATTTTCAGTTTTGCTGCTGCTTCATCTACGAGGTCGATCGCCTTATCGGGAAGGAAGCGATCGCTGATATATCGGTTCGATAAAGTTGCTGCTGCAACTAAGGCACTATCGGAGATTTTTACCCCATGATGCACTTCATAGCGTTCTTTGAGTCCGCGCAAAATGGAAATACTATCGGCAACACTGGGTTGATCGATATACACTTGCTGGAAACGGCGTTCTAATGCCGCATCTTTTTCGATATATTTGCGATATTCATCCAGAGTTGTGGCCCCGATACAACGGAGTTCGCCCCGTGCTAACATAGGTTTGAGCAAGTTCCCGGCATCCATTGCGCCCTGGGTGGCACCGGCCCCGACGACGGTATGAATTTCATCGATGAATAGGATAATATTGCCACCGGATTCGGTGACTTCTTTGAGGACTGCTTTCAGGCGTTCTTCAAATTCCCCGCGATATTTAGCCCCAGCAATTAATGACCCCATATCGAGGGTAATCAATTGCCGGTCTTTCAAGGATTGAGGAACATCTCCGGCGATAATCCGTTGGGCGAGTCCTTCGGCGATCGCAGTTTTACCGACTCCCGGTTCCCCAATTAACACCGGATTATTCTTTGTGCGCCGCGATAAAATTTGGATCGTCCGGCGAATTTCGTCATCTCGACCGATTACGGGGTCGAGTTTACCTTCTCGCGCCGCTTGAGTGAGGTCGCGTCCATATTTTTCTAGGGATTGATATTTGCCTTCGGGATTTTGATCGGTCACTTTTTGACTGCCTCTAACTTGGGAGATGGTTTCTTTGAGTTTTTGTTCGGTGAGTTTTAAGTCTTGGAACAGTCCTTTACCAAAGCGGTCATCTTTGGCGAATCCAAGTAATAAATGTTCGACGGAAATATATTCATCGGCATATTCTTTCCGATAGGCATCGGCGCGATCGAGGAGGGTATCCACACTCCGTCCAAGATAGACGGAACTGGTGCCACTCACTTTGGGTTGGCGATTGATAAATTGTTCCGTGCGATCGCGCATTTGTTGGATATTGACTCCCGCTTTATTCAGAATGCTACTGGAGAGTCCTTCTTGTTCGAGTAACGCCTTCATCAGGATTTCGCTTTCGATTTGCTGATGCTGCGCTTGTTTGGCAAGGTCCGGGGTCTGGGCGATCGCCGCCCACGCTTTTTCTGTAAACTGATTCGGATTATTGGGTTGCATACTATTTTTCCCTATTATTGTCACATTTTTATTCTAATTAAGCCCTGCCCAGAGTAGAGATCGGGATTCCCGAATCAGGGGAGGTGGGGAGGTTGGGGGAGGTGGGGAGGATTGGAGTTTGTAGTAACGACTTCAGTCGTTTCTTCCCCGTCCCCCGTTTGTAGTAACGACTTCAGTCGTTCCTTCCGCTTCAACCATCCCCGTTTCCCTGGAGAACCAGTTGCAACCAATGGGGATAGGCAAAGGATGCCGCCGGGGTTAAGGGAAATTCCGGGGGATAGGAGGCGCTAAGGACCGTTACGGTTGCTTTGAGGGTGTCAATCAGGGTGTCTGGGGGGCCATACGCTTCTAATGCAAGACTCCACCAGGGTTGATCGGCGATCGCCAGTTGAGTCAGTTCTAAACTGCACCCTTGGGAAATGGGGCGATCGCCACCGATGGGTTCAATCGTGGCATCTTGGACATGATAGAACCGTTGCGATCGCCGTTTGCGGACCCTCACCCAGGTTCCCTTTGCTTCCGCATCCGGTGGCATTGTGGCAGTCAACTCCTCACAAGCGCACTTTTGCCAAGTTTCCAGATTCCCCGATAAGCAATCTCCAAACTGGACCTCCCCCCATTCTGCTTGCCGCCATTTGATTTCTAGGCGTTCTTGTCGCCATTTAATATTAAGATAATCACAGTGTGGAGTGAACAGATATAAATCATCTCGCGTTTCTGGGGTGACTGGCCCTTGTTGAGGACATTCACTCTCAAACCAATGGGCGATTGCCTCCGGTGGAGAACCCGGATAAAACCAGCGCAGTTCACTTGTTAACCCCATATAACCTCCCCAATCCGATATCGTTATTATAGACAATTCAGGGTCTTTTCTGATGAATTTAGAAAACCGTTCCTCTCCGGTGCAGGATAGTGAAACCTTAACCCTTTATAATCATAGATATCCCGGAAATTCTTCCTTTTAAATTCTGCTGACTCCAAAACGGTCTGACTGTGGTATGTTTTTTTCTCCAACTCTTTCTAGTGCGATCGCCGCTGCCTGTGCCGATACAACGGTCAGACTCTGGCAACTTGATGGCAGTGTTGATACGATTCTCAATGGTCATAGTGACAGCGTTTTGAGTGTGGCATTCAGTCCTGATGGGAAACTCATCGCCACCGCCAGTGCGGATAAAACGGTTAAACTCTGGCGGCGAGATGGAACCTTTTTAACCACCCTGAAAGGACATAGTGCGGAAGTGTTTGGGGTTGATTTTAATCCAAAAGGGAATCGCATTGCCACCGCCAGTGCGGATAAAACGGTAAAATTTTGGAAACGAGATGGCACATTGATTTCATCGATTAAGCGACAATCTTCGGGATTTTTTGATATTAATTTTATGCCTAAAGGAAAGTTAGTAGCATCAGGTTTGGCCGATGGTACGGTTAAGTTATGGCAGTTTAATGGAATTTGTTTAAGAACCTTAGAAGGTCATGAAGATAGTGTTTACAGCGTTAATTTTAGTGCCGGTGGGAATCAATTAGTTTCCGGCAGTGGCGATGGTACGGTCAAATTGTGGGTGAGAGATATTACCTGGGGTCGTCATGGAACGGTTCGCACCTTAACGGGTCATCAAAATGCGGTATTAGATGTTTGTTTTAGTCCCGATGGCGAGTTAATTGCTTCAGCAAGTGCGGATAAAACCGTAAAAATTTGGCGCAGTGTAGATGGCGCTTTGTTGGTGACGTTACGGGACCATCAAAATATTGTTTATAGTGTAAGTTTTAGTCCGAATGGGAAGATTTTAGCCTCTGCTAGTGAAGATAATACGGTGCGCTTTTGGAATTTGCGGAGTCAGGTGAGTAAAACGTTTAAGCAATATCCCGGTTCGGTTTATCGGATTAAATTTAGTCCGCGATAAGCGATAACCGGCGGGGTTTAAACTTGATCGCGATAACCGGCGAGGCGAGGGTTTAAACCCCCGCCTAATAGCTAAAGTCGGTTAAAACCGACTTTATGAATTGGATGGTTTAGATTAAATTGGGCGATTTTATGATAATTTTAAACGGGATAAATTAATCCATTTTTAACTTAATTTAGCTGATTTTACAGGGTAGTTAATCTGGCATATAAACCGTTCCTCCATCAGTCGGATTTATCCGACTTTAGCTATTAGCAGGGGGTTTAAACCCCCTGCGGTTGTTGCGGTGAGGTTTGAACGATTGGCGGGCGGTTGTTGCAGTTAAAGAGTGTAAGCTGCTGGGTTTGTCTCAGTTACTGTTCCCGGCCTTCTGCCCTACCGCATTGTATCAGAAAAGGCGGAGGATTTCTCCCCCGCCTTGTGATGATTTAGAGGGAACTTATCCCCCTATCAATTTCTATTGCTTATCGAGTGCTAGGAGACACCAACGATCGCCCTTCTACACGATGTACCACCACTTCCCCTGCTTCATCCAGGTCAATGATTGCCGAATCCCCTTCATCGAGGTTGCCGGTTAACATCGCTTCGGCGAGATGATCTTCCAACAGGCGCATAATGGCGCGGCGTAATGGTCGTGCACCATAGCTGGGATTATACCCTTCTTCAACGACTCGTTCTTTGAAGCGATCGCTGATTTCCAGGCTAATCTGTTTCTCAACCAGGCGTTTTAATAAGTCGCGCAGCAGGATTTCAGCAATCTCTGTGACTTCATTCTTGGTCAACTGATGGAAGACAATAATCTCATCCAAACGGTTGAGAAACTCGGGACGGAAGTAATTCTTCAGTTCTTCATTCACCAAGCTGCGAATGCGGTCATAGTGAGCTTCGGCGCGGTTGTCGGCAAACTCAAATCCGAGTCCACCGCCACCTTTTTCAATGACCCGAGACCCGATATTTGAGGTCATAATCAGCAGGGTATTCTTGAAGTCTACCACCCGACCTTTAGCATCCGTCAGCCGTCCATCTTCCAGGACTTGCAGCAACATATTAAAGACATCGGGATGTGCCTTCTCGATTTCGTCGAATAGAATCACCGTATAGGGACGACGGCGCACTGCTTCGGTGAGTTGTCCCCCTTCGTCATACCCGACGAATCCCGGAGGGGAACCAATCAGTTTGGAGACGGTATGACGTTCCATGTATTCGGACATATCCAGGCGAATCATGGCGTCTTCTGACCCGAAGAAGTAGGCAGCTAAGGCTTTTGTCAGTTCCGTTTTACCGACGCCGGTAGGACCGGAGAAGATAAAGCTGGCGATCGGACGGTTGGGATTTTTTAAGCCAACCCGTGCACGACGAATGGCACGAGAAACTGCTTTCACCGCTTCTTCTTGACCGATTAACCGTTGATGCAGGGTTTCTTCCATTAGCATCAGTTTCTCGGACTCGGATTCGGTGAGTTTGCTGACTGGAACGCTCGTCCAGAAGGCGACAATTTGGGCGATATCTTCCCCGGTAACGACCAGGTTTTTGGTATTTTGGACTTCCGCGTGCTCGTTTTTGATGCGTTGATCCAGTTCTTCGTCTAGGGTTAATTCGCGATCGCGCAATTTGGAGGCTTTCTCAAACTCCTGAGCACGGACTGCCGCTTCTTTTTCTAACGTCACTTCCGTGAGTTGTTTTTTCAGTTCTCGCAGTACCGATGGAGTTTTGCCATTGCGCAAGCGCACTCGGGAACCGGCTTCATCAATCAAATCGATCGCCTTATCCGGTAAGAAGCGATCGGTAATATATCGTTCCGATAACTCCGCAGCAGCAACCAACGCTTCATCAGAAATCGTCAATTTGTGATGTTCTTCATAACGAACTCGGACACCCTGCAAAATCTCAATTGTTTCTTGGATTGTGGGTTCGCCAATGATGACAGGTTGGAAGCGCCGTTCTAACGCTGCATCCCGTTCGATATGTTTGCGATACTCATCTAAGGTTGTCGCACCAATACACTGGAACTCACCCCGCGCCAAGGCGGGTTTGAGCAGATTCGCTGCATCCATCCCACCTTCCACGGAACCTGCACCAACAAGGGTATGGATTTCATCAATCACCAGGATGATATTCCCCGCTTGACGCACTTCTTCCATAATCATTTTGATGCGTTCCTCAAAATCTCCCCGGAAGCGGGTCCCGGCCAAGATTGACCCCATATCCAGGGTAAACACTCGTTTATCTTTGAGGGTTTCAGGAACGTCTTGGTTGGCGATGCGTTGTGCCAATCCTTCCGCCAGCGCGGTTTTACCCACCCCGGGTTCCCCGACTAAGACGGGGTTATTTTTGGTGCGACGTCCCAAAATTTGGATAATCCGCTCAATTTCTTTTGTCCGTCCCACCACGGGATCCAGAGTCCCTTCCATCGCTTTTTCGGTGAGGTTGACCCCAAATTCGCTGAGTTGCAGGGCTTTTTGGGACCCAGGACCCCGACCCCGTTCGCCACCAAAGACGGCACCGGCGGGTGCGGGATTTTCCCCGACTCGTTTAATGACTTCTGCACGAACTCGTTCCAGGCTGACGCCAAGGTTTTCCAGGATTTTAAAAGCCACCCCTTCTCGGCTTTGGGTTAAGGCAAGCAGGAGGTGTTCTGTGGCGATGTATTGTTGTCCCAGTTGGCTGGCTTCGCGCAGGGACATTTCTAAAATGCTTTTACCGCGAGGGGTGAAGGGGATTTCCACGGGGACGAAGCCGCTGCCTCTACCAATGATTTTTTCGACTTCAACCCGCGCTTTATTCAGGGTGACGCCTTCGGATTTGAGGACCTGCGCGGCAATGCCAGTTCCTTCGGCTATTAATCCTAAGAGTAACTGCTCGGTGCCAACGAAGTTATGACCGAGGCGGCGAGCTTCCTGCTGCGCCAGCATAATTGCTTTTATGGACTTTTCTGTGAAATACTCAAACATGAGAATTTTTCCTGACTGTAAAGTTTTATGTAGTTCTGTCTTCTAAGGTATCTCAATTGGGGTACTTCGGGAGTGCAGACATCCGTATTCTCTCAGGAGTAGTAGCCGTCTGAGGGCCGATCGGCTCACCTCGGAGGGAGCATCGGTGGAGGGTTGATGGGGATGACGGTTCCTGAAAAAGGCAGGAGAGGCTCCTAGGGCTAGGTTTACTCGATTCCCGAATCCGTTGTCAAGCTTCATAGGGATGAAGGGGGCGAAATTCACCCAGAATGTGACCATTTAATCCATAGCAGACGCGGGTTTAAAGGAGGCGGGAGTTGGGGGAGAGAACCTGCCTGGGTTGGCATCCACTCCGGTTGGGATGGCAGAGGACATGGAACAGATGGGTTTTGGAGGTTGGGATAGAGCAAGGATTCGCTTCAAGGGTGAATACTGCTGAGTTACAACTATTTGGTTAGATGGGTTCAGTTCAAGTTTAAACGCTCACGGGTAGTCTGTGCTAGGAAGAAAGCTAAGGTTTCTTCATAATTGAATGATCTTTTTAGATTTTAACAAAAAATGGAGGCCCGGTGAAGGGGAGAAACTGCGGCGATCGCGATCGCACCCGAGGGTAAATCTACATCACTGGCAAATTGTTTCCTGAGATACATACTAAAGTCATGGCTTCACCGAGGTTGATCAGGAGCGTAAGGCGATGATTTCTGACATTATTAAGCAAGTATTACGAACAGGTTATTTGAGTGTTACAACGGAACAGAAACTCCGGGTGATGTTTGAGAACTGTTCGACTTTAGAAGAATTGGATGCTTTAAGCGAGTTACAAGCCGCTATTTTATCAGGTCAGGTGACCCGGGATTTGTGCGTGAGCGCTCATCAGCAAGGGTCTGTCTCAGTAGAGTAATTGTAACCTACCCACACCGATACCGAGTGGGGGTTACCGGAACAAAACGATCCGAACCCAAGCTAAATTTTTCTAGATTATCCTCGTTCCCAGGCTCTCCCTGGGAATACTCTATTGGAGGCTTAAGCTCCTGTTTTTCCCGCCAGCACTGGTTCCTAGGCTCGCCTCCCCTAAAATCCCCACAAATTTTCCGAACCCATCAGAAGATTGTGCATAATTTCTCCAACCCTCTCCTAGTAACTAATTAGAGAGCGATCGCCAATCGGATGCAGTCCCTGTCTCCCCATGAGACAGCCGCCTGAACCGACGCACCGCAGAACCCTGAATTGGGGTTTTTAACGGGCGATCGCACCTCAAAAGGAGCCAGAGGTTCAAACCCGCATCCGCGTTATCCCCAGGGAAAGCACTGATGCCAACCTCCCCTGCTCAGAACTCTCTAATTGTTCAACACTGTGACAAGAGGTCAATTATGGCAGTCAACTTAGCCGATTTAAACTTTTATCGCGCCGTAAACTCGGATTTAGCCGGTTTAAACGACCCGCAAGCCTTTTCCCATCTCATCAATGCTGGACTCAACGAAGGACGAGTTTTTTCCCCTTACATCGACCTCAATTTATATCGCGCCGTCAATACAGACTTAGCCGCAGCCGGATTAACCAGTAACCGGCAATTGTACGACCATTTACAAAATGCCGGAGTAGCAGAAGGACGCAGTTTTTCCCCAGTTTTTAATGCCAATTTCTATCGTGCCGCCAATCCAGACTTAGCCGCTGCTGGACTAAATAACGAGCAACTATTGGACCATTTTCGAGCATCCGGCATCAACGAAGGACGAGCTTCTGCACCGAGTTTTTCCGTGAGTTTTTATCTCGCCGCCAACCCCGATTGAGCCGCAGCCGGTTTCAACTTCCAACAGGCACTCCAACACTATGTCTTCGCCGGAATCCGCGAAGGACGAACCGCTTCACCAGGCGGTCCCGTTGCGCCACCACCCCCGCCACCACCTGCCGATCCAGGCAATACTCCTGGAAGTGCCTTAAATGTCGGTACTCTCATCGGTACTCGTGCCTTTGACCAATTTGTAGGGTTTGACGATCGCGAAGATTAATATCGCTTTGATGTCAACAGTCCGATTAACTTAAACCTGTATTTAGATGGATTGACGGCTGATGCTGATGTAGTTCTGTATGAAGATATCAACAGAAACGGTGTCATTGATTCCGGTGAAAATATTTCTACCTTTAGCCAGAGAAGTGGAATAGATTCTGAATCAATCTTTCGCAACTTGGCAGTGGGTAATTACTTTGCTCTTGTGAAATCAGATTCCCAAGGACGTAATACAAACTACACCCTTCGGCTTGTTAACGAAACTAGCGAAGCTATCGATGTTGGTCTACTCAATGGAACCCGCACTTTTAGTGAGTTAGTTGGAAGAACAGACCCTCGCGATTATTACCGATTTAACCTCACCAGTCCCAGTAGCTTTAATTTGACGTTAGACGGATTAACTGCTGATGCCGATGTACTTCTTTATGAAGATACAAACAACAATGGTTTAATTGATTCCGGTGAAAATATTTCTACCTTTAGCCAGAGAAGTGGAATAGATTCTGAATCAA
Organism: Laspinema palackyanum D2c; assembly: GCF_025370875.1. Classification (NCBI taxonomy): domain Bacteria; kingdom Bacillati; phylum Cyanobacteriota; class Cyanophyceae; order Oscillatoriales; family Laspinemataceae; genus Laspinema; species Laspinema palackyanum. Next base: position 110,110 of record NZ_JAMXFD010000002.1, read on the forward strand.
TCTCTCGCAACTTGCCATCAGGTAACTACTTTATTGTGGTTGCAGGTGATGCAGCAAATACGAATTATAACCTGCAATTTTCTGCGACCCCTGGAGTTAGTCCTCAAAGCACCAACCCCATTAACCTCAGTGACAGTACAATTTCCGAATTTACTGTTGACCCGCTCCTCAATTCCCGCAGTTTCAATACAGCCAATGATTCAGCGATTCAAACCTTCACAGCAAATGGGAATGCTGGGAGTGATTTGACTGGTGGATTGGGGAATACAACGGCAAATTTACTCCTAAATGAATCCTTTACCGAAGGGAATGACTTTGCCAACCTATTAGCCGCTAACCCGGTGGAAACTCCTGATTTTAGTCAAGGGTTGGCTTTGATTTAGGGGATTGCAAAATATAAATTATCCAAACGTTCGTAGTGACTCCTTCACCGAGTCATCTTTAAAGAAACCCCTGAAGGGGTTACTACAAACGTTGAGATTGGGGTAAGATAAGATGAGCTAATCTTCACCCCTTGACGCCGATGTTACCGAGTGACTTGCTGAGTCATCGCATGAATGGAGAGACGATTGTTCCCAAGCGATTGGAAATTAATTCTAAAAACTTGGCGATCGCCTCTCAACTGATTACCTGTTTCCAAGAAGCAGTGGGTTGTCCCCAAAGTGAACTTGATCGCCAACTCCACGACATAGAAGGAGATGGCACCGACTACCGCATCAAACGGGGACTCGCTCATATTTTAAAAGGCAGTTTAAGCACCTTTGAGGTCATTTCTCCCCTGGAACCCATTGAATTGCGCCAGCGCGTATTTACTGCTGCTGCGGAAACCGTTCCCAGTAAAGAATCAACTCAACTCACCCTAGAAAAACTCGCCACTCAATTAAGTCAAGAATTAGAACGCGAAGTTCTCCCTCTGCATATTCAATTGGGATTATATGCCGATTTAAACGAGAATAAAATCCTCACCGAATTTGATGCACCCACTCCAGAATTGTTACTCCATCGTTACAACGTCTCCCAAGTGCAAGGGGTATTTTATCGCGCCACTCATTTATTAATTAACGCTCATCGCAATGACCCAGGGGAATATAAACTGTTATTCAAGTATTTGAAATTATTTCAATTAATGGCCTATATAGAAGGCGATGCGGACTGCGGATTTACCATTACCATTGATGGTCCAACCAGCTTATTTAAACCCAGTACCCGCTATGGATTAGCCATTGCTAAACTCTTGCCTGCATTACTGCACGTCACCAAATGGAGTTTAGACGCCACCCTCCAAAGTCGCGACCCCTACACCGGGGATTGGAAAACCGGACGATTTACCCTAGATTCTGACTGTGGATTAGTTAGTCACTATCCTCCGGGTAAGCCTTATGATAGTATGTTAGAAGCCTCATTTGTCAGTCGGTGGGATGCGACTAAAACGGAATGGAAATTAGAACGAGAAGTGGATTTAATTCCCATTCCCGGCAGTGTGATGATTCCCGATTTTCGCCTCGTTCATCCCGATGGCAGAACGTTTTTATTAGAAATAGTCGGCTATTGGCGTCCAGAGTATTTGCAGAAGAAATTTGCTCAGGTAAAGAAGTCTCATCGGAATGATTTAATTTTAGCCATTTCGGAACGGTTGAATTTAGAAAAGGCGGGGATTAATTTAAAGGAGGTGACGGTGCCGATGGTGTGGTTTAAGGATAAATTGCAGCCGAAGCAGGTGTTGGAGGTGTTAGAATCAAATTGATTTTAATTGGGTGTGATTGTAGATTCGGCGGGGGATAAATCCCCGTTGGTTGTCGCCACCCACCCGGCGGGGGATAAATCCCCCGCCTAACAGCTAAAGTCGGTTAAAACCGACTAAAAACATTACCGCATCGGCGGTTGTCGCCACCGACAAATTAAACCCCGTCTTTTTATTCCATCTCTTGAGTCGGTTTTAACCGACTTTAGCTATGAGACCGCCAATCGTTTAAACCCCCGGCGGTTGTCGCTTAGTTCCACATCTCCCAAAAACTATGCTAGAAATTGTCCAACTTACCGATATCAATCATCCGGATTTTCAAGGTGCTTTACAAATTTACCTCGATTCCTTTCCTGCTTGCGAAAGACAACCCCTTGAAATCCTGGAAACCCGATTATCCAATCAGCTTTATCAATGGTTTGTTGCCAAATGGGAAACCCAAGTGGTGGGAATTGCTTTACTCTACCCCTTGAACCCAACCGATTTTATCCTGCTGGACTATCTGGGAACTGATAAAGACTATCGCAGTCGTGGCATCGGAAAAACCTTGATGTCACACTTGGTTAAATTGGCTCAACATCAGCAAAAACACTTATTAATTGAGGTAGAAAATCCCCAGTTTTGCGAAGATTCAGAACAAGCAGAACGACGGATTCAGTTTTATCAAAAAAATGGAGCAAAAGTTCTGAAACCCGTGAGATATGTTCTGCCGCCTTTATCGGGAGATGTGCCGACGGAGATGTTATTAATGATGTTTCCCGAATATCCGGGAGGTCAATTGTCAGGGAGTTTGGTTAAACAACTGATTGAGCAAGTTTATCAGGAGATGTACGATCGCCCTTCTCAAGATGCACTATTAAGGTCCTTTATTGAGGAAGTTCCGGATGTTGTTTCATTGGTGCATCTCTCCTAGGGATTAAAAGTTAGGATGGGAAATCTCTACCTCATTCGATTCGGTGCGTTTCCCCATCCCTGGATACCTTTGCTAAAATAGAAAATCCAGGATGAATTCATCCCGATTTTATGCCTAAACTCTTATGGAAACCACCCAACCTTTAACTCTGATTCAAGACGCAGAACGACTGGAAAATCGACTCAAGGAAATTCCCCCGGTTCCGGGGGTCTATTTGATGCGCGATCGCGACGATCGCATTCTCTATATTGGCAAGTCCAAAAAGTTGCGATCGCGGGTGCGGTCCTATTTTCGCGACTCCCAAAGTTTGAGTCAGCGGATTGAACGGATGGTGCAGCAAGTGGCGGATATTGAATTCATCGTCACGGATACAGAAGCAGAAGCATTAGCATTAGAAGCAAATCTGGTCAAGCAGCATCAACCCTATTTTAATGTCCTGCTGAAAGATGATAAAAAATACCCCTATCTCTGCATTACTTGGTCGGAAACTTATCCCCGCATTTTTATCACCCGCAAGCGCAAGGCGGGAAGTGCTAAAGACCGCTATTATGGTCCCTATGTCGATGCAGGGGTATTGCGGAGTACGGTGCATTTAGTCAAGCAAATTTTTCCCTTGCGTCAGCGTCCCCAACCCCTATTTAAAGACCGACCTTGTTTGAATTATGATATCGGTCGTTGTCCCGGGGTTTGTCAAGGATTAATTGACTCAGAAGACTATCGCAAAACTGTCCAAAAGGTGGCGATGGTGTTTCAGGGTCGGACGGAGGAATTACTGGATATTTTAAAGCAGCAAATGGAGGCGGCAGCGGAGGAGTTGAACTTTGAACAAGCGGCAAGACTTCGCGATCGCATTCAAGGATTGCAGTCCCTTCATGCGGGTCAAAAAGTCTCCTTGCCGGACGATCGCCTCTCCCAAGATGCGATCGCACTCTCCAGCAATGGCGATCGCGCTTGTATCCAACTCTTCCAAGTTCGCGCCGGACAATTAGTCGGACGGTTGGGATTTGTGGCAGAAGCGCAAACTGCCGAACCTGGCGCAATTTTACAACGGGTGTTAGAGGAACATTACCGCAATGTAGACTCCGTGGAAATTCCTGCCGAAATTTTAGTCCAACATGAATTACCCGAGGCGGAAATACTGGGAGATTGGTTAAGCGATCGCAAGGGTCGCAAAGTCTCCATTCTCACTCCCCAACGGCAAACCAAGGCGGAATTAATCGAAATGGTTGCCAAAAATGCCGACTATGAAATGGCGCGGATGCAAAAATTCAGCGATCGCAATGCTGCTGCAATGCAGGATTTAGCAGAACTCCTGGATTTGCCAGAATTGCCACGGCGCATCGAAGGATATGATATTTCTCACGTCCAAGGGTCCGATGCCGTTGCCTCTCGCGTCGTCTTTATCGATGGACTCCCGGCAAATCAGCATTATCGCCGCTACAAAATCCGCAATCCCGAAGTGCAATCGGGTCACTCCGATGACTTTGCTAGTCTTGCAGAAGTGTTGGGACGCCGGTTTCGCGATGCGGGTCAACAAAAACGAGACACTGGTAAAATTGAACACTCCCCGGATTGGCCGGATTTGGTTATGATTGATGGTGGTAAAGGTCAATTGTCCGCAGTGGTGGAAGTGTTGCGGGAGATGGATTTATTAGAAGAGGTGCGAGTCGTGAGTTTGGCGAAACAGCGTGAGGAAATCTTCCAACCGGGAGAGTCTTTGCCTGTGCGATCGGACGCGGAACAACCCGGGGTGCAATTGTTGCGACGGTTGCGAGATGAAGCACACCGCTTTGCTGTGACGTTTCACCGGCAACAACGGACCGAACGAATGAGGCGATCGCGTTTAGATGAAATTCCCGGTTTGGGATTTGAACGGCAAAAACAACTGTTAGCGCATTTCCATTCTCTGGATTATATTAGTATCGCGACGCCGGAACAATTGGCCGAAGTTGCGGGAATTGGTCCAAGGTTGGCACAGCAAATTTATGAGTATTTTCATCCATGAACCTGAACCCCAAATTGCTTAGACGTGCCATTCCTTATTGGATTGGGGGATTAATTTGCTTTGAGGTGGCGATCGTCATCATTTACCTTGGCGGCGTCTTCATCAATCAAGAAGTTTATCCCCCGTTTGATATGGATGGATTCATGACGATTCCCACCCTATTACAAGCATCGATTCTCTTCCAAATCTCCTTGGTTTATTTAGGGATGTTCTTCTGGTCCCGCAAGTCCTCGGAACGGCCTTCTCCCGCATTTTGGTTGGTTCAATCGGTGTTATTATTCTATGTCGCCTTAGATGAACTGGTCAAACTTCACCTGGGATTAGGATCATCCAGTTGGATGCCAATTTCTGGGACAAAATATTGGATTGGAATTTATAGCTTTTTAATCGTGGCGATCGCTGTCTTCTTTTTCCGAGATTTTAAAGCACTCTGGTATGGTTATCGAAACCTAGTCATCTTAGGGTTATCAGGATTGTTGCTGGCAATTATTGGGGGATTTGGTGGCGAGATATTTAAACATATTGTTTTGAATCCTCTCCTGTCCCAGTTGTTTCCAGAACGGGAAGTATTAACCTGGGTCATCGAACAAGTTAGAGTCGCTTTCGAGGAATTTTTAGAAATGTTTGGAGAAACCTTGATGTTATATGCGGTCTTGCTATTTGTGGCGAAGAAAATTGAGCAGAAATCTCAGGAGGTTTGGGAGAACTGAGGAAAATTTTATGGTCTGTAGTAGTAAACTGCTACATTTGATGAAATGCTGGGGTAATTAGCCATTAATACTACTCAAAATTATGAGTAAAGATTATGGTTTGGATCGAGCCACACAATATAAAAAATATTTTCAGTAAAAAACCCATGAACTCGGCCATATTCGTTAGCAGAAAGCTGAAATAACTGGTAAGGCGTAGCTACTAACTGTTCTTCATTAGGAATGCCAAAGCACTTTTCGGTCACTCTAGGGTCACTCCAGTCTATGGGATGGCACCGTAGATTTGCAGCATTCTTCACGGTGATTTCTGTAACAGTCATCGTAGAAATATTTTTGAATCTTTCCAGCAACACAGAAGAATACTTAGGATCCTGATGGGTACATGGAAATTTGGGATTGTTAGTTTGTAAATAGGTAAATGAAAATTTGATACCTGGTGGATAATTTATCTCAGTGCGTGAGATTGGAGCTGAATGATTCAGCGAAATTTTCGTCTTCTTCTGTTTCTTCGGCATGAGCTGCGTAATATTCCTTCATCCACTCTTTCTTAATGATATCCGTTGAGGGGGCATCAAGCGGTAAATTGCCACGAGCAATTTTCCAAGGATCTTCTTGATGCGTCATGAGTTCTAACTCGTAAGCATCGCACCAAAAGTAAACATCTGCTATTTCTTTAAGAAACTTTTCAAGGGATCGGTCGAGAGGGGGTTTTGCAACATTCTCGATAATGGGTTTCCAGCTAAAAGACTCGTATTTTTGATACAAGGTTGGCAAAACTGGACCGTGAATCCATGCTTCAAAGTCTTCCTCAAATAAAGGAGACTCTTCAAGTGCCAAATGCCATGCTTGAGCATAGTAAACCAGCTTTTGTAGCTTCAGATTGCTGAGAAAAGAGCCAGTTTCATTGGCTAACCAAATAAAGTAATTGGCTACTTCAAAGGGACTTACCATATTTAAGTATCAGGTTTTTTTTGAACTCCTTTTTCTATTTTACCATAAACTTTCGCTTTATGCATAAAAATTTTTATTGAAACGGAGGAGAATCCACGGATCCATGCCGAGATAGAGTTCACCGATCGCAAACTCCAGCGCAAGACTCTTGAGAACCATGCGATCGCCTTCCCCATAGACTTCTGTTTCCCAGGTATTTGCACTCGTAAGGCGGCGACATTCTACCCGCTGGGTTTCCTGGGAAATTAGAATGTATTCTTCTAAAGTCTCAATCTTTTGATAATCGGTAAATTTTTCCCCTAAGTCGAAGGTTTGGGTACTGGGGGACAGGACTTCGGCGATGAATTTAGGATAGCGTTTGACATAGCGATCGCCACGGTCCCGGGAGTCACAAGTCACAAAGGCATCAGGATAGTAATAAAACTCATCTTGATAATTGACCTTAACATTCCCCGAATAAAACCGACCGTCGAGAGAGTCCCGCAACTTAACGTTAATCAGGTACAGCAGATTTTGAGCAATGCGATCGTGATTATCGGTATCGCCTGCCATTGCATAGACTAAACCGCGCCGATATTCATGACGAATTGGGGTTTGACGTTCGATGTCGAGATATTCTTTAGGACTGATGGAGTTGGGGACAGCAATCATCAGTATTGCCTCCAAAAGGTGATTGACTTTAATTCAATTAAACGATTGAATTGAACGGTAGTTTTCCATTATAATTATTTCTCTTCTCGTGATAAAATCAAATTCAGCACGTTTAACTCATGAGAATTCAATAAATATTTATCGGAAAACATTTTAGCGCGCATTTGCTCTAAACTGTAGCTTCGGAAGAGTAAAAAGGGAAATTCCCGGTATTTGCGACCGATGGGTAAGGTGTTGTAGGCGGGATAGAGGGAGTGGAGATAGCGCGAGAGTAAGGTTCTAAATTCTTGGTTTTCTTCTTCGTCGGGTTCTTCTTTGAAATACTCGGCGATCGCCTCTCCGGCAATGAAGTTAAACAATGGCATCAAATAATATTGGTCAGTATTATTGCTATATTGTTCAAACCATTGAGTGCGCGTTGCTTCATGGCGGAGTAATTCCACTAACTCAACGGCACCCCCACGGATGGCCGATCGCAGGTTTTCGGGATATTCCAAACTCTTACTCACGGCAAACATCTTTTTAATTAACTCATCGGTGGCATAGCGGCGAATCTGCTGTTGTAAGCGAATTTCATAACTTTCTTCTAATCTGTGGTGAATCGGGACGATAAGTAAACTTCCCACCAGATGACCGGGTTCAATATTGCCAAGGTCTAAAAGTTGGTCGAGGCGGTTACAGTATTGGGTAAATTGGGTATTGAATTCTTCCCTTAAGGAAAGATAGGATTTTTGCATGGTTTTCTCCGTCCCCGTTTCATCCATTAAGATAAATTCGGCATGACTGAGAAGACCTTCCAAACTGGTAAAAATATCTTGTAAGATGCCATGACTGGGTTTCTGGCGATATTCATTTTTGAGTTCGCGAATCAGGTGGGTGATTTGACCACTCAAGGTCATTCCGGCAGTGGAAACGGATTTACCGCCAATGGGAATGATTAGACAATCTTTTCTCCCCAAGGGTCCGGACCCGAAAATCCGCGTCATCATGGAAAGTTTCAGAATCAGCAAGATATTTAAGAGATTCAAGATGCTTTCTTGCATCGACAGTTGCCGTTCGGTTTCGTCATCATCTGTCTTCTCCCCTCTCCCGTTCTGGGAGAGGGGTTGGGGGCCGCCGACGTCTTCCCCAACTGATTTAGGATTGCTATAGTACACCGCGCGATCGCCTAAGTAAAATATCAGGGATTTCTCTTCCGTATCCAGGGTCTGCCGGACGCCATTTTCCTCATATTCTCCCCTGGCGCGATAAATCACCTGAATCACTTCCATGAGATTTTTCTCAATCTGAAACCGGGGAATCTCGACTAAAATATGTTTCGCTTTGGGAAAGGATAATCCCCGACTGGCGGAGGAGGTCATAAACACGACTTTGACATCTTGTTTATAGGTCTGAATTCGCAGTTTCTCCGCCTCGCCGAGACTGGCATGAATTTCCAGATAATCCCTGTAGGGTTCAAATTTACCTCGGCGCTTGCGAAGGGTTTCTATGAGTTCCTGCAACCGTTTTTTATCTTGAATGTAGACCAAGATTTGACTCGCATCCGGTTGATTTAATAACTGATAAATATCTTCCGCCAGTCGAGTTTGCATCTTCTCGACTAAGGTGCGCTTTTCGGATTGAAACAGATTGGAGGTGAATTTGACCGATTCGATAAAGATTTTATAAGTAATGTTCAACTCCCTGGCGGGATAGGAGTTGGTATTAATCGCACAAGCGGGTAAATTCCGAAACTGGAAAGTCTCGATAGTCAGAGGGTTTGGGGACTGTTTGGCAAGGCGAAAATAGATTTTATCCGGTTCGGGAGAAGGTTGCGATAAGTGTTGGGTAATCACGTCTTTGTCTACAATTGACGCATCCGCTACAATCACCTTGGTATTAAATCCATGTTCGGGGTTGGTGAGTTCCTAATCGTGCAAAAATTTACTGATACCTTGTAAGAAGTAAACGCCGCTATCATCCCCGGTGATTTCGTCAATCATAATAAATAGATGTTTGATGCGGTTCGAGATTTGGCGCATTTTGGCCGGGATGACTTCGCTATCTCGTTGGTTGTAGGCACTTTTAAAGATATGATTCAGATGTTTCAGGGTAGTTGTTCCCGGGGTTGTGACGCGCAAGGATTGGATTGAGACAGTGGCGAGGATTTGATTGGAGAATTGATCGGCGACTGCTGCATGAATGCCAGAACAAATAGTGGAAAGCACTCCGGCAGTTTTTGTCCCGCGATCGCGAATTTGATCGGTGGAGATTTGATGTAAACGGGAGGACCGACGCTGACCCCTTGGCGATCGCAATTCCTGATCCGCCGGAATAAAATCTACCGCTTTGGCAGTAAATATATCTCGCCGGGAGTTGGTGTGATATCGAACCGTGGGAAATCCGCCGTTTTCCTGAATCAGGACGGCGTTACTGGTGAGACACCAGAGGCGATCGTCGCACAGGTTGCCGGTGGATGCCGATTTAAACTTATCGATAATATCTAAATTGACTTGTTTCCGGGGACTGACATAGAGGAATAAGAATCCCTCGTCAAAATGGGACTGCAAAAAATTGGCGATCGCAGTAGTTTTGCCAATTCCCGGATTTCCGGTTAAAAACAGATAAATCTCCTCCGAAGTCAGCGCCTTTTGAATCAGTTCCGCGTGTCCATTTCGCAGGGTCAATCCCTCCGGTAAACCCAAGGGAGTTGCCAACTCCTGGGGAATAATTCCCACGGAGTTAAAAAATCCTTGAATCCGTTCCTGATGAATTACTTCAGTGATACCCGGTCCGGTGAGGTTGGGTTGAGACAACTTGTCCAGCAATTGTTGACCTTCGATAAAACTTTTGGCAGCACTTCGCTGAATTTGCTTGAGGACATTTTTTCGCGCTGTTTTAATTTCTTGCTGTTTCGGTTCTTTCTTATAAATTTCGGCACAAGTGGCCAACAACTGGAGATTGTCCGGACGCAGGGAGATGGTTCCAATGTGGCGATCGCTATATCCCACCACATTGAAAACTAGGGAAGCAGATTCTGGCAAGAGGTGATACTCCTGCAAAAATTCATAGAAACTATGCGCGTAGGAACCGGCCTGAATTAACTTGGTACTTTCTTTATCCCGCCGTTTAAATGCGGTTAAATATTGCCGTAAATCTTTCGATAAGTCCAAGTCTAACCCGGGACTGCTGCCGGTATCCAGATGCAACTTAGAAAAAACACTTTTCGACCGTAAGTACCCCAACTCTCCCCTCAGCATTTGCCGCAAGACTTCCACATCATCCAGGGGAACAATATCCTCAGCAGATTGCACCGAAAACACGGATAAATCCACAGATAAGATCCGGAACTCCTGACCATAGCGCAAGAAAATTAAGGTATCGGACTGCAAAAACTCTCCCGTTTTCCCCGGTCCAGAATATTGATGAATAATCCGCTGAATTTCCCGGTAATCCAGGGTGTCAAACTGGGATAAGACTTGGGTGAAATGTTCTTTAGAATCTTTGGAGGAAGTGCCAATGCTGTTGTCCCCTGCAAAACTGCATTGATAGTAGAGAATTTCCAGTTGACGTTTGAGGCCATCTTCCTGGGAACCCAGATATTCCCCAAAGAAATTCAACCCCGAGAGAAACCCCTTCTGGATAAAAAAGCGACTCCATTTTTCCAATATCTCGCGGTTCTGAGGTGCGATCGCCTCATGTTTTTCCGCTATCCGCTTGACCATTTTCGGTAATTTCAGTCCCTGCAAATCCTGGCGATACAAGTCTCCAAAATGGTGTTTAATCTGATGGCGTTCCAGATATGCCAAAATGCCAATATTAAACCCTACTTCAAACAACCGGCCTAATTCCTCTGCTATCATCTGCTTGAGATTACTCCTAATAGTCAACAACCGCTGGGGGTTTTAACCCCCAGCTAATAGCTCAAGTCGGTTAAAACCGACTAAAAGTCTTATCCCGTGATGTTTTTGAGTCGGTTTTAACCGACTTTAGCTGTTAGGCGCTTGATTTATCCCCCGCCGGGTGTTGCCACTCTCCGCAAATCTAAGACTTTTTTAACCTCCGTCAAAAATGCTAACGCATTAAACTCAACCCGTGGCGTCATCTGTTCAAAGATGGATAAAGCACCAATGGACTGTTCTCCAATGATATTTTCATAAGGGTCTAACTTCAAAGTTTGCTCGCTTTTGCGATCGAAGCGGGAGAAGTGAAAGAGGGTTAAATATTGCAAAATATCCCGTTTCAGGGGAGTGTCATAGATTAAATCTTGGCGAATAGATTGGTCATCCATGACTTGAGGATAATAGTCTCCTAATAAGGTGGAATAGGAAATCACACCATTATAAAAGCGGTCCTCCGGTCGGCCAACACTGATGCCATTAAATAGGTTGAGAAAGACTACCGCTTGCTGTTGGGGGTCTTCCGCTAAACTGGTGAGTTGTTGAGTGTCTTGGACTACAAATGCGTTAACTTTGGAATCGCCTAATTTGCGGACGTAATATTTATCGAAAAAGATGGGATAAATTTTTAGATCTGGATGGTTTTTCATCAAGGCGGTGATCAGGGGAGGAGACATAAAATAGAGGTCTTCATCCCGATCGCCACGGGTGATATGCAGGGTACTGGTATAGGGTGCTTGTGCGACATACAAAATATGCCGGTATCCTTGTTGATACAGTTGGTTGACAGTATCGATTAAAATAGGCGGTTCCCGATAGAGGCGATGCAGGGAGTAGTTATCGGAAAAGGTCTGGAGGCGTTCAATTTGGATGGTATCTTCTGCCGATCGCTGGATGCCGATGATTTCTCCGGTGACATTGGCAATCCGATTCTTCCGGTATTGGGGGTTGGTTGCGGCATCACTCTCTCGACTCGATACAATGGCGATCGCCAGTTTATCTAACTGCAACGGTGAGGTGCTTTCCATCACGCGAAAGGTTTTCGGTAACACGGAATAAAGAGACCTCAACCCATTTTCTAACCGATGGCGATTAAAGTTCTGCAACCGAATACCTTGGGAATTGGACCGATATTGATGACTCAGCAAATAGGATAATTCTTTACAAAGATTTGCTAAAAATTTCTCTGCTGGCAAAGGTCGTTCATGGGTTCCTTCATGGAGTCGCAAAAACGGAATAAACAAATTTTTGGGTGCTTTTTCCAGGATTAAATCAAAGCAAATATAAGCAAGCACCGTCCAAGTGAACCGATAAATAAAGGTCTGACTCGGATTCAATCCTCCGGGATTCAGGCGCGTGTTATCATAATCCAACAAAATTAATGGCTGATTTCGGAATGTTGCTCGATACTGGTCCCAACAAATCCCTTGATTCGGAGTACAAACCACCGCCAGCATCCGAATTCCAGCAATCTGATAATTCCAGGTAAATCGTTCTCGTTCAGTTTCCGGGAAATACCGGATATCTTCAATTTTGATACTTGCTGGGAGACGACAGAGTGCTGTGTTTTCCATTCCAGGTTCCCCAATGGTCACATATTTTAACTGTGCTCTGGGATTTCCTTCTATCTCGGGGTCTAAAAAATATCCCAGTAGCGCGCTATTGACATCTTTCTGTAAAATCCCTTTTCTGAGGTTAATTTGTCGCGAATAAATCCGCGTGGGTAAAATTCTTTGTCGCTTGATCACATTTTGCAGCATAGTCCGCAGGCGTTCAATTTTAAACCGGACATTAAATCTGTTCATTCCCAGGACGAACCCCGCCAAAATTCGCTGTTTTGGTTCTTCCTCCGAACCGGATAAAATTGGCATCACCCGTTCATCAAACCGTCGCCAAGGGTCAAAGTTGCCTTCCTGATCCGGGTTATAATCGGGTTTTCCTGGATCGCAATCTGAAGCAAACACGAAATAATAAAGAAACAGTCGTACTAATACTTTCCTGACAAAGGATTCTCGGCGATTTTCATCAGATATTGCCTCCTTATTTTCGTCATTATCCGGGTCCAGTAGCATCAGATTATAATCCAATACTTCTTGTCCGGCATGGGTTTGGACCGGACCGCCAAATTTAAGTTTTAGTCCAAAAATAAACTGCCGTTCCCCTTTTTCTCGGTCCGTATGTTCTCCTAAGTTGCCATCAATGATGGGAATAATTGGCAGAGAATCAAAGACTTCAGCGCGGGATAAGGCATCTCGATAATTAACCGTCACTCCCTGATAGTTGACCTCGAAATCTCCATCTGCTTTTTCCGGATCATTGATGTAATCTTCGATTAACCGTAAGCGGCGAATTAAATCGTTGAGATAAATCATCCCGAGGGTATCGCTGGTTTCAATATGCTCCGCCAAATGCTCTAAATAGATGATTTTTGCTTCTTTTTTGAGCTTTCCGAGACTTTCGGTATCTACCAATTGCTGCAAATCATCAAAGTAGGAAAACTCATCTTGGACTAATCCATCCAGAACGTCTAATAATTCTCGTTGAATCTTTTCATCATCGGGAGCAAGTTTAGTTGTAATGTAATTCGCAATTCCCTGACGTAGGTCCGAGGGAAATCGGTCTACATTTTGCACTGAAAAGGTGATTTTATGGAATTTCAGCCGCGATTCACTGCCAGGACGGTTGGTTTCTAGTCGGAGTTTTTCTTTTTGAAGAGGTGGAGAAGATTGATTAAAATTGAAGGTAAATCCCAGTTGTCCGGTTGTGCCTTGAACCTGGGTTAACTCCGGACTCATCTGGTCAATCGTCTGTGCGATCGCCTCCACAGACCCCATTGTTTCCTGGAGATTGCGTCGTAACTGGTCTTGAATTTGCTGGATTTGCTGACTAAATTGCTCCTCAATTCTGGGGGTAAATTTCACCGAGGCCGATCGCACCCCATTGGCGGAAGTTAGGGGATTCTGAATCTGAGCAGTTGTCGCCAGTTCACCGGCAATTTCATCGATTTTAATTCGCAATCGATTCCTATCCCCAGACAGTTGAAATAGATTATTACCCTGGATGGCGCGCGAAATTTGCTCCAAAAGGTAGCTGTAGTCTACAGGTTGTAACCCATCGTTACCCCCTGAAAGTTGGTTAACCACGATGCTCACTCCTCCCTGATTGTCCTGATTTTTAGTAGTCTATCACAACGGAGTCAATTCCTTCGCATTTCCTCCCTCCGTTTTTACTCTTCCGGCGTTTCTACCGTCACCTGCCAGGTTTCCAAGGTAATTCCCACGGTTTGTTCCAACCGAGTCAAGGCATTCAAATAGTTAATTTGTGCAGTCAATTCGCTATTATTCGCACTGACTACTTCTTCTTGAGCGGTGATAATGTTGCGAATCGAACCCCGACCTAATCTGAGTAATTCTCGCTCATTTTCCAAGTTTTGTTCGGCAAATCCTCTCTCTTCCCTTGCTAAATCTACTTGTTTTAGAAGTAAATTAGCGTCCCGAACCTGATCACCCACTTCAATTAAAAGATTATCTCGTTCATCATTCAGGTCATTTTGCGCTTGTAACAGATTCACTCGTTCTTGCTCTACCTGACTCTCTAATCTGCGATCGCCAAACCTTCTACTCAAACTAATTCCCAGTCTCATATCATTGCGATCGGCACTTTGCGATCGCAACCCATTCCCATAACTCGCATTCAACTTCATATCCCAGCGCCTCTCATCTTCCGCCACCAGTAAATTCAACTGAGCAATCTCCACCTCCAGTTGTGCATTGAGATAGGTGGAACTGTTTTGCAAGGCCAATTGCTTCAACTCTTCCTCATTTAACTGAGTATCTTCCACCACAATTTTTTCCCCGGCGATAATTGGGAAATTTTGAACATCGAGAATCTTGAGCAAGTCCAATCGCACCCGCTCAAAGTTATTTTCCGCGCCTAAGAGTTGGACTTGCCGGTTGGCAATATTCCGTTCATTTTGCACTAACTCAATTCTCGCTTGTCTCCCCGCTTCCACCAACCCTCGATTAATCTCCGATATATCCTGAGCAATTTTTAGGGAATTTTGAGCAATTTTTACCTCTTCCTGTGCTTGCAAGAGTTGGCGATATCCTAAAATAGCCTCGGTAATGATATCGATTAAGGTGGATTGTAAACCTCGTTGATTGATGGTTTCTAAGAATTCGGCAATTTTAAGGGAAGCGGTATTGACCTCGTTGCCAAAACCCCGTAATAAAGATTGGCTAAAATTGAGCTCAAGCGCTTGATTGATATTATCTAAATCCTCAATTTCAGATTGATTACTACTTTGATTAAGACCTCCGAAATTCCATCTCGCACTGATTTCTCCCCCGGTAGAGGTTCGCATGGAGACAATCGAACCGGCGCTAATTTCAGCAGAGTTGCTGCTTGCACTCCCGAAATCATTGCGATTGATACCCACCGAGATTTCTGGGGTAAAAATCGGTTGAAATTTATCTAATTCAACGGCTAAATTGGCTCGTTCTGCGAGGCGCTGGAGATAGGCATTTTTAATCGCTCGGTTATTTTGGACTGCTAAACCCACCACCTCCACCAGGGTTACGGGAATTCCCTCGGTTCGGCGCTCGCCAGGAGTCTCAGGAACTGCAGGACGAGTCTGAGGACCTGTCACCGGCACTTGCTGCAATTCCCCAGGCCGATTCTCAAATAAAGGCACTGTTGCTGGGTCTAAATCGCGATCGCCACTGGGGGGATTCGACTCTTCGGGTAACTGAGGAAGACTCTGAGATATCACTTCATTTTGCTCCAAGCGATCGCCTTGAGGCACTTCCGCTTCCGGTTCTCTCCCAGGCCGTTCTATTGCTCTGGGGTCAACGGGTTCTGCCGGTGGTGGCACATCTATCTGCCGTGCAGTTTTTCTCACCTCACTAGATGAGCCTGCCGGTTTTACAGGTGGGGAAACTGGAGAGGGACTGGGAAAATCTGGCGTTAATCCAGACAACAAATCCCCAACCACAGCGGGAACAGTCCCTTGAGGTGAGGCCGGAACTTCTGGGGAAGTAACCGGGGTAACTGGCAATTCTGGCATCGTGATTTGTGCCGGAATCGCCTCCGGTGTGAGTTCCTCGGCAATCCCTCCTTCGTGAAACTTGCTCCCGGCCAACAGGGTCAAAGATGTACCAAAAATAGCCGCTATAAAACTGACCGTCGGCGTCACCCAAACAGGTCGCTGCTGCTTCATCTGAGTGCCGATCGCCATCTCTCCATGCTTTGTATCTTGATTGTTCTGCATACCCCTTCATCCTTCCTAACTTGTATCAAATCTTAGCGCGATCGCAATGCTTGTACCGGGTCTAACTTGCTCGCTTGCATCGCTGGCAAAAATCCCGCACCCACCCCCACCAACAGCGCCGAACCCAGCGCCAATCCAGCAGTTTTCCGCTCAAATTCATAAGGCAACTCAAAGCGATCGGCCACGATTACCGTTAACCCATGTACAGTTGAAATTGCCAACACTCCCCCGATTAGACTCAAAATCGCCGCCTCTAAAATAAACTGGAACATAATATCCCCGGAGGTCGCACCGATCGCACGACGCAACCCAATTTCCGGCGTCCGTTCCATCACCGCTGCGATCGTAATATTCGCAATCCCCACTCCCCCCACCAACAACGCCACTGCTCCCACGGCCAATAAGGCTCGCGAAACCATATCCAGGGTTTTTTTCTGCTCTAAAATATCCTGAACATTATTCCAAGTATAGATATTCCCCTCCGGGTAGCGCTGAGTTAACAGTTGTTTAACTTGTTCTTCCAAATCATTCATCTGTTCCATTTGCTGGGGTCGGATCAACATCATCCCGATGTTGTGTCGGCCTGTGAGTGCGGCATAAAGCGACATCGGCACCAATATTTCCCCACTGGGTTCCTCATCCCGATACTGGAGCTTGGTATCGACGAGACCGATGATTACATACAATCGACCCTGATAAAAAATTCGTTTGCCAACGGGATTAATCTCTTCAAAGATTTGCTCCCGTAAGACCTCATCAATGACCGCAACCGAGCGATAACTGGTAAAATCCGCCTCACTAAAAAATCGTCCTTGCAAGATGGACCGACCGGCAATCTGTAAATAGTCTTCAGAAACCGCACTGACGTTCGCCGTCCCTTCCTTTTGCTCAAAGATAATACTGGCCTCATAATCTATCCCGGCGCTTGTACCGATCGCCTGTACCCCAGTCAAGCGACTTTTTAAATAGTCCAAATCTTCCACCCGCAATCGCTTGCCATCCCGAGACCACATCCCCGCCTGAACTTGCGGTGCTTCTCGCTTTTGGATTTCCTGAGAAATCACCGCTGTGCTAATCGTTCTCACTTGCATCGTCGCACTCACTGCCGTCACCCCCATAAACACCCCCAAAGTCGTCAACGCCGATCGCAAGCGATTTCCCCGCAGAGAATCACAACTAATCCTAATTAAATCAAAGACACTTAGACTCATAATGCAGACCCCTTCCCTAAAACTCACTTCAGAAATCAAGGATGGGAAGTTCATTCCTTCCCCTTCGCCGTCAGGGTTCGGAACCCTCTTCCCCGTCCCCCGGTGGTTCCTCCGCCTTGGCGACTTCCACCACCATCCCCGGTTCTAAAGATACATCCGAAGGCGGCAGCACCACTTGGTCCCCCGGTGCCAGTCCCGATTTAATCTCCACCTCCGTTACCCCTTCCAAACCTAACTCAATGGTTTGTTTCTGGACCTGACTCTGAGCATCCACCGTCCAAATATAAGGTTGAGGCGCATCTCGTTGAATCACTTCAATCGGTAACACCACCACATCTTGAAGCTGCTGCACAATAATTTCCACACTCACTTGTGCACCGGGAATTAAACTCCCCGTCGGAGTTTTCAGCTTGATGGTAGCAGGCACCGAGGATTGTCCCGAACCCGAATCACTGTCCTGGGTAATCGCCAGGGGAGAAAGCTCATGGACCACCCCCTCATAAATCTGAGCATTCGGTCCAATCACCGTCACCCGTGCTTCTTGCTGGACTTTAACCTGGGAAGCATCCAAGGTGGAAAGCTGAAGATTCACAAATTCTTGAGAGGGGTCTCCCAAAGTGAGCAAATTATCTCCCCGGTTAATGCCATCTCCATTTTTGACCATCACCTGTAAAATGGTCGCATCAATCGGAGTAGCAACGATATTTTGTGCTAACTGCTCCTGGGTGTTTTGGATGGCAATTTGTTCTCGCTCTAGTTGGAGTCTTTCTTGGTTAAATTGCGATCGCAAATCTCGCACTTGACTTTCTGCCGTTCGGACCGCATCCCTTGCCTCCTCCACCTCCGTCTTCGGTTCCCGACGGAGTTTGTCTAACTCAATTTCAGTCCGTTCCAACTGAAACATTCCCTGGCGGATATCTGCCTCTACCGTTCTGAGATTCTCTTGTGCGGTTTCCACCTCGTTTTGTGCCGTCTCTAGCTCATCGGCCAATTCCTCCTCAATGTTTTTCCGTTGGAGTTCAATTTTCTCTAAATCCAGAAGAGTTTGAGTCACTGCTACCTCCGCTTCTTGGAGTGAAAATTCAGCACGACGAACGGCACTTTCTTGACTTTGAACCTCTTGTTCGGGGATAAATCCTCGTTGCGCTAGGTCTTGGTCTTCTTGTAGTTTCTGTTGTGCTGTGGCGAGTTCTTCCTGTGCGTCAATTACTTGGAGGCGGTTAGTTCGTAGGGTCAGGTTCAGCTTTTGAATATCCAGGTTTAACTCACTCAGTTTGCTTTGCAGTTTTTGAGATCCAACCGCACCTAAGAGGGTTAATTCTTCTTGTGCTTCCCTTAATTTTTGTTGTGTTTCCCCCAATTTTTGGCGCTGAGTTTCCAGATAGAGTAATTGTTCTCGGCGAGTTGATTCCTGGGTTGCCAGTTGACTTTCTCGGGAAATATTTTGCTGAATAAGTTGCTGAAGTTCAGTTTGAGCGATCGTTAGATTGTCCTGCGCCTCCAAAACTTTTCGTTCCGTATTGGCCAGAGAAAGTTGTTTTTCGCGAATTTCTAACGGTTTAGTTGCAAAAGTCGTTTGTTCCTCCAGGTTGTTGCGTAAGGTAATTAATTCCCCACCGGATGGGACGCGATCGCCAACCTGCACCAAAACCCGATCCACCGTGCCATCGGTAGGAGATTTTAGCGTTTGCTGACCGCCAAATTCGACAACCCCACTATTATTAACCGCAATTTCAATCGTTCCCAGTTCCACCGCAATTGTGCTGACCTCCACCGCATTGGCAGAGGGATTCAGGACCCGACCATAAAAAAACCATCCGCCAACGGTTGCCAAGGCCAAAACCCCAGCGGCGATCGGCCAAGAAACTCGCCATTTCTCTTTATATTTGAATGTTTCCCCCACGATTAATACTTACTGGCTCCACTAATTTTGACGGGTGGATCTACTCCTAAAATTTGACGACTGACACCCGAATCAGCAGTCGAGTTAAACCATCACCTTACCCGCTTGCTATTGTCAAGGCTGAAAGGGATTTTTGCAAGGAAATTCTGTTAAAATTTATTGCAATTTTAAGTAGCAACAACCGGCAGGGGTTTAAACGATTGGCGGCCTCATCGCTCAAGTCGGTTAAAACCGACTGCAAGTCTGATACCGTGGTGTTTTTAGTCGGTTTTCAACCGACTTTAGCTGTTAGGCGGGGGTTTAAACCCCCGCCATTTGTTGCAACGGGTGCCAAAATCTCAGCTAAATCAATCCCCAGCCATTTTCCACCCCTTCCCCAAGACTAGGGACAAGGAACGCTATGATTGAGAGTGACGTTAAGTTCTGTTAAGCGCCTTGACTGCTACTTCCAGACCCACCAACAGCGTAACCCCGCCAACCACCTGGCACCGCCTCGACCCCATCTGGGAAGGGGGAGAAGAGTGGGTACAGCAGGGACTCCCCCACCACCAACTCGCACCAGCATGGCAGATTTTGCTCCTCGGCGACGGTTCGCCAACGCGCCACCTGAAACTACTCACCGGGGAACCCACGGAAGTAGATGTGATTGATATGTCGGCGATCGCAATGGAACCCGACGGCGCACCGGACCCCATCCAATGGGTCCCCGGACCCCGACTGCGGCGACAAGTCTGGCTACGCACCGCCTCGGGACAACGCCTCGCCTACGCCGCCTCCTGGTGGGAAGCCAGCCACGTCGATGAATACCTGCAAAACCGCTCAATCCCTATCTGGGAGAGCCTCTCGCGCCTGCATACAGAACTCTATCGCGACGTTCAAGGCATTCACTACGGACATTCCCCCGCCTTAGAAACCGCCTTCGGACAAACAGGACCCTTTTGGGGAAGACATTATCTATTTTGGCATCATAAAAAGCCTTTAACCTTAATTTATGAGGTTTTTTCTCCCTATTTAACCCAATATTTAGGACCAACAAAATTGCAAGGGTAACAAGGATAAAACCTTCTAAGACAAGAAACCGGGTTTCTGCCTAAATTTGTGGCAATTATGCAGAGATTTTGAAAAAAACCCGGTTTCTAACCTGGTCCTATATAGCGAGGCTAAATCAGTCATAAAGAAAGCGAGCAAGATGCTCGCACTCCAATACTCGTAGGGTTAGATCCATTGGCAAATTCATTGAGGGTCGCTATAGGGAAGTTTTATTATAATTACAACCCACATATCCGCATTAGCTGGAGTAGCTTGAGCAGACGATGTTACTCATCAGCAGCTTGTAAGATATCCCCATAAAGCCGATCGCTAATCCGAAAAGAGGCGATCGCAATCAAATCATCCATCACCGATTTAACCGATGGAATCAGTCCCATCCCTTTAGCAACCAACAGAACTCCCAACACCCCGGTAATTTTAAGTCCCAATCGAGTTGCCACCATTCTGCCGCGATAATCATCCAGGAGAAGTCGGTTAGCTTGTAACTCGATCGCCAAAACAATTGCCTCCGCCTCCCCCAAGTGAATTTCTGATATCAGTTCCGTGACGCGACTGGGGTTAGAAACGGGTTGAACCTGAATCCAAGATAAAGTTTGGACTTCAACCTTACCCGGCACCGTATCATCCCCCCGAGTCATTTCATGATAAACAGCTTGGGGAATGATAATTGTGCCGTAGAGTTGCCGTAACAAATCAATCTGTCCGACTGCCGCTAAGTTGGTAATGGGAGAAGTATTGCTGACAACGGTCATAATTCACCCAGTTCTTTCAATGTTTTTAAATCTTGCTGAAAATCTTCGACATCATAATTGACGCAAATTCCCCGCTTCGATAGTTCTCGTTGAAAGTCCAGGATATTGATTCCAGCTAGATGTCGCGCTTTTCCGCCGCTGATTCTCTTTTGCTGGTAAAGGGCGATCGCAATTTCCAGCTTGAGTTCAGCTTCAGACATCTTAGCCGCCGTCAGGATATCATCGGGAATAATCACGCTCATTCATGTATCCTCCTTGAGTGGTATTTGAATTATAGCACCGTGGAACTGGGGTGGGTTGAGGAGGAATCGTGACCAAAACCCCTCACTCGTCCATTTCTCACTTCTCGCAACAACTCAATTTTTCTCGCGCCTCCGGATGGCTGACCAAGTAATCTTGTACCCAGTCATACCCTCTCGCCAGCAGTTCATCTAACCCCTCCACCGGCCACAGACAGGCGGTGCCGTCCTTAGAGGCGGTGGCGAGAGTTTGACCTTCTGGGCTAAAACTCACACTCAATACCGGGCCCAAATGCCCAGAGAAGGTGGCCCGTTCGTTCCCCTGTAAATCCCACAGTCGGGCGGTGCGGTCAGATGAGGCGGTGGCGAGAGTTTGACCGTCCGGGCTAAAACTCACACTCAATACCGAACCCAAATGCCCAGAGAAGGTGGCTCGTTCGTTCCCCTGTAAATCCCACAATCGGGCGGTGCGGTCAGATGAGGCGGTGGCTAAGGTTTGACCGTCTGGGCTAAAACTTACACTCAATACCGGACCCGAATGGCCTTTGAAGGTGGCCCGTTCGTTCCCTTGTAAATCCCACAGTCGTGCTGTGCGGTCATCAGAGGCGGTGGCCAGGGTTTGACCGTCCGGGCTAAAACTCACACTCCATACCGGGCTAGAATGCCCTTTGAAGGTGGCCCGTTCGTTCCCCTGTAAATCCCACAGACGGGCGGTCCCGTCAGATGAGGCGGTGG
>NZ_JAMXFD010000002.1:132217-318796 GCF_025370875.1 Laspinema palackyanum D2c
AGGGTTTGACCATCCGGGCTAAAACTCACACTCAATACCGGGCCAGAATGCCCTTTGAAGGTGGCCCGTTCGTTCCCTTGTAAATCCCACAGTCGGGCTGTGCGGTCCTCAGAGGCGGTGGCTAGGGTTTGACCATCGGGGCTAAAACTCACACTCAGTACCGGGCCAGAATGCCCGTCTAAGCGGTTCCGTTCTCGAATGCGGGCGAGAATTTGCTGCAAGGTGAGCAGGGGACTGGTGGCGGGATAGTCGCTCAGGGGGCGGTTGTCCCCCACCAATGTTTGCAATTGTTGGCCGATCTGTATCGCATCGATTAACAACTCAATTTGTCGCATTCCCGCATCAAACTCTCGCAACACCGACATCGCTGCCCGTTCCAGTTTGATACCTTTTTTGGCTTCGGTTTTGGCTTCGGTGAGCAGGCGGTCTGCTTCGGCTTTGGCTTTGCCTAAAATTGCGTTAGCTTGCCGTTCGGCGTCTAAATTCCACAGTAAACTTGCAGAGATAAACTCTTCATCCTCTCCGCTGAGATTTTTCCCAGCTTTCCAGTCTAAAGCATCGTCCAAGGCTTTTCCCTGGAGCAGTCGAGAGTGATCCTGCCGGTTGGATTTTAACCAGGCGGCGATCGCCTCGGAGTAGGGGCGCAAGTTAGCCAGTTCCCGTTCCACCCACTCCCGATTGAAGACGGTGGCGTAAATCCGGTTATACACCTGTAAGAGTCCCTGGCGGTTCACCACCAAGCCGGAAAGGCGTAATTCCATCTGTTCATCACTGTTATTCCCCTTCACCCCCTCGGCACTGTCCAAAATTTGCTGATAGAGTCCCAACAACCGCCCCGCGCGGTCCTGATGGCGCAAAAGGCGATCGCGAATCGTTTTTAAATGCTCCGGATCGTCCTGAGCTTCCCAATTTTCCAGCACCTTGGTCCGCACCAATTCAGTAATCCATTCGCTTTCCCTCCCGTTACGAGTTATCTCCGCACGCCGCACCCATTCACAGAGCTTTTGAGTCAGAAACGGTTGCCCTTTAGTCCAGCGTAAAATCTCCCGTAAAACCGCTTGGGGATTTTCTATCGTTTCAGGAAATCCCTTCAGTAACGCTTGAGCCTCCTCAAGTTCAAATCCACACAAGTCAATTCCCCGACCAATATTAAACGGCGTTCGGCTTTTGTCCCGAATCAAATCCGAAGGGGTAGCCACTCCAAAGAGGGCAAAAGTCAGGCGATTAAAGGCCGGATTTTGGGAGCGCTGATTCCGAAAAGCTCGAATCAGGGCGAAAAAATCGTCTAGTTCAAAGTTTAAGGAAATAGTGCTATCAATTTCATCGACCAATACGATAAAGAGACGGTCATCATCGGGTTGGTTTAAAACCACCTCTTCAAAAAACTCAGCTACTCGTTGAGCAACGGGTATTCCATCTAACTCTTGCCACCAGTCTCGTCGATTAATTTGACTGGAGAAATTGAGTTTTTTAACTAACTCATAGAAAATCCCCTTATACCACTCAGCAGCCGTAACGTTTTTATTGCCAATTTTTGTCAGGTCTATAGAAGCACAAATAAACCCTTCCCTTTCTAGCCGTTCCATCGTTCTGACGAGCAAACTGGATTTACCCATTTGCCGCGAGTTGAGGACATAACAAAATTCCCCAGCTTTTAAGCCTTCATAGAGTTCTGTATCTGCCTGTCTGACCACATAGGTGGGAGCATTTGCAGGCAGACTGCCGCCAACTTGATAAATGGAGGATTCAAGGGGTTCCATATTCTTCGATATAAGCTGTTGGATTCATGTAACATCAACAAGCGCCTAGGCAGTCTGGACTAAATTTTAAAGGCGATCGCGAAAATACTGCCGATATAAATCGCAAGTAATTCGACAATCGTTCCCCTCTAAACGAACTAAACCCAAACTTTCTAACTGATAAGCCAACTTTGACTCTAGTCGGATGGGTTGAGGGGTGGAAACTGCCTCTTTCATTGCTTCAGATAACCGGAGATTTTGTTGTAAATATCCTAAATGCGTCCGCAAGCGATCGGTATAAATACCGGATTCCGTAGCCGCCGTTTCTAACAGTTTATCAAAGGTGATTTCCTGCCGCTTCAAGCGAGAAACCGCAATTTGTAATAGAGAGGGATGTCCCCCGATTAGATTGATTAACTTTTTAATCTCCTCACTCTCCAAATTTACTCCTTGCTGTCGCGCAAATTCTTGCACTTGTGGAGGGGTAAACTCTGGCAATGAAATCGGCTCTCCCACATTGAAGGGCGAATGATGAATATCCAAAGGAATATAAACCTCGGTAGAATAAGAAATGATTAACCGTACTTTTTTCCAAACTTCTGTCTTTTTTGCTTCTTCATGCCAGCATCGCAACAAACTAAAAAAATCTTCAGCAATATGGGGATAAGGAAAAAGGCAATCTACTTCATCTAAAGCCAGTACGACTGGGCAATGTAAATTTTCTAACAAATATTCTTCAAAATAGAGATTGCAGTTATAGCTGCTCCCTAAACCGTCTTCCCAATATTCAGCCAAATTTGCCGAAGGTAACTGTAGCTTACGACTGACGTCTCTGCAAAACAAGTTTAAAAAATAATCGAGGTCTTGCAACACCTTTCGATTTGCGAATGATCGTAGATTCAAGGTTATAATTTTATACCCATTTGTTTGGACACGAGAAAGAATTTGTGTGATTAAAGTGGTTTTACCCATCTGCTTTGGGGCTTTAATCCGAATTAGAGATCCGGGCTGTAACACCGTTTGATAACATCGTTCTTCAATGGGAGGGCGTTCCACATAGTTAGAAACGTTTGATTCAGTTTCATCCGCAGTAGAATCCCCTATATCCGCTACAGAATCATCATTATTACTGTCGTTCTCGAAATCGGCGATTTCCTGGTCATCTAAACCCAATTTGCGGCAGATTTCTTGAAAATTTTCATTATCAACCGGCTTGCCATTTAGAAACTTACTGATAGTATCACGACACAAGCCCATATCCTCGGCTAAATGCCTTTGACTTGCAAAGCGATTGCGCTGGAGAGATTTTTTGGCCTTTTCAATATAGTCTGGGTGAACTCTGAGTGAACGTCCTGCCATAACTCCTGATTCAGTAAACCTCCTCTGATTATAGTCCCTTTTCCTCTGCCTGAGATCAACTCGGACAGAACTCCGACATCTGGCAAAAGTCAGTCACTAAATCAGACAATCCTCCCGGTTCGACCGACATAAACGCAGACAGGGAGAGGTTTTCATAGGATTATGAACATTCGGAGGCAATCCTATGAAAGACGAAAACCGCTCTCAAACTGCTAAAGTCCAAACCTTAATCCGCGTGATGGAAGACTTGGATACCACGATCTCCCTCAATCCGCAGATGCCCGTATTGTATCCCATGCAGGAAGTGAATACCGTTCCCCAGCAACCCCCGTCCCCGGCACCTATTGCCTATGGCACTCGATTAGAAGTGTGGATTGTATTGGTTTTGCATTTCCTAATTTTATGGCGCTTAAGAAATCGCTAATGGGTCAGGCTATAGGATGAAGCTATAAACACCGCCAGAAGATGCTTTAAACCTCTGACGGTGTGATAGCTTACTGTAGATTTGGCCTTTTTTTGTCTTACACCACGCTCATTTCTACCAATTCATTTGCCATATCAAAATTGGCGGTGACATTTTGGACATCATCCAAATCATCTAAAGCATCCATCATTTTCAGGAGTGATCGCGCTTGGTCTGGGTCCGTTACTTCCACATTATTGTTAGCAATCCAGCGCAATTCTGCATTTACTATCTCATACCCGCGCTCTTTTAAAGCTTGATTGAGGGTTTCTAAATTAGTCGCCTCCGTAAACACCTCATATCCCGATGTATCTTCATCGATTTCCGTGGGTTCATAAAAATCTGCACCCCCTTCTACCGATGCCTCTAAGAGTTCATCTTCCTCTATCTCACCTTGCAGCGTTACCACCCCTTTGAGTTCAAACATCCAACTCACGCATCCTGTCTCACCTAAATTGCCGCCATTCTTGCTAAAAGCGGCCCTCAAATCCGCCGCCGTGCGATTGCGGTTATCCGTCAGCGCTTCCACAATCACCGCGATACCACCGGGACCATATCCCTCATAGCGGATTGCTTCATAGTTGCTGCTGGCATCATCCCAGGTTCCAGCACCTTTGGCGATCGCCCGTTGGATGTTCTCATTGGGAATCCCTGCCGCCTTTGCCTTATCCACCGCCGTCCGTAACTGAAAGTTGCCATCCGGATCTGGAACGCCACTGCGCGCCGCGACGATAATCTCTCGCGAGATTTTCGTGAAGGTTTTCCCTTTCACTGCATCCACTCTAGCTTTCTGCCGTTTAATATTAGCCCATTTACTATGTCCAGCCATACCGTTAATTTCTGCTCGATGTACTCTACAGCTTTAGCATAAAATTATAGAGACAGCGAGGGCAGAATGGGTGCATGGGGAGGGTCGGGAGGGCGATCGCCTGGGTGTAATTTGGGCTGAGGTGGGGCTTGGTTGGGTCGGGAAAAGGCGATCGCTTCTTTGTGTGTTGCTGCGATCGCCTCTTTCAAACCTCTATATCAGTGATAACTGCTGCACTCATAATCCCCATTCTTCTCGCAATTCTTCATGAGAATAGGCAAAAACGGGTACTTGATATTTCCCTAAAATTTCCATAAAACTTCGTTTGGAATATCCCGCTAATTGTGCTGCTTGTCCTAGGGATATTTTGCTAACTTCATAAAGTTTGATGGCTAAAAACAGTTTAGCTTCATCTTCTGACAAGCCCGGAGGTAAATTCACTTTAAGTTCGGTTACATTCATCATGAATTTGACTCTATCCCTATCTGTTGTGGAATATTTAGGTTGATTATGAATCTAGGCGATCGCAATTTCCAGACTCCAGAAATTGCGATCTCTTCAACTGGATTTATCCTTCCCCAAGAGTATCGGGATCGATTCCTAACTCTCGCATCCGCTGTTGCATCTGCTGCAATCGCGCTTCTGCTGCATCAGCGCGTTGGCGTTCGGTTTCGGCGCGTTGGCGTTCGGTTTGTGCCTGCTGTTGGGCGATTTGTGCCTGCTGTTGGGCGATCGCTTCTTTTTCTTGCGGTATCGGAATCCAGTTACCCCCCGCGTCATACCAGCGCAACCACAGGCGATCGATGCCTTGATAGCTACCTTGCCACAATCCGATTCCTAATTCCAGGGTGGGAATCCAAATTTTGGGTTCTATGAATTCTACGGGTTGATAGCGAGTGCCGTTTAATATAAAAACTCGCAGTTGATTCGTATAGCGATCAAACACTACATAATAAGGAACTTTTAAAATCCGTTCGTAAACTTCCCATTTTGTCGGGGGTTGGTTGGGTTGGCGCGTTGTTTGTCCGAGGTCCTCGTTTTCTGTTCCCGGAGAAATTAACTCCACCACCACCAATGGACTGATTCCTTCTTGCCATATTACATAACTCAATCGCAAATCCGTACCGTCATACAACCGGGGGACTCCCACCACGGCAAACCAATCCGGGCGTTTGTACCAGTTGGGATGACGCACATCATAATAGAGGTTCATGTCAGTCCCGACAAAGATTTCCCCCGGTGGAGAGTTGGGAGGTTGAAACGTTAGACGCAGTAATTCAGGTTGTAAGGCGTGAAATTCATCAGGCAAACCGGGTTCCTCCGGATTTTCACTGGGTAAATCGTACATGGTGGGCAGTGTTTCTCTCGGCGATCGCGGCGGATCGGTTTGCTCGATCGGGTATTTCATCGGTGTCATTTATCCGCTCTCCTGCTTACAATGGGGTGAGGATTCAGGCTGAACCTAAGTCCCTACAGTTTATCAAATTTTAAAGGTTAAAAACCATAGTCCGCAAAGGGGCTGAGAAACCGCAAGCGTGGGTTATACTGTCATCTTGCAGCATTCTCAACAACCGGCGGGGGATCAAACGATTGGCGGCCTAACAGAATCAAGTCGGTTGAAACCGACTGAAAGTCTAACTAAAACGGTGGTGTTTTTAGTCGGTTTTAACCGACTTTAGCTATGAGGCGGGGGATTTATCCCCCGCCGGTTATCACAACTCCCAGCAGTTTTTTTTACTCTTCCACCCCATTTCGCTCCATGACTTCGCGATACCACCAGGCACTTTGTTTGGGAATGCGTTTACCGCTGTCAAATTCGACGCGGACTAATCCAAAGCGGGGGTAAAATCCATGTGCCCATTCAAAGTTATCCATCAAAGTCCAAACATAATATCCCTGTAAATTGACGCCATCGGCAATGGCATCATGGGCGGCGATAAAATGCGATCGCAAGTAATTAATCCGTCCCCAATCTTCTACAAATCCCTCATAATTGGGAGTATCGGGCAAGGCACAACCGCCCTCGGTAATATAGAGTTTCGGATTGCCATAATTGGTTTTAAAATCTAACAATACGGAGGTTAATCCGGGCGGATTGACTCCCCATTCCATGTCAGTTTGACCCCAACCTGGTGCAGAAAGTTGGGTGGATTCTAATTTGAATAATCCTCCCCATTGAGCAAAGGCAACCTTTAAGGTAAAATAATAGTTAATCCCTACAAAGTCGATGGGGGTAGAGATGAGTTCCAAATCTCCTGTTTCTATTTGGGGTGCATGGCAACCAATCCAGTTGAATAAGGGTTCGGGATAGTTTCCTTTGAAGAGAGGGTCAGCAAATAAGGCGGTACTGGTTTGATACATTCGCTCACAGGCGGCGATATCTGATGGGCGATCGCTCTTGGGTTGATAGTGATTCACACTCAGAACAATGCCAATTTCACCATTATAGTTGCCTTCTCGAAACAGTTGGACCGCTTTTCCATGAGCAACTAGGAGATGATGTGAGGTTTGAAAGGCTTGGGAATAGTCGGCAATGCCAGGAGCAAAGTTCCCGAAGGCATATCCCATAAAGGCGAGTACCGCTGGTTCATTGTGAGTCGTCCACAATGGAACGCGATCGCCTAATTTCTCAAATACCACTCCCGCATACTCGGCAAACCAATCGATACTCTCCCGATTCACCCATCCCCCCATTTCTTGGAGTGTTTGGGGTAAATCCCAATGATTCAAGGTAATATTGGGGATAATGCTGGCTTCGAGGAGGTTGTCTACCAGGCGATCGTAAAACTCCAATCCTTTGGCATTGACTTGACCCCTTCCTTCCGGTAGAATTCTCGGCCAAGAGAGAGAAAATCGATAAGTTTGTAACCCCAATGCCTGCATCAATGCCACATCTTCCGGCATTTTCTGATAGTGGTTACAAGTAACATCCCCCGTATCCCCATTCAGAATCGTATGCTGGCGATGGGTGAAGCGGTCCCAAATACTTTCCCCTTTGCCATCTTCATTCCAAGCGCCTTCAATTTGATAGGCAGCGGTTGCCGCACCCCAGAGAAATCCCTCGGGAAATTGTCTTAAACTCATTTAACTTTCTCTCTCTATTTCTATCAATTTAATCTACAATGTAAAATCCGGCTTTCAAAAGTCGTTTTTATGGAACAGCCTGCGGAGGCAGGCTTTGTCCCTGTAGCCCCACCCTTGAGGGTGTGGGGTTTAATAAACATTACCGGCTAAACAAATTTGGAAATAAATATCTAAACCCTAAAAGGAATAAAAAAGCCCCATAGAGTTTTTTCATAAATTCACTACTGATAAAAGGTTGATTGGCAAATAATGCTCCAAAATAATTGCCAATGATTAAACCCAAGGCTATGACTGCTGCATATTTAAAGTTTAAATTGCCATTTTTATAATAGACCATTGCGCCTAATAATCCAATGGGTAAAATTTGAGCGGCGATAGATGTGCCGGTTGCTATTTTTTGGTCTAATGCCAGGATAAGAACCATCGCAGGGACCATAATTGCACCCCCACCAATGCCAAACATTCCACCGGCGACACCGGCAACTAATCCAATTATAAGCAGTTGAATTAACAGGGTAGACATGGCAATTTATCTGATTAGGTCGTGATTATATTATCTCGGTTGGGGGGCGATCGTCAATGGGAAAAATGAGTCTCGGATTTATACGAGTCCCCTGACAAACCCCTGGCGCATCATGTACAAAGATAGAACAAATAGGATGAGGCGAAAGAGGGTATTAATTAAGGTGGCGCTGAGGTGAGGGAGGAGGCGGGTTCCCAGTTGCACTCCTAGGATGCCACCGCAACCGATACATAAACCGGGAATCCACAAGACATTGCCATTCCAGGCATATTGCGCTAAACCGGAAGCGGCGATCGCCATGACTGCGGCAAGGGTTGTGGGGACTGCCGAGGCGATGGACTCTCCCAGGAGCAAGACTTGTAAGGGAACCATGACAATGCCACCGCCAATGCCAAATAATCCGGCGATCGCACCCCCGAGACAACCAATTTTGGCAAACTCCCACGGGGAATTGGTCGGTTTTTCGCTAAAGATTTCCGGGGAATTTGAGTCTAGTAAACTGGCAAAACTTTCCGTATTAATTAGGGTTTTTCGTAATCCCATTAAATAAATAGCCGCTAATAATAAAAGGGAAAAACAGATAGCCAACCAGCTATCGGGAAGATGACGAGCAAGCCATGCTCCTATTTGAACGGTAAGAACCCCAAATAAAGAAATTTGTAACGCATTTCGACAGTTTAATTGTTTCGTCCAACTATATCGAATTGTGCCAGAAAGTGCGGTTAAAAACACGCCGACTAAACTGGTGGCAGCGGCAGTCACTACGGGAAATCCCCAGAGGTTTAAGACAGGGACTATTAAAATTCCACCCCCTAATCCAAACAGTCCCGCCAGCAATCCGGTACAAATTCCCAAACCGAACAGTATCAATAAATTCATTTAGGGAAATCCTTTAAACGGTGGGGTTTTACTCTGCCATTGTAAAAGTCTACAACGATGGATTCACTCTGGGAATAAGCGGAGATAGGTTTAAATAAAAATGCCTGTCATCCCTGCATTGGCATCGAATCCAGGCATTTTTTACCCAACTTTGCAACTGAACCGGGTCCAGCGCCTTACTCGGGGTCGCGGTTGGTCAATTGCTCAACTCGTTCTCGGGTTAACCCCGTGATATTCATGATTTGTTCCACGGACATTCCACTGAGGAATAACTTCCTGGCAATTTCGGAGATCGCGTCCTGGCGTCCTTCCTGGAAACCAACTTCTCGACCTTCGGCTAAAATGTCCTGATAAATGGGTGACTCGCGCATAATGTCCCTCCGGAGAATCCTGTTAATTAACTCTCGATCTAATACTAACCCAGCTAGAACCGAAGAAGCAGCAGCTAAATTGGCCTGTTGTTGTCGGTCCTCCATGCGTTCAATCAATTGAGCGACTTCATTTAACACCTCCTCGGGATTTTCTGTGCGAGTTAAGGCAGCAAAAGGAAGTAAACCCGGTGCATTTAAAAACAGTTCGGTGGGTTGCTCCCATAGACGGATAACCTCAAACCGATGGGTCATTTGTGGGAGAATAAATTCAGTTTGATGGACCAATGGCGAATTGGTTTTTCTGAGGTAAATCACCACCTGGCGCATATCTTTTTCCCGAAAGCGTCGATACCCGCGCAGGCGATAGTCGGCCATGCGAAAGGGAATTTCTGGATCCGGGTCGGTTTGGAATTCTGTATGCAATACCGAGTCTTCGGACTGGAAGAGAATCAGAGAATCCGCGCGAATCGGTTCGACGGAGAGCTCTTTGGGACTCAGAATGGTTAAGTCAATGGGTTTTCCCATGAACAAGGTGGCAAAGTCCCGGCTAAATTCATCAATCAGAAATCGACATAAGATATCGTAGGACATGAGTTTAACGAATCGAGGTTGATAGAATTGGGTGCATCAGAAACCCAAAATTTAGGCGCTGATGCACCAAACGCTTTACATTCGGTCAATCAGTTTAATTCCCAATAATGATAACCCCACTTTTAAGGTTTTTGCTGCTAAATCGCAGAGCAATAAGCGGGAGGTGCGCTGAGGTTCTTCTGCTTGCAATACTGGACAGTTTTCGTAGAACTGATTGAATTTTTTACTCAGTTGATAGAGGTACTCACAGAGTCGATTCGGCAACAGTTCTTTTTCGACTTCTTTGAGGACTTCACTCAAACCGAGAATATGTTTGGCTAAAGCTAACTCGGTTTCTTCTCTCAGTTGAATCTGAATATCAGAACTGAGATTGTCCAAATCGATATTTCCTTGGCGACTGATTCCCTGAATGCGCACAAAGGCATAGAGCATATAGGGAGCGGTATTGCCTTGCAGGGAGAGCATTTTATCGTAGCTAAAGATATAACTACTGCTCCGATTTTGACTGAGGTCGGCATATTTTACTGCACCAATTCCGACAACTTGGGACACATTTTTGATGAATTCTTCGCTTTCGGACCGGCCTTCTTCTTGGATAATACTTTCAAGTTGAGTGCGTGCACGGAGGACGGCTTCATCTAATAAATCCCGCAGGCGAACGGTATCGCCTTCGCGGGTTTTGAGTTTCTTTCCACCTTCTCCTAAAACTAACCCAAAGGGGACATGAACGACTTCAATAGTGTCTGGAATCCACCCGGCGCGTCTAGCAACTTGGAAGAATTGAGCAAAGTGGGTGGATTGACCGCTATCGGTGACATAGATGATGCGATCGCACCGATCCTCTTCAATCCGATACCGCAATGCCGCTAGGTCAGTGGTGGCATAATTATATCCCCCATTGGTCTTCTGGACAATTAATGGTTGCGGTTCCCCTTCTTTGTTGGTAAACCCTTCTAAAAAGACGCATTTTGCTCCCTGGTCTTCTACTAATAATCCTGATGTTTCTAAATCTTCTACGACTTTAGAAAGCAAAGGATTATAAAAGGATTCCCCTCGTTCAGTTAGCTGAATATCCATCAAATTATAAATTTGTTGGAATTCCTGCCGGGATTGTTCGCACAGCAGTTCCCAGGCGCGTTTTGCCTCGCGATCGCCTGCCTGCAATTTGACCACTTGCTGCCGAGAAACTTCCCGGAATTCCTCATCCTCATCAAAGCGCTTTTTCGCCTTCTTATAAAAGGCCACTAAATCCCCTAAATCTAAAGCATTCGCCGTGGTTAAGGCATCCGGCGATACTTCTCGCAAATAGGTAATTAACATTCCAAATTGCGTCCCCCAATCTCCCACGTGATTGAGGCGCAAGACATCATGTCCCCAAAACTCTAAAACTCGGGCGATGCTATCTCCAATAATCGTCGATCGCAAATGTCCCACGTGCATTTCTTTGGCAATGTTGGGACTAGAAAAATCTACTACCACTCGTTGCGGATGACTCACGGGTTCAATGCCTAATCGTTCATCCCCTTCAATGGCGGCAAGTTGCTGTTGTAAATAGCTCGGTTTTAGGGTAAAATTAATAAATCCCGGTCCGGCAATTTCTGGCGGTTCACAAAATTCTGATACGTCGATATTGTCGATAATTTTTTGGGCAATATCTCGGGGTTTTTGCTTTAAAGGCTTTGCCAAAGACATGGCTAAATTGGCTTGATAATCGCCAAATTTAGGATTCGTCGTAGGTACTAAAACCGGGTCAGTCCCGGCCATTTCTTCCCCAAAGGCTGCGATTAGGGCTTTTTCTACTTGGTTTCTTAGCAGTTCGTTGGTTGATTTCATAATAAGCGATAAGATGGCAACTCCAGAAGATTGACGCAGTTTTTTGAGGAACTGACTTCTGTCTCATCCTATCATTTCTGTACCTCACTCGTTAATAATTCTGGGGGAAAATGAGATAGAGTAAAATGAATCAGATACAGTCTCCATATCAGATGCCAGAGTTCATCCGTCATCACCTCGAATCCTCCAACAGCTACCCGAATCCCAAATGAAACACCTTGTTTTAATCGGTGGGGGTCATAGTCATGCGATCGCCTTGCGAGAATTTGCCAAGACTCCCCTCCCCGAAATTCGCATCACCTTAATTAGCGATGTGCTTCAAACTCCCTATTCGGGAATGTTACCCGGTTATTTGGCGGGGTTTTATACCTTTGAGGAAGCACATATCGATTTGAGACCCTTGGCACATTTAGCGCAGGCAGAATTCTATTGCGATCGCGCGATCGGTCTGGATTTACACCAAAACCAAGTCCTCTGTGCCAACCGTCCCCCCATCCCCTTCGATGTTCTCTCTATTGATATTGGGAGCACTCCTGCCACTCTCAATGTCCCCGGTGCCGCCACTTATGCCATTCCCGCCAAACCCGTCCCTAAATTATTAGAATCCTGGAATCAATTCCGAGAACAAGTCTTGCAGTCCCCTCAACAAATCCGCAATTTAGCCATTGTAGGTGGGGGTGCTGGAGGGGTTGAATTAACTTTATCGATTCAAGCGCATCTTAACAAAATATTAGAGCAAAAATACCACAAAAATATAGAATATCATCTCTTTCATCGCAGCAGTCATATTCTCTCCAGTCATAGTCGCTATGCTGCTAGCACCTTAACCCAAATCATGCAGCATCGAGGAATTCACCTGCATCTCAATCAAACCGTTACCCGATTAGAAAAGCAGGCTTCAGAACGCCTAAAACTAGACTGTGAGTCCGGATTAACCCTAGACTGTGACCAAGTATTTTGGGTGACTCAAGCTACGGCACCGGATTGGATATCGGGTTCGGGATTATCCACAGATAATCGCGGATTTATCCAAGTCAATGACCACTTACAATCCATTTCTCATTCTAGCATCTTTGCTTCCGGAGATATTGCCACCCTACTCAACAATCCTCGACCTAAAGCGGGAGTCTTTGCCGTGCGTCAGGGAAAACCTTTATTTGAAAATCTCTGTAGAAGTTTAGAGAATAAACCTTTAATTTCTTACCATCCCCAACAGCAATTTTTAACCTTAATTGGCACCGGGACTGGAAAGGCAGTTGCCTCGCGAGGGAAATTTGGGTTAGGTCCGTTGCGGTTAATTTGGACTTGGAAAGATTGGATTGATCGCAGGTTTATGGAGCAGTTTAATCCGTGACTTGAAACCCCGGCGATCGCACTCAAAAGTTAACCCTATCTCCACAGGACAACCCCGGACCGACTTTAATCTATCTCTCGGTAGAGGTAAGAGCCTGCAACGGTATCCTAGGATGCTGAATATAACCCAATTTTCGTTTTACAAGTTCCTTAATCAAGAGGTCATTAGAGATGCAACGCATTTTATCTGCTTTAAAACAAGTCCGCTTGGGACTGATGGCGATCGCCTGCGCCTTTACCTTCATCAGCGTTTCCGGTGCTTTTGCCTTTGCTCATCCCAGCGTAGCCGCAACCGGCTTAGATTCGAGATTAGTCAAAGAAGAATATAAAATCGATAACAACAAACGGGACAATCAATTAGAAAGCCGAGAAGAAGCCTACGAAGAAATGCTAAAAGAAGCTAAAAATATCCACACCGAAGAGGAAGCTTACGAAGAAAATTTGGCTGAATATCGCGAAGAAAATCCGACACCGGGTTTAGCGGAAAAAGCCCAAGGTTTAATCGAAAAGTTAACCGACACTGAATAATTTTTTAATAAAAAGGAAAAACTATCGGGATAACGGTGGGTTGAACTGATCCTTTTTCTTTCCCTTCCTACTAAGACTCCACCCTAACCGGCTCATAAATTTAGGGTTGAAAAGAGCTGAAACCTTATTGCTGCAAAGGTTTCAGCTCTTTTATTTTATACCAAATCTGGGTATCAAAAGTCGTGTTAATTTCCTCTTTGGTCCCCTCCCCTGTGTCTTGGTCCGGGTTAGGGTGGGGTCCCCTTTGAGGTAGCTTCAACCCCAGAATGAGGAATGGTTGCTTGGAGTGTCTGAGTGACGCTATATCGCCTATTAACCGGGAAAGAGGTTGAGCCCGTCTCCACAAAGGCGCGGTAAGCGGAGCTATCCCGTAGGGAATCGCCTCCTGTGACTGCGTGACGTGGCGGTAAGCGGAGCTATCCTGTATGGAATCGCCACCTCAGAAGAACCCCACCCTAACCCGGACCAAGAATCAGGGGAGGGGACCGGAAATGTAGTTGTGAGCTCCACCCCACCCAAAAAAAGGGGCGCATTCTCGCACCCCCTCTGAGAAATAGCCGAAATTGAGTTACAACCGGCTAATCTTCTGCAAACACATAACGATATAACTCCGAGGGGTCCGGTTCGGGACTATTCTCCGCGAACTGCACCGAGTCATCCACAATCGCTTGAATTTTATTCTCGATTTCCTTGAGTTCCTCGGCCGTTGCCAAATTCTTCTCAGTAAGATAGGCACTCAGACGCTTAATCGGGTCCCGAGACAGCCAAAATTCCTTTTCTTCCTTGCTGCGAAGTTCATCCGGGTCCGCCAGGGAGTGACCCCGGAACCGATAGGTCATCGCTTCAATCAAGGTAGGACCCTCTCCAGCGCGGGCGCGTTCCACCGCTTCTAGGGCCGCAGTCCGCACCGCCAAAACATCCATCCCATCGACTTCAACGCCGACCATGCCAAACGCTGCTGCCTTCTTATAAATTTCCGGTTCAGAAGTCGCCCGTTCGTGGGCCATGCCGATCGCCCATTTATTATTTTCTACCACATAAATAATTGGCAACTTCCAGAGTGCCGCCATATTCAAACACTCAAAAAACTGCCCATTATTGCAGGCCCCATCGCCAAAGAAACAAGCCGACACACTGTCCGAACTCTCATCTCCCATCGCTTCGCGACGATACTTGCTTTGAAACGCGGCCCCAGTTGCCACCGGAATGCCTTCCGCCACAAACGCAAAACCGCCCAACAAATTATGCTCTCCCGAGAACAAGTGCATAGAACCCCCACGGCCCTTGCTACACCCTGTTGCCTTGCCGAATAACTCCGCCATCACCTCTCTAGCAGGCACCCCCGCACTCAAGGCATGAACGTGATCCCGATAGGTACTGCAAACGTAGTCCCAATCCCGTCTCATCGCCCGGATCACCCCGGTTGAGACCGCCTCCTGTCCATTGTAGAGGTGGACAAAACCAAACATTCGGCCTCGGTAGTACATCTCGGCGCATTTGTCCTCAAAGAAGCGCCCTAAAACCATATCTTCGTACAACATCAAACCGTCTTCTTTCGACAGTTGTACGGTGCTTACGTCAAATGTTGGTAAAGTCCGTTCCTGAATCATCACAGTCTCCTGGTAGCTTGGAACCCGAGGGTCGAGACCTCGGAAGAAAAGCGAATTGCCTGGGTTTAACCCCTGAAACATAAGAAACCCAGTTTTTTTGTTAGGAAACCTGGAAAACCAATCCTTTGGCTGGGGAATCCCGGCGGTTGTCGCCACTTAAAATTGATTTTAATCCCTATTGTTTTATCCCAATCAGGGATTAATCCACCAGCATCGCCACTAGGCCAAACATCATACCATAAAGGTTTGATCGCTTTGTGAACTCAGGGCAACTGCCCCCAGAAAACCCAACGGAATTGGCCCCCAGTTGACGAAGCTTCCTGGACCTTGTTAAATAAAAGCCAATACCGGGCAAGCCACCCAAACCCTCCCAGGCATCGCAGAACCCTTGCTCAACCTTGGAGTACCCCGCAATTCTCCAGATAAGATAACTCTGAAACCTTTTATCATAGAAACTAAAGGCTATAATTATCGGACTCTTTTAGTCGTTTATATTTGCTGCTATTGGTTTGTCTGGTTGCTCATCAAGCAGGGGAAGTAGATTGTGCTAGTGCCACTC
The DNA here is from genome assembly GCF_025370875.1 of Laspinema palackyanum D2c. Taxonomy (NCBI): domain Bacteria; kingdom Bacillati; phylum Cyanobacteriota; class Cyanophyceae; order Oscillatoriales; family Laspinemataceae; genus Laspinema; species Laspinema palackyanum. The sequence continues at coordinate 147,918 of NZ_JAMXFD010000002.1, forward strand.
GATTATTACCGGATTCTCGGCCTGCCAATTCAGGTACCTGGGGTCGAAACCCCTGGCTATGCTGAACAGCTTAAGCAGGCCCATCGCGATCGCAAAGAGCAACTCCCAAGGCGGGAATATTCTGAAGTCGCCACAAGTGCTCGCAGACAACTCATTGACGAAGCCTATACCGTTCTGAGCGATCCCGAGGAGCGTCAAAAATATGACGCCAGCTTTCTTGCCAAAGCATCTGAATTAGAATCGGTTTCCACCGATTCTCATTCAGGACGAGGGAGCCTAGACTCCAGCGACTCCTATCTCGATCCCCATACCCCCAATATTGATATCCCCTCCGAAGGGTTCATCGGGTCCTTACTGATTCTCCAAGAACTTGGCGAATATGAACTGGTCTTGAAACTCGGACTGCCGATCCTCAGCGGTAGCAACAGTAGTTTAAAAAATGGCCGGTTTGGAGACCCCAAATTAGTTGAGGCGGATATTATCCTCACCTTAGCTCTGGCCTGTTTAGAACTGGGTCGGGAACAATGGCAGGGGGGTAAATATGAAAATGCCGCCCTCTCCCTAGAAAACGGCCAAGAAATGCTCTTGCGCGAAGGACTCTTTCCCGCAGTGCGCGGGGAAATGCAGGCGGACCTCTACAAACTCCGACCCTACCGGATTTTAGAACTCTTGGCCCTCCCGGAAACCCGAGGCCAAGAAAGGCAACGCGGGTTGCAACTCTTGCAAGATATGTTGCAGGAACGGGGTGGAATTGATGGCACCGGGGACGATCGCTCGGGGTTATCCGTGGATGATTTTTTACGGTTCATTCAGCAACTCAGAAGCCACCTCACGGCTGCTGAACAGCAAGAGTTATTTGAAGCCGAAGCCCGTCGTCCCTCTGCTGTTGCCACCTATCTCGCCGTTTATGCCCTCGTTGCCCGAGGATTTGCCGCCCGCCAACCGGCCCTGATTCGCCGGGGTCAAATGCTGTTGACCCATTTAGGGCGACGTCAGGATGTCCACCTAGAACAATCGGTCTGTTCCCTGCTGTTGGGACAAACGGAGGATGCGGCCCAATCCCTGGAACTGACTCAGGAACAGGAAACCCTGACTTTTATTCGGGAAAATTCTCGGAATTCACCGGATTTGCTGCCCGGATTGTGCTTGTACGCTGAACGGTGGCTACAATCCGAGGTCTTTCCCCATTTCCGGGATTTGGCAACCGCCCAGGCATCGTTAAAAGATTATTTTGCCGATGAACAGGTGCAGGCTTATTTAGAGGCCCTACCGGAGACAACTGCCGATGAAGTAAATGAATGGATGGTTGTGCCACCGCCACCGAATCCGGTGACCATTGGATTACCGCAACCATCCCCCAGACGGGACTCGGCATTCATGACCACCTTACGATTGGATAGTAATGGGTCGAGCAATGGGACACCGGGGAAAAATCCGAGTTTGTCTTCCTCTGCCGTATCCCTCGCGACCCTTCCCACGGCGATTCGCACGAGTTCTAATCCGGATACCGCTGGATCTGGAAGAATTCGCGATCGCAGCCGTCCCAGTGAGGACCGCAGTGCATCCGGAAATGGGAAACGAGACGATCGCAGTAAATTACCCGTCGCCGCCCGAGTTCGAGGATTAGAGCCCATTGAAACCCCTCCATCCCGTCGCAGTGGCGTCGGACGCACCGGCGCTAAAGGCAAAAACCCCAAACTAGAACGGTGGATTTTGTTAGGCGTCGGGGGGTTACTGGGACTATTGCTGCTGTGGTTACTGATTAACTCCCTGCGCTGGGTGGCTGGATTATTTCAAGGAGGGCCATCCTTACGGGGAGAACAACTGAGCATTCAGCTAGACCAATCCGCCATTCCGATCGCCACCCAACCCACCCCGGAAGAACTTGGCGCAACGGGACCTATTAATGAGGCGATCGCCCAAGGCGTCCTGCAAAAATGGTTCACCATCAAATCCGCAGCCCTCGGCAGCACCCATCAGGTGGAACAATTACCGGAAATCTTGATGGATCCGGCCCTCTCCTTGTGGCAACGCCGCGCCGAAGCCGCCCGTCAAGAAAATTGGTATTGGGAATATGACCACAATATCCAAGAAACCGGAGTTGAAATGAGTCCCACAGACCCCAACCGAGCCACCGTAGAAGCTCAGGTGAGCGAAACTGCCCGGTTATTTGAGAATGGTCAACTCAGCAACACTCGCGAGGACAATTTACGAGTGCAGTATCAGTTCGTTCGCGAAGCCGGTCAGTGGCGCATTCGCGACTGGATCATCCTACCCTAAATCCTAATTCAGTCTGGATTTAAACCGATGGGGACCCACCCCATCGGTTATTTTTTCTTTCTCTTCTCGTGAAAGGGCTATGCCATGACCCGAGCAATGGCTGGACTGGAGGACGTCCAAGATTTCCTGTTCGTAGTAACGACTTCAGTCGTTATATCTGGTGACATGGCGGACGCCATGTCACCAGGGACCGAGGGAGGGACTGGAGGCAGAACGTCCAAGAGGGCATTATACGGAATTCGGTTGTGATAGGTCTTTAAAAACGAGTAGGGTGGGCATTGCCCACCTGCACAGAAAGGTGGGCAGTGCCCACCCTACTTTTAACTTTTAACTGGAGGCAGCACGTCCAAGAGGGCATTACATGGCAGAGTCATATAACGAGGGAACACCAAGGACCAACGACCAAATCTCCCACTCTATAAGGCTTAAGCCCGATCACTCCTGCAATTATCATCAAATCCTGACATTACTCCCCGGGACTCGATCCCCGATCCCAGGGTTATATCAAGAATTCATGACATTGCGATCCCCGAACTACTTGTAAATCCGTAATAACCCGTAGATTGACCTAGAATCACCTGCTGTACCCCCTTGACCCTATGGAATATTTTCTGCAACATAGACATAACCAAGCGATCCCCCACGATCCCAAAAAAAAGCTGTACTCAACAGCCCAGGGACCCCATTGAGAGTTAACCCCATTTTGGATGAAGACCCTCAACCTCGGGAAACATGGGTCGGGCCCATGAGGGTAACTGCAAATCCCCGCATTGAGCGAGGAACAGTCAAGGGAAAAGGACTCATCTGGGTTGATTTCTGAAGCCACTTCCAATCAGAACCTCTGATTGAGATGGGCGGAAGAAAACACAAAGGAAAACCCCATCTCAAGACTGTGTAGCAGGACCGGATCTGTAGGGGCAAATAAAAACGCGATCGGCGATCGCGCCGCAGCTAATTTTTATGAATTTGGCAAATCGTAAGGCAACCGTTTTATGATCCAGCCTGCAAATTCCATTCACTTAATTAACTAGGGATTCGTCCCGCCATAAAAACTTAATGATAGGGAAGGAGGATCGCGATCGCTCATTTACAGGCAAGGCTAACTAACATTCCGAACTAAATTTCTCGAACCAATTTAACCACAACGAGAAATTTTGACATTGGAACCAACCCACCTGCCGTATAGCCGAAATTAGGAGGCCAAGAGAACAATGGCAAAAGAAAGACCCCCATTAGAAGAGATGACCTTAAGGCAACTCCGCCGAGTTGCAAGTGAATGTGGAATCTCTCGTTATAGCCGGATGAGAAAATCTCAACTTCTGGCATCAATTCAAGAAAAACAACGCACCAAGATTTCCGTAGAACAAACTCGTACATTGGAGGCACAGGAAGAAGTGGAAGCAGCAAAATTTGAACTGGGTCAAGAAGATCGCACAGGTGGAACTCTCGCCTCAGTCGATGAAGGACTCGGCGATTTACCGGGTGGTTACGGTGAAAGCCGAATCATGCTGTTACCGCGTGATCCCCAATGGGCCTATAGCTACTGGGATATTCCCAACACCAACAAAGAAGAAATGCGCCGTCAAGGGGGCCAACAATTAGCCCTGCGCCTGTACGATGTGACAGACATCAACATCGAAACCCAAAGCCCCCACAGCATTCAAGAATATCCTTGTGATGAACTAGCGCGGGAATGGTACTTACCCATCCCTGTCAGCGATCGCGATTACGTCGTGGATATCGGCTACCGTTGTGCCGATGGTCGCTGGTTAGTCCTCTCCCGTTCCGCCCTCGTCCACATTCCCCCGGTTTATCCCTCCGACTGGATTGAAGACCACTTCCTCACCATCGAATGGGAAGAAGACCTGCGCGGCAAAACCTTCATGCAACTGGTTCCCCCCAGCAAGAAAGCCCCAGTTGCAACAAGCCCCAACGCCATTTACGACGAAATCTTCGGTATGGCTGAAAGTGCCGAATCTCAGCGCGTTGCCGGTTCCCTGTTCGGGTCCATGCAGCACGTTCCCGGTTCGATGGCCCCCGAACAGTCCCTCAGTTCCTACGTCTTCCCCTCCGGTGTGGGAATGTGGGCCGTGCCAACGGCTTCCGGTATCGGTATGAATATGTCCGGAGTCGGCATGAATATGTCCGGTGCAGGATTCGCCTCCGCACCCCCGAACCGTCCCCGTAAATTCTGGTTGGTTGCCGATGCTGAATTAATCGTCTACGGTGCCACCGAACCCGATGCCACCGTCACCATCGGTGGACGTCCCATCAAACTGAATGCAGATGGAACCTTCCGCTTCCAGATGTCCTTCCAAGATGGCATCATCGACTACCCGATCGTGGCAGTGGCTTCCGACGGAGAACAAACCCGCGAGATCCACATGAACTTCAATCGGGTCACCCCTGCTCGTCGGACCAACACCAAAGAAGAAGCCGTCGAAGAATGGTTCGCCTAAAGGTTAGAAATTGAAGGGGTAAAAATTCTTTTTCAACCCTTCAATTGAATCACCTGTTAACTCACCCCTGGCAATTGCTGGGGGTTTATTATTGTTCTTAAAAGTTGCTGCAATTATCTTGGCTTTATGGACATTATTGAAATTCTCAAACAAGACTATCAACAGTTTCCCGAAAATCAGACCTATAGCCTTTATGCCGAAGAGGTTTATTTTAAGGACCCGATGACCGAATTTCGGGGATGCGATCGCTACCGACAGATGATTGGCCTCATGTCCACCTGGTTTAAACAAATCAAAATGGACTTACACGACATTAGCCGCATCGAGGATACCATCGAAACCCGCTGGACCCTGAACTGGACCACCCCCCTCCCCTGGCAACCCCGGATTGCCATCTCGGGACGGAGTGAATTGCAACTCAACCCTGATGGAAAAATCATCTCCCATATCGATTACTGGGATATCTCCCGCCTCGATGTCCTCAAACAGCACTTCAAACCACAGGTTTCCGAAAAAAACCGTTAAAGTAAAGAGATGTTAACAATTCTCAGGCAGGGGTAAAAGATCCATGCGATTAATTTTAATGACCGGCAAAGGCGGCGTGGGTAAAACATCCGTTGCCGCTGCCACCGGATTACAATGTGCCGAATTAGGCTATAAAACCTTAGTATTGAGTACCGACCCAGCGCATTCCTTGGCCGATAGCTTCGACATGGAATTAGGGCATGAACCTCGCCTAGTTCGCGAGAACCTCTGGGGTGCAGAACTGGATGCACTCATCGAATTAGAAGCTAACTGGGGCTCGGTCAAACGTTATATTACCCAAGTTTTGCAAGCCAGAGGACTCGAAGGAATTCAAGCTGAAGAACTCGCCATTTTACCCGGAATGGATGAAATCTTTGGTCTAGTGCGGATGAAACGGCATTATGACGAAGGCTTCTATGATGTCCTAATTATTGACTCCGCACCCACCGGAACTGCCCTGCGCTTACTCAGCTTACCCGAAGTCGGTGGCTGGTACATGAGACGATTTTATAAACCCTTCCAAGGCATATCCGTGGCGTTGCGACCCTTCGTCGAACCCATCTTCCGCCCGATCGCCGGATTTTCCCTCCCCGATAAAGAGGTGATGGATGCGCCGTATGAGTTTTATGAACAAATTGAGGCATTAGAAAAGGTCTTAACCGACAATACTAAAACCTCCGTCCGCTTAGTCACCAACCCCGAGAAAATGGTGATTAAAGAATCCTTACGCGCTCATGCCTATTTGAGCTTATATAATGTAGCCACAGATTTGATTGTGGCTAACCGAATTATTCCCGAAAGTGTCACCGATCCATTCTTCCAACGCTGGAAAGAAAACCAAACCCAGTACCGAGAAGAAATTCACGAAAATTTCCATCCGTTACCCGTGAAAGAGGTTCCCCTTTATTCTGAGGAAATGTGCGGCTTAGAAGCGCTCGATCGCCTCAAAGAAACTTTGTACGGCAAAGATGAAGACCCCAGCCAGGTTTACTATAAAGAAACCACCGTCCGAGTGGTTCAGAACCAGAATGAATACAGTTTAGAACTGTATTTACCGGGTATTCCCAAAGACCAAATTCAACTCAGTAAAAGTGCCGATGAGTTGAATATTACCATCGGCAATCATCGCCGGAATTTGGTACTACCCCAAGCCTTGGCTGCTTTACAACCTTCGGGAGCCAAAATGGAAGATGATTATTTGAAAATTCGTTTTTCAGAAGTTGCTAAGGTGTAGGAAAATATAGCCCGCCCGCACCCTGAAGGGTGGGGCTATACAAACAAAGCCCGCCTACGCGGGCTAATCTTTTTCCAGTTTGTAGTAACGACTTCAGTCGTTATCTTTGTAACAGCCCGTCCGCACCCTGAAGGGTGGGGCTATACGAACAAAGCCCGCCTGCGCGGGCTCATCTTCTTCAGTTTGTAGTAACGACTTCAGTCGTTATCTTTATCAGATTAACCAAACCTCCCTAAGCAAGATTTGAACACCAACTAGGGGGATTTCTCCGGAATATTCCTCGCCAAGGGATTTCTCTAAAAATAAACTATAATCCTGCTGCTGTGTTCGTTTAAATATTTACTGGAGTTAGCTGAGAAACTGTGACGACTATAACCCTCTATCATGGAACAGATGTTTATAGTGCCTTGGATATTCTCAATAACGGCTTAAATCCCGATCGCCTGGTGAAGTTACCAGTTAACCCGGTTCAATTAGGGCCAGGACTTTATACAGCGTTGGATTTAGATGTCGCCTGGTTTTTTGCCAGTTTAGCCCCCAATGCTGAAACGTTAGAATATACGGTCATAGAAATATCGTTATCTGTGGTAGAATTAAAATATCTCTTGGATAGAAAAGATGCTCGAATAGAACCCATTGTTAATGTGAAATTTAAAGCGCAACAAGTCTGGTTTTCTCTTACTGCGTTTGATTTTTTAAATCAAGTTGCTGAGTTCAGACCTATAGGATAGGTGAAAAGAGCTATGAAACCTAAATATACCTTAAACGATTTAAACCGGCGTCGGAGTCAAGGGTCGCGCGAGGGTTCGGTTCAAACCCACACCCATACGGTAGAGTTTTCTCGAAGTTTGACGGGAGTGGAACAACAAAATTTTATAACCCTGCTCCTAGATTTTCCATCTAGGGTTAAGCAAGAATTGCCCAATTTAAAGACTCATTTTTTAGATAAAACTGAAGTATGGTTTGACAATCCAGACTGTGCAAAATATACGTTTCATCAACTTGAAAGAGGGGGAGAATGGAAAGATTTCTTGTTTAGCCTATTAGCAAAATTTAGTCAAGAAGTGGCTATGATTAGTAAGCACGATGGCAATCCGGTGTTTGCAAAAGCGCAAACAAGCTCTGTAGAACTAACAGAAATCATTGAGGAGCATAAGGAAGACGGAGGCGATCGCACCGAATCCAGTCCAGAAAGCACTGATGCAACTGAACAAGGGCGATCGGCAGACCAACCCTTATTTACATCAGCCTCCAAAGAAGAAGTCTTAGAGGCTTATTTAGCCATCGAACAAGAATGGGAGGAGGTTTTCCGTCGCCTTGCAGACTCCTAGATTGATTGAAATGTCAGAAGTTCTGGATATCCACAACCGTCAAATCAAAAAATTTGGCGGCACTTCTGGGATTAGAGACGAAGGGTTACTCGATTCCGCACTCGCTCAACCTCAAGCTACCTTTAGCGGACAGTTGCTGCATCCCACTTTACCAGAACAAGCCGCAGCGTATCTTTACCATCTGGCAAAGAATCATCCCTTTGTCGATGGCAACAAGCGCACTGCCTTAGCGGTAATGTTGACGTTCCTCAGAATCAACGGATACCGCCTCAACTTGTCACCGGATGCGACATACCAGATGGTCCTGGATGTGGTGGAAGACAAAATGAGTAAAGAAGCATTAGGCGAATTCTTAGGAAAACATATCAATGGGTAGGAATGGCCCAAGTCCAGATAAAATAGGGTTACTGTACTCTGGTGCGATCGGCCTAATCCATCTCTGCAATCTCAAACGCCCCCTTTTCTCCGAAAGAAATCGCTGCCGAAAGTCTGAAACCGTCAACCGGCTGAACTTTGGCAGATCAGTAATCCGTTGCAGGTAGGCTTGCGCCTCTTCTCGTTTCAAAATAAACGCATCGTCAGATTTATTCGGATTCAAGTAATTCATTTAACTATCTTACTTCCTGAGCTATAATATGCTATAACTTCAGCTACCTTTCCATTGTTACCTCTGGCAGATCATAATTATCATGCTTCAACATATTCACAAATAGAGACAGGTTCGGGAATAGTAAAACCATCCTCTTGTAACCCTTCGAGATGAAATGCGATCGCCTCTTTAATTAAACTCCTGACCTCTGCTAAACTTTCAGCTACAGCTACGCATCCAGGTAAATCGGGAACATAAGCGCCGTAGCTAGTTTCACCTTTTTCAATTACAACCGCATAACGCATTACTCTTCCTCCTCTTCTAGTTGAGCTTGCCGCAAAACATTTTTTAGCGTACCAATTGGCATATCAACCCCTAAATTACCTGATACTGTAACAGTTCCAGCTTTTTCTGGGTGTTTAAATTGACGATGACTCCCCTTTGTTCTGGCTAAATACCAACCATCATCTTCTAACATTTTAATAACTTCTCTAACTTTCATTTTTCATCGATAAAACTCATCAACTCCCGTACTTCCATCTCCATTCTGGTTTAATTTGCGGGGTAAATTCTTTTTTACGCAGCTTTGCTTGTTTCTCCCGCTGGTTCTCTGCATCATCCAGGCATTTGAAAAAGAGAAAAGAATTGTTCGCTCGGGTCCATCGAGTTAGACAGTCCCGACGACCCTAATCTATCCCAAATGGTATCAAATTTCGATTTCAGTTCCGGATCCGTTAGCATTTTTTAACTGACTTGCTTTTGTGACTGTTTCTGCTGTAAAAATTCGGCAAAGTCGCAAACTTCATCAACTAAATCATCCGATAAATTATCTAAAACTGTTCTTAAATGTTCGCGAACTCCCATCGCTTCACGAGCAGGGATTGTTAAAACGAATTGATGAGGATAAACAGTTTCTACCCCGATTGTCTCCATAAACGAATCCGCTTCATCCTGAGTCGCTGACACAAAATTACCAGTTTCATCGTACTTAACCCAATCCCCAAACAATTCGACAAGATAAGCCTTTCCCTCTCCCAGAACTTCCACAATTGTGCCAACGGTATCCACCTGCGCCACTCCCCCATCAGTCAAGGGAATGGCTTCAGTGAGTTTAACCCCATCAAATAGCTGAAATCGAGCCATTATAACCCTCCTAATCTATCCGGTACTGCTGTTACAAGCCTAGCAACATCTTCATCAAATAGGACAATCGAAACCGTTCTAATGCGTTGAGAGATCCCAGAAGTGTATTATCAACTTTCGATTTGATTTCCGGGTCAGTTAGCACGATTGAAGAAATCCAGTGTCTATAGTTATTTTGTCAGTTTATAAAAATTGGCCTTTAAATATTAAGCGTTATCACTTTGGACTTTAATGGTACTAAATTCCTGGAAAATGTATTTGTCCGCTCCCGTGCCGTCTCGTTGAACATATATACCTCCTACAATAAAGCCTAACTTATCAGCAAACTCAAGATCTTGTATGATTTTTTTAACTGCAACTAACCACATTGAACTATCATTTTCAATCTGATCAGTTGCTATAACTATATATCCAAAATCTAAACTTTCCCTCGAAATTGTAAGTTGCATTTTTATGATAGATTCGCGGAGCGTCGTGAGATTAATTACTTTACCTTTTCTGTATTTTACTGTATATCCAACTTTAGAACCATTGGAATCACGCAATATATCGATATATGAATCCCTTATTCTTTCATTATGGGTGATTAATTCATCAGGATACTCACCTATTAACCACTCAAAAACCGCTCGCTCAACTTTTAGACCAATTAAAGCTGCAGGTAAATATTTATTTAAGTCGGCAATCTCTTCTATTTCCTGTTTTGAATAGTCTGAAATTTTAGTACCTAAATGTTCTTCTGCAAACCGAATAAAGCCTTTTGAGTTATACATATAGAATAGAGAAACCCCTGCTTCATCCATTTCTTGAATTAACTCTAGGCGTGGGCCAATAGTTTTACCTGAGTTTATATTCCACCAATCTTCTTTTTCATCATCAGTAATAAAAATTATGTGCTTCCAATTACGAGATTCGACTTCTTTTAAAAGCTCTTTCCAAAGAATTAGATCCCCATACTCTCTTTTGAACTCCATTTCTTTATATAGATAAGGAGGGTATTTTGATTTTTCTTTTTTATAATGATCGCAAAATCCTGGAGGATATTTTATTTTATATCTTTCTTGCCCATCTTTATATATATCCATTAATGTTCCCTTGGCCGGAATTTCTCCAATTTTACCATGAAAGAGCTCATCTACTATGTCTCTTATTGCATCATGTTTAGTTAATTCTAATTTCTCGTATATCAAAGAATTCTTAGTGTTCAAGTATTCCAATAATTCCTTGTCAAGTCTTCCAATTAAACTCTTTGGGTTTACACTGTAGAATTTACGAATATCCCCCAAAAATGCAGTTTTATGCTTCTCCCATTTACTTTTAATTGTGTCAATTTGTGTTTGTTGAGATTCAATTAGCGTAAGACGCTTCTCTTGAAACTCAAGGGCAACTTGATGAGGAATCCATAACCGTTCTTCAATTTTACGAAGGATATTATTGGTAAAATCATTGCGAGTATTTTTACTATATCGATAAAGGTTCAATAGTATATTTGTATCAAATACAAATATGCAGTTTTCCCAAAGTTCTTTAAACTGCTCTTGATTTAATGAATAATATCCGGGAAATAATTTTTTCATGTCCATGACAAATTTTGTGAACAAACCCCAATACAATCCTAGTTAGATAATTCTAATCTGCCAAATTTTCTGTAAACTCAATCAAATCCTCCAATTCCTCTTCACTAAACCACCTCTCCACAGCATCCTCACTAAACCGATCAAGCGGTTCCTCATACAAAATTTCTCAATATAAACCTGTTCTCCCCCTTCTCCTAAAGTAATATACCCGCTAACGGCAATGTGATCGGCTAAATCAATCTCCATCCACAAACGAAATCAATCTCAATCCACAAACGAAATCAATCTCAATCCACAAACGAAATCAATCTCCACAAACGAACTCGGACGCGATCGCCGATTCTTCATCTGACTCGCCAAATCTGCGATAATGCGGTTTAACTGTTCCGGTGTCGCCGTTCTTAGCTTAGAGGAAAAACAGCTCTGGCGCTTCTCAATCTCCGTAACGTAACGCCTTACTTGCTGTTCTGCTACCCTGGGATCGCGGCTTTGTCGCTTCGCCTCCACAACTGCGATCGCCTCGCCGTTCGGCTGATAGAGACAATAATCCGTAACTCCGTTCCAAGGTTCTGCATCGTAGCCATCCACCGGAATCTCTATCCCCACCTGGTTGGGATCTTCGAGATTCCATCCCGCTGTCTGTAGGGCTTTATCGATTAATTCTTTTCGGGTGTTCGCTTCGTTACGAGACATTACGATATGATTTGCTGGCCCAATTTAGAGATATTGCGCGATCGCTCCACTCCTCTACTTTACCCGACAACAGGTCGTAAACTTGATCCAACGGATGTCCTGGGCTCACCCACCCCAAAGTTGGGTCATCTTTGAGCAATTCTCGATCGCAAGCAATCCGTGCCCATTCTGCCATAGCTGAGGCGATCGCTAGAGCCACTCCGCATCAGGGGAATTCTTACGAAAACATATCAAAACGGAGGAATGGCCCAAATCCAGATAAAATAGGGGTACTGTACTCTGGTGCAACGCCCTAATCCATGTCTGCAATCTCAAACGCCCCCTTTTCTCCGGAAGAAATCGCTGCCGAAAGTCTGAAACCGGCAGAATATGAAGAAATCGTCAAACGCCTAGGACGTCATCCCAATAAAGCAGAATTGGGAATGTTTGGCGTGATGTGGTCCGAACACTGTTGTTATAAGAACTCCCGTCCCCTGCTGAAACAGTTTCCCACCACCGGCGATCGCATCCTAGTCGGTCCTGGAGAAAATGCCGGGGTGATAGACTGCGGAGACGGTTTGCGCCTCGCCTTCAAAATCGAATCCCATAACCACCCCTCGGCGATCGAACCCTTCCAAGGTGCAGCCACCGGCGTTGGCGGTATCCTCCGAGATATCTTTACAATGGGTGCACGCCCGATCGCCCTTCTCAACTCCCTCCGCTTCGGAAATATCGAAGACCCCCGCACTCGCCGCATCTTCACCGGCGTTGTAGAAGGGATCAGCCATTACGGAAACTGCTTGATCAAGAGCGAAACCCTAATCTGGCGGGATAAAAATGGCGTTCATTTCGATACCATCGGCAACTTTGTCGAATCCCATTTACCCCCAAATCAAACCACCGCAGAACTTGATCCCAGCGCTGGCATTGAAACCCTCTCTCTGGAACCTAATACCCAGCAGAGTTGCTGGCAACCCGTTCGCCGCGTCTTCAAACGATGCGCCACCAACTTAATTACCATCCGCACAGCATTGGGTCGGACCCTAACCATGACCCCGGATCATCCGATGTGCATTTTAGAAGAGGGAATCTGGCAGACTCGCAATGCCGACAGCTTAAAGCAGGGGGATCTTCTTCCCATCCTGATCAATATGCCCTCCCCCCAGACAGAATCCACTGGGGAAGTTCCCGCCTTGGATCTGCTGGATGCCTTAGACGATCGCTACCTCGGAAATCAAGACGTTTACGTTGCTCTCCCTCCAAAGTGGCAGATTTCCACCGAAATCCGTGATGCCTTGTGTTCCATCGAACCTTCCCCCGTTAATCGGCATCGATACCTCAGCAAAGGCATATTACCCCTGCCCTATTTTCTCAAATTAGAACCCCTCCTCGACGTATCGCGCAGTAGCATCCGCCTCTATCGGCGCAGCGGCAAAGCTAACTACATGAATGCCATCATTCAGCCGGATGAAACATTTGCACGCTTACTCGGCTACTACCTCTCGGAAGGCTGCGTTTCTGAAAATGGCAAGACCTATAAAATAATTTTCACCTTTGGTCTCCATGAAAGCGAATATGTTCATGATGTCATGGATGGACTCAAAACCCTCGGACTGCGCCCCTGCGTCGAAACCCGGGAGTCTACGATCGCCGTTTATGCCACATCCTGGCTATTAGGTTATCTCTTAAAAGAAGTATGGCAATGTGGCAGTGACGCCAGTCATAAAGCCTTACCCGATTTTATCTTCCAATGGCCTCGTTCTTTACAGCGTGAGGCACTCAAAGGCTTGTTACGCGGCGATGGTTCTTTAACCACCAAAACTCATGGCAATCATGCCAAAATTAGCTTTGCCACGACCAGCCATAAACTGTTTGAGCAAGTAACTTTGCTGATGCAGAGCTTCGGCGCTATTCCGCTAATCTATCAGCAACCCGCCAAAGAAACCAATATTCAAGGCCGCATCTATCAGCGTAAAGCCTTATGGCAAATGGAAGTTTGCAATGTCTACGGACTCACCGCATTAGCTGATGTTTTTGGAGAAGAACGCAACGCCGAATTAGCTACAGCGTTGGAACGTTATAACGGGACAAAATATTCATTCCCCCGTTATTCCATCTCCAATGAACTCGCATTTGTCCAAATTAAGAGCATTGAAACGAATGCGGTTGAAGAATGCGATGTCTACGATATTGAAGTGGACAACACTCATCTGTTTGTGACCACCTCCGGCATTGTCACCCATAACTGTGTTGGGGTGCCCACAGTTGGGGGCGAAGTGTACTTCGATCGCGCCTATACCGGCAATCCCCTCGTCAATGTCATGGCATTAGGGATTATGGAAACCCCGGAAATTGTCAAATCCGGTGCTTCCGGTGTCGGTAATCCCGTCCTCTATGTCGGTTCTACCACCGGCAGAGATGGCATGGGAGGGGCAAGTTTCGCCAGTGCAGAACTCACCGATAAATCCGCAGACGATCGCCCTGCCGTCCAAGTCGGTGACCCCTTCCTAGAAAAATCCCTCATCGAAGCCTGTTTAGAAGCCTTCAACACGGGCGCAGTGGTTGCCGCGCAGGATATGGGTGCTGCGGGAATTACTTGTTCCACCTCAGAAATGGCAGCGAAAGGTAATCTCGGCATTGAACTGGATTTAGACTTAATTCCCGTCCGAGAAACCGGCATGGTTCCCTACGAGTTCCTCCTCTCCGAATCCCAGGAACGGATGCTGTTTGTGGCACACAAGGGACGGGAACAAGAACTGATTGAGATTTTCCATCGTTGGGGACTGCAAGCAGTAATTGCCGGGACGGTGATTGCTGAACCGATTGTGCGGATTCTCCATCAAGGAGGAGTTGCCGCAGAAATCCCCTGTCGCGCTTTAGCGGAAGATACCCCCATTTACGATCGCCAGTTAATGGCAGAACCTCCAGAATATGCCCAAAAAGCATGGCAATGGACTCCCGCTACCCTTCCCCCTTGCACCGCAGAAGGCATCGAAATCCAAGGCAAGTCCCAGACTTGGACTGAGATTTTACTGCAATTGTTAGATACTCCCACCATTGCCTCAAAGCGGTGGGTATATCGGCAATACGATCATCAGGTGCAGAATAATACCGTCTTGTTGCCTGGAGGGGGAGATGCAGCAGTCGTTCGGTTACGTCCCCAAGAACCCCTCTCCTCCACTCCTGCAACTCATCGCGGGGTTGCCGCTACCGTCGATTGCAATTCCCGGTATGTGTATCTGGACCCCTACGAAGGGGCAAAGGCAGTGGTGGCAGAAGCTGCCCGCAATTTAAGCTGTGTCGGTGCCGAACCCATTGCGGTGACGGATAATCTCAATTTCGGCAGTCCCGAAAAACCTGTCGGCTATTGGCAGTTAGCATCCGCTTGTAAAGGCATTTCTGAAGCTTGTACCGAGTTTTCTACTCCCGTAACTGGGGGGAATGTCTCTCTGTACAATGAAACCCTCGATGCCAAGGGAGAACCGACGCCGATTTATCCCACCCCAGTGATTGGCATGGTGGGGTTGATTCCCGATATTAGCCAAGTTTGTGGACAAGGGTGGCGCAATCCCGGGGATGTGATTTATCTATTAGGATTACCTATTGCTGCGATTACCCCGAATGTTTCTTTAGGCGGTTCGGAATATTTAGCCGCTATTCACGAGATAGTTGCTGGTAAACCGCCCGTGGTGGATTATCAGGTGGAACGACAAGTCCAAGCCACCTGTCGGGAAGGGATTCGCCAAGGGTGGATACAATCAGCCCACGATTCAGCGGAAGGGGGCTTAGTGGTGGCTTTGGCTGAATCCTGTATTGGCGGGAATTTAGGGGCGAAAATTACCCTGAATGTTGATGCAGCAGGCGTCTCGCGCTGGGATGAAATTTTATTTGCCGAAGGCGGTGCTCGAATTGTAGTCTCCGTGTCTCTAGAACAGGTGGAAAACTGGGAATCTTATTTACAACAGCACTTGGCAGGAAATTGGCAGAAAATTGGGGAAGTATCGGAAATCCAGACAGGTTTAATCGTTAATTCCGATGTTAACCTTCCCTTAATTGACGTTAGTATGGCAGATATGCGCGATCGCTGGTCCAATGCCATCGAACGTCGCCTATCTGCATCCCCAAACCTTCCCGGTTGATCTACTACCCCAAACAGGAGCGAAGCCGTAAGCATGATCCCCAATCATCCCTTGTCCTCTGACGAGCATTATCCTGCATCCGCAGAGTCTTTGAGCGAACCCACTGAGGTTAACCCTGCTGTGTCCAACCGCCCGGATAAACCGGAAGAAGCCTGTGGCGTGTTTGGAGTTTATGCTCCCGGTGAAGATGTGGCAAAAATGACCTATTTTGGCCTTTATGCCCTTCAGCATCGGGGTCAAGAATCCGCTGGAATTGCGACGTTTGATAGTAATGCCCAAGTTCATTTGCATAAAGGCATGGGGCTAGTCTCTCAAGTCTTTAATGAGACGATTCTGGGGGAATTACCCGGACATTTGGCGGTGGGACATACCCGGTATTCGACGACGGGAACCAGTCGGGTGGTAAATGCTCAACCGGCGATCGTCCAGACTCGGTTAGGTCCTTTGGCCTTAGCACATAATGGTAATCTTGTCAATACGGCAAGTCTGGGTCAAGAGTTGATCGACCAAAAGTGCAACCTGATCACGACAACGGATTCTGAAATGATTGCTTGGGCGATCGGGTTGGAAGTGGACAAGGGTAAAGATTGGTTAGATGCTGCTATCAGTGCCTTTCATCGCTGTAAGGGAGCCTATAGCTTGGCGATCGCCACCCCCACAGGCATCATGGGAGCCCGGGACCCCAACGGCATTCGTCCCCTGGTGATTGGTACCTTAGAGGGTACTCCTACCCGCTATGTTCTGGCATCGGAAACCTGTGGATTAGACATCATTGGTGCAGAATACCTGCGCGATGTAGAACCCGGAGAGTTAGTCTGGATTGGGGAAGAAGGATTAGCCTCTTTCCATTGGAGTCAAGAATCCCAGCGCAAACTTTGTATCTTTGAGATGATATACTTTGCGCGACCCGATAGCATCATGTGCAATGAATCCTTGTATAGCTATCGCCTGCAACTGGGACGACAACTGGCGAAAGAATCTCCCGCTGATGTGGATATCGTCATCGGCGTTCCCGACTCCGGCATTCCGGCGGCGATCGGTTTTTCCCAGACATCGGGCATTCCCTACGCTGAGGGACTGATTAAAAACCGTTATGTTGGGCGCACCTTCATCCAACCCACTCAACACATGAGGGAGTCCGGGATTAAGATGAAGCTCAACCCCCTCAAAGATGTCCTCGTCGGCAAAAAAGTCTTAATGGTGGATGATTCCATCGTGCGGGGTACTACCAGCCGCAAAATCGTCAAAGCCTTGCGGGATGCCGGTGCAACGGAAGTGCACATGAGGATTTCCTCCCCACCTGTGACGCATCCCTGCTTCTATGGCATTGATACCGACAGTCAGGATCAACTGATTGCCGCGACAAAATCCGTAGCAGAGATTGAAGCACAAATCGAAGTAGACTCCCTCGCTTATTTGAGTTGGGAAGGAATGCTGATTGCTACGGGAGAAGACCCCAGTCGTTTCTGTTCCGCCTGTTTCACGGGAGATTATCCGATTCAAATCCCTGATCCGGTGAAACGTTCTAAGCTGATTATGGAGAAGGCTCTTTCTTCTACCCCCGCAGGCTAAAGCCTGGGGCTATACGGACGAAGCCCGTGGTTCGACCCTTCGACGGACTCAGGGCTCACCAGAGCCCTGCGCGGGCTAAGAATTGTTCCCCCGTTTGTAGTAACGACTTCAGTCGTTTCCCCGTCCCCCGTTTGTAGTAACGACTTCAGTCGTTTCCGGCGTGACTTGGCCCCAGCCAAGTCACGCCCTGTTGCAAGTAGACTTAAGCAACATCAGGCCGCCAATCGTTTAAACGTTGGGGGCCTGTAGTGGCGCTTCGCGAAGCGCCACTACGGCGGGGGTTCAAACCCCCGCCTAATAGCTAAAGTCGGTTGAAACCGACTAGAAGTCTTATCCGGTGGTTTTTTTAGCCGTCTTAAGACAAATGCCAGCTATTATCAGCGGGTTCTAACCCCTATAGGTGTTGCAACGGGTGTAAGATGTCGGGTGAACCCGACTGAAAGTCTTAGGGGATGGTGTTTTTAGTCGGTTTTAACCGACTTTAGCTATTAGGCCGCCAATCGATTTATCCCCCGCCGGTTGTTGCTGTTGCAACCTTTACCTCCTTTTCTCAGGCAGTCATTTACAATTGGACCGACTGTAAATGACTGCGGGGGTTGTAGTGACGGGCATTGCGAATCTTTTCGTAGAGGTCCTTTTCTGTGGAATTAAGGTCCTTGGGAGGGGCGATCGCAATTCTGACCAACTGATCCGTGCGATCGCCCTTAGCCGTTTTCCATCCTTTACCTTTGAGTCGCAAAGTTTGTCCCGACCGAATTCCTGCCGGAACATTCATTTTCACCGTCCCATCCGGAGTAGGAATCTCAATAGTTGCTCCCAACACCGCCTCATCCGGGGCCACGGGGACCTCGCAAACGAGATTATCGCCCTCAAACTGGAAAAATGAGTGAGGTTGGATTTCCACCTTCAGGTACAAATCCCCCCGTTGTTGGTTGTGGGAATTGACCAGACCCTTGCCACGGACTCGAATCCGGGTCCCCGGTTTGGCCCCTGCGGGAATCCGGACCTCGATCGCCTCCGTCCCCAAATTTAAGCGCTTTTGGGTCCCCTGAAACGCCTCAGAAAAGGTCAAAGTAATACTACTTTCCCGGTCCGCAGAGGTCCCACCAGCAGGGGTGCGATCGCCTCCAAACCCCGACGCAAAATCCTCAAACCCGCCAAACCCACTGGTAGAAGTCGAACGAGCATTGCGATAATTATAATTGCCTCCTCCCGGACGAGCGCGACCCGCCCCAGGTCCCCCGGCGCGACCGAGCAACGCATTTATAAAATCATCAAAGCTGGAGAATTGGCTAAAATCGAACCCGCCAAAATCCACATTCCCACCACCGGGGGGCCATCCCGCCCCTGCGGCACCATCCGCTTGTCGCCAATATTGTCCGAACTGGTCGTATTTTTTGCGCTTGTCTGTATCACCGAGCACTTCATACGCTTCCGAAACTTCCTTAAACTTAGCCTCAGCCTGAGCATTTCCCGGATTCATATCCGGATGATATTTGCGAGCAAGTTTACGAAAAGCCTTCTTAATTTCATCAACACTTGCGGTTTTACTGACTCCTAGAATTGCATAGTAGTCCTTGAAGTCGGTCGCAGCCATTAAAATTCCTCCTATACCGATTAAAGATTTAGTCTATAGTTTTTTTTCGGGAAACAGCCGAGGCGATCGGTGCTCCTAATCTAGGGTATCTAAATTTAAGCACCCCTTCAGTTCGGTTCTTACTCTGGGGTCCTAACGCAATTTCCGTACTGTCTTCCCTATCACGCCTTCAGACGTTATCCCTCTTAGTTCGTAGTAACGCCTTCAGGCGTTCCCCCTCATAAGTTCAACGTCACGACTTTAGTCGTTCTTAATGTTTAATATCTCAACTGGGGTCTTTTTTCCCCTAGACACAGGATTTGCTTTAGACCCCTAGCGCATCGGTACATTACCGGCGTCCTAGTGGTGCCGGTTGTTGTTATGATTAGCCCGGAAACGCCTGAAGGCGTTACTACGAACGAAGAAAGATAACGCCTGAAGGCGTTACTACGAACGAAGAGAGATAACGCCTGAAGTCGTGACGTTGAACTTAAGAGAAGATAACGACTGAAGGCGTGACGTTGAACTTTTTAAAAGATAACTTGTTTGACTTGAGCAGGAATCGTGGGTTATTAGGCCCTTCCTGCTCAAATCAAACAAGGGAGAATTCAACCCCTTTAAATCACGGTTCCATCCGTAATGATGGCATTTTTCAAAACCACCACAATTCCATTGCGGATATAGAACCCATCACTTTCGCGATTGGCCTCTTCCACATGGTCTTTATTGATAATTTGTACGTTGCGACCGATGCGAGCATTTTTATCAACGATCGCGCGACGAATTGTCGTATCCGAGCCAATTCCCAAGGGAACCCCACCTTTTTGTAAACCGGATTGGCGTTCGGCAAAGGGTTCGTAGAAGTCAGAACCCATAATCAGGCTATCTTGAATTAAACAGCCCGCTTCAATGCGTGATCGCACCCCTAAAACCGAATGTTCAATCCGACATTCCTTCAGAATACAGCCTTCCCCAATAATAGATTCTGTGACATGAGAATCTAATAACTTAGTCGGCGGTAAATACCGGGGACGAGTGTAAATTGGCGCTTTTTCATCATAGAAGCTAAACGGTGGGTGAGGTTGCTTCGTTAAGGCCAAATTAGCATCATAGAACGATTCCATCGTTCCGATATCTTCCCAGTACCCTTTAAACAAGTACGCCTGAACGTTATACTCGCTTGAGCAAGCGGGAATAATTTCCTTCCCAAAATCCGTGCGATCGGGAGCTTCCCGCAGGAGCGTCGCCATTACATCTTTATTAAAGACATAAATCCCCATTGAGGCAATGTAAGGCGTTTTTTGAGCTTCTTCTGGGGTTAAACCCAACGTTGTTGTATCTACCGCCATTTGGCGCAAAGCATCTCCTTTTGGCTTTTCGCTAAAGGAAACCACCCGGCCATTGTCGTCTATTTTCATCAGACCAAAATCTGAAGCCCGTTTCTCATCAATCGGTAATACCGAGAGAGTAATATCGGCATTAGTTTCGCGATGGCGTTGCAAAAACTCGCGATAGTCCATCCGATAAAGATGGTCCCCGGACAAAATCAAATATTGATCAATATCCCATTCTTCAAACAGCCATAGATATTTGCGAACCGCATCAGCAGTACCCTGGAACCAACTGGTCGGATTTTCCGCTGTTTGCTGGGCCGCGAGGACCTCTACAAATCCCTCGCTAAAGCCAGAGAAATTGTAGGCACGAGCAAGGTGGCGGTTTAAAGAAGCCGAGTTGAATTGAGTTAGAACGTAGATTTTGAGAATGTCAGAGTTAATACAATTACTCACGGGAATATCGATCAGGCGATATTTCCCGGCCAGTGGCACGGCTGGTTTGGCCCGCATCTTGGTTAATGGGTAGAGACGGGTGCCAGCGCCTCCTCCAAGAATAATGGCTAAGACTTTTTTCACGAAAAACCTCTCAACAGCGTCACGCGGTCAGCCGTGAGCACTCAGCCGGTCGCCTCCGAGTCGTTCGCCTTGAATAGCTCGGCCAGTCTTAACAGAAAGCGGAGCTCTCAAAAGCAAAACCCGGGGACTCGGTACTTGCACGCAGGTGCAAGCATAGCCGATCGCTGATGGCTGACGGCTGCTCTTTTACAAGTTAAGTGTCTGATTGTGTGGAACCATTGACAAGGGGGGGAGGGGGTGAGTTTGCCAGGAAATCCCGAGTGCCACGGCAAAACCAGAGAGAGCAATCGGTCTCCAAACCCTTGCCGACGCTGGTTTTAACCTTCGAGAATCAGGCTTTCCCTCGGCGAAAAACCGTCTGGGAGAGAAAACATCAGCCGATGGAGAGATTTGCAATCCACCTTCAAGCCATCATAAGTACAAATCAGGCACAGGGATGGGAGCATGGGAATTTGGGTCAAACAGAACCCCCCTCCCCTGACCTAAACCGGAGTCGGTATGGGATTAAAAAGGGGATAACCCTTAACGGGCAAGTTTTTCAGGTTTCGGAGTTTAAGAACTCTCCCCCACAAACCGGAAAGGGACCAAAGATAGCTTCTTCGGTCCCCTTTCCCGCACCTGTTCTCTCATAATGGAAGAAAGGGCAGCTCAATTCAAATTCCGCTCTCATCATGGGAGAGGGATTCTGAATGAGGATTACACCCTTTCTGTATTCACCCCATTTCACGCATAACTATTGAGCGGAGGATAAATCATGCTGCTATCGAAAGGCTTTGAGGTGGAAATTTATACCGGCACGCCCCAGGGAGATATTGTCGGACTCTCGGATAAAATTGTGGAGGCTCTCCCGCGCTTTATGCGGGAGCCCGATAACCGGAATGTGGAATATACGACTCCGCCCCTGTTTCGGTATGAGCAGTTGTTATGTGAATTGGTGCGCCCTCGGCAGGTCCTGCGGCAGTATCTCCAGACGGTGGGGAATTACACGTTAATTCCGGGTAGTAGCCTCTCTTTGGGTAGGACCGACCAGTTTTATCGTTCTGACCCTCATAACCCCTATCACGGGTTTATCGAGAACACTTATGGCACGAAAGTGGTAACGGCGAGTGTTCACATTAATGTAGGAATCGACAATCCGGATTTGCTGATGCGCGCTTGTCGGTTGATTCACCTGGAGGCCCCGTTGTATTTGGCTTTGAGTGCGGCCTCGCCGTTCCTGGATGGGGAAGTAACGGGCTATCACTCCACCCGGTGGCATCTGTTCCCGCAAGTCCCGGCAACGGCCCCGTTGTTTGAAAATCACGCTCATTTTATTCGGTGGACGGAGCAACAGTTAGAGACTGGGGTGTTTCAAAATGTCCGGCATTTCTGGAGTTCGGTCCGTCCCAATGGCGATCGCCGTCCTTACACCCTCAATCGCCTGGAATTGCGAATCTGTGAATTAGTCTCTGACCCGATCGCCTTACTTGCTATTTCCGCGTTCCTAGAGGCCCGTCTGTGGCAGTTGATTGAAAATCCCCACCTCGACCCCCTAGAACTGAGCTTGTTACCGGCACAAACTCGCGCTGATGACCTAATTGCCCTGACCGATGCCAATGAATCTGCTGTGGCTCACCGCAGTTTAGACGCGCAATTGCGCCACTGGCAAGATGGGAGAACGATTTTGGCCCGAGATTGGATTGAGGAACTCTATGAAGAAGTCTTGCCGACGGCGAAGAGACATGGATTTAGCTGTTTTCTCTCTCCCCTGAAAAAAATTCTGCGGTTCGGGAATGAAGCGCAACGGTGGTTAAAGTCGGTGGATCAGGGGCTGGACCCTCGCCAAGTGATTCAAGGGGCGATCGCCTCCATGAGCGACCAAGAGGCGGAATTGGAAGATAAAATCTGTCAGCCTTGGGTTGCCTGATCAACTCCTTGGAGTCAATCAGAATATCTAATCAATGGGGTTCAAGGTCGGATGATTAAAAATTTCTATCATTGAACCCGGTTTCTGGTTAAATAATAGCCGGATAGCCTCGGATCGGGAACCCCGATCGCCTTGGATACCGAGTTGGATAGAGAAACGGTACGCGCTCCATGCCTCAAGTTGTTTTAGTTCATCCCCAAATTCCTCCCAATACGGGCAATATTGCCCGCACCTGTGCGGCGACGGGGACGCCGCTGCATTTAGTCGGTCCCTTGGGGTTTGAGACGAGCGATCGCTATCTCAAACGGGCGGGACTGGATTATTGGCCCTATGTCGATGTTCACTTCCATGAGGATTTAGCGGCGTTTCGGGCGTTTCACCGCCAGGGTGGAGGTCGTCAACTGGGGTTTAGCGCCCGAGGGGCGGATAATTACATTGAGTTTGAGTTTCAACCCAATGACTGGTTATTGTTTGGGTCAGAAACTACGGGGTTATCGCCAGAACTCCTGGAAGAGTGCGATCGCACCCTTTATATTCCCATGACTCATCCCAAGGTCCGCAGTCTGAATCTATCCGTCAGTGCCGCGTTAGGGCTATTTGAAGCGCTGCGCCAATTGGGTCAACTCCACTAACAAAAGACTGCCTAGACTAGGACTGCGATCGAGTATTCACTCGAACAAAGGGACAAGACACCGGGTTTCATCGCCGGGATTTGCTGCTAATTGTGACAAAATTTCTCCAGGAACCCGGTTTGTCTCCCCAGTCCTGTACCTCAAGACTGATTTTCTGTTGGAGAAGGACTGAAGAAACCGCAACGGAAACCGGGGAGAATGCCTGATCCCATCCGAGATTTAATTTCCGCAACGCATAAGAAATTCATATCGAACTCTCCACCGGGCGATCGCCGTGCCTCCATAGAATTTCATCATTCAATTTTAGGGGGCAATTCCCTCCAAACCCTTGGCAGGTGGGCTTACATCCCCAAACTCTTGGCAAGACAGAGGGGGCAGGGGGGAGAGAATTAAGACAGGGATCATTCCAGGGATACGGTTGTGTTTTAGAGTTAAATCTGCTTAAAGTCTCATCTGAAGGATTGAGGTAAAACACCTCAAATCCAAACTTGGTACATCTACTGAAATTGGGAGTCGGGTCAATTCCAGTCTGGGTCAAGTTCTGTTAAATCAGGAAACAACCCGGACGGTGGCAAGAGTTTCGGTATCTGTAAAGCGACCCGAGAGCGAGTTTTTCTCCTGATCCCCGGTTAGAATTAAGGGGCCTAAAAGGGCGCTAAACGGAGCTACAGGGTCATTCAACCAGATTCGTAGCGATTGAAACAGGGATTGCCGTCTGAATGCCTTATAATCACCAAACAGCAGCTTATTTCTGAATCAGGGGGCTTGTCTCCTCCCATTCAGGGCAGAACGGAACGCGAAAGCGAAGAAGTGAATTTAGCCTGAAAGAAGCGCTGGATAAAGGAATATAAATTGCCCGTTAACATTTTGTGAACAATACCAACTTGTCGAAAACAGAAAATCAGGGTAATCTTGCCTAAGTAACATTCTGTTGTCAGTGACTTCGGTCTCTGCTGTGATGTGATCTGCATCATAGACTAGTGGTAAATTCATTGACTCAAAAGACAGTTAAGCACTGGTCGTTAGGAGGTCGTTTTTTTGAAACGAGCATTTCCGCAGAAGGTAAAACCTGTTCCATCCTGTGCCGCCGATAGCAATCGGACGGTGGGAGAGATTAGACAGGTACTCGCTGGCCCCCGTAAGGTTCGCACCTCGGCAGCCATGATTGGACTTGCAATTTCGATGGGGGCGTCTAGCATATTGCTGCCTCAACAAGGCGAAGGTGCTGGAGCATCAGAGCCACCGATCGCCGCAGATACAACTGCGACGGATCCCGGTTCTTGGTCCACACTGGAGGCAGAAACAGCCTCAACAGAGGAGGCCGGAACCCAGATAGCAGAACAAACCCTAGAGGACTCTGCTGTAGAACCCCAAGTTCAGGAAGAAGCAACTCCCTGGACCCTCACTGAACAGGGTCCGGTACCCTCACAGGTCGCCTCTAATCCAGGCGATCGCGGCGAAGCCGAAGGAACCGGGGAAGTCAACTCAACCCTTCCATACCCACAGGAATTGGCTCGCGAAGGGAACCCTGCTGGCGCAAGTTTTAGCTGGCAAATAGCAGACGAAATCCGGCCTGAGTCCGGGATGTCCCTGGAAGAAGGGGTTCAGTCCGGTGAAAACGGTCTGTATCCAAGTCAGGCGGAGTTGTGGGGTGAGGAGTCGGTTAATTCAGTTGTGGAATCATCCTTGGGAATGTCTCAGGAGTCCGACGGCCCCGGGCCGGAAATGGCTCCTTATGGATTAGTTCCCCAGGTCGAAGGTCAAGAGTCCCAGGAAGGGACCGTTGTTGACTCCCTCTCCTTAGAGGAGAGAGCAAACGAACCCTTACTCGGGGACATAAGGCCCGAGGGGGAAGCTAGACCGTCCGAGGTCAATTCCGAACGAACTTCCCCCGGTTGGCAATCCTATTTGGAAGAAAATGCCACCGGGAACGCCTGGGAAAATTCCCAACCGGCTACAACGGAAGTGAACTCCGGTGAAACGTCTGGATTGGTCCCCTTAGTGACCCCCGAATTGGAGAACTCTCAGGAATCAGTACAGCCTGAGTTATCCAGCCTCCAGGAAGCCGAGAAGGACGATCGCACGGCGTTAGACCTGGCTGAACCCGATATGAATGGGGCGATCGCGATTCCTGCCGTAGAAAGTGCAACAGCATCGCGCATCTACCAAGTCAGTTTCGGAGATACCCTGGATGCGATCGCACTGCGTAATGGCGTCTCCGCAGAAAAAATCGTTGAAGCTAATAACCTCAACGATCCAGACTTACTCGAAGTCAATCAGACGATTAAAATTCCGTTGAGTCCAACGGAACCGGGACTTAACCCCATCGCGGGGGACCTTAGTTCCCTCACCCGCGCTCAAGCAAGGGGTCTGTCTGCATCAGAAAAAAGTGATGTCGTTGCTTTACCTAAACCAATCACAACGGACACCACCTTTTCACTGGCTGCCCCAAGTAAACCATCAGAAGCGATCGCCTCGATTCCGGAAACCGCCGTTTCAGTGATGGCTCGATCTCCAGAAAGCTCATCAGACTCGATGACTCGCGATCGCTCAGTCAGCGAAGAGATGCTCCCGGGGACCACAACCCCAGCCCTAGTTGCTCAAGCGGCTCCCTCCGTGGAAACAGAAGCCGATGAAAGTGACCATATTGATGGGTTAAGGGCTGACATTCTCAAACTGCGGCAAAAGTATCGGGAACAAGAAGCCCTCGGTCAACACTCCCAAATTGAGGCAGTAGAGACCACTTCTCAACCGGAAAACGAGACTTCTATCGCCGAAAACTCTTTGAGAGTCCAACCGCAACTTTCCGCTCAAGCGGATGACAGCAGCGCGTTCTCTGAGTCCCTACAGGCTCATGCGATCGAACCCGAGCTGCTCGAAAACCGTTACGTGGATAGTTTACGAGTGGAAATCGAAAAACTTCGCGAAAAATACAAAACTGAAAACCTCAGTTTAGAAGCGACAGGGGAATCCGTCCCAGCGACCCTCCCCAATACCCAGGCCGTTCGGACCACTTCCACTGCCCCTTCTGGGCCATCAGAACGAATCAATCCCCAGTTCAACCCTAAGCCGAACGAAACCTTAGAAAACGCCCCCAGAGCACAGGAACGCCAAAGAGAACAGCTCGTCGCCGTAGCGCCGGTGGGATCTGAAACATACGCACCCCTGATGCAGCCTGCTGTGGGACAGATAGTCTCTCCAGAGTTACCCCCGTTAAAAACTCCGGATACCTACCTACCCGACAGTCCGCCTACCTTTAATGGCTATATTTGGCCTGCTCATGGCGTGTTTACTTCTGGTTATGGCTGGCGCTGGGGTCGGATGCACCGAGGTATCGATATCGCCGGACCCACCGGCACCCCGATTTATGCCGCCGCCACTGGTGTAGTTATCACTGCGGGGTGGAACTCCGGTGGTTATGGAAATCTGGTTGAGATCGAGCATCCTGATGGCAGTGTTACCCTCTACGCCCACAATCACCGGATTATGGTGCAAGAAGGACAGCAAGTCGAACAAGGTCAACAAGTTGCTGAAATGGGAAGCACCGGCTTCAGCACTGGACCCCACCTGCACTTTGAAATCCATACCGCTGGACAAGGTGCAGTCAATCCAATGGCACTGCTGCCACCCGAATAAATCACCCATTTATTCTTCTCGGGGGGTTTTCGGAATCAGATCCGACTTCCCCCTCTTGATTTAGCCCGTATGATTGCGGGCTTTTTTATTGGAAGATGGGGGAGATGGGGAGGATGGGGAGGATGTTCGTAGTAACGACTTCAGTCGTTGCTCTCGTGTTATGGCTAATGCCATAACACGAGCAATTTCAGCGTCTACCGCCTTGCCTGCTTGGAAACTAGGAGACAGAGCCTGACATTGGGGCGTTACTTGGCTGAAGCCAAGTAACGCGGAAACGACTAAAGTCGTTACTACAAACTAAGAAAGATAACGACTAAAGTCGTTACTACGAACATGGACCCCATCCTCCCCATCTCCCCGATCTTCACCCCTCCTCACCCGATCGCCCAAGTGCTTGCCGGAATCCCAACACGATTAAAATGTTAGAGAGGGTCAAAAACACCTCCGCCCCTCCATGTAACAAATCCACATTGGCTAAGGACTGGTGATAGACTTTGAGGGCATAAATCCCCGTGGGAATGGTTACCGCAACAAAGACTAAAGTGCCGTAAAACCCAATCAATGCTAACCGGGGCATTTTCCCCGAACGAGTCATAAACCATAAAAATCCCAGATAGGGAAATAGGGAAACCGCAAACAAAGTATCTTTAGAAATCATCGGTTTATCTTAAAAAGTTGTTGATTTTATCTACAAAATTCCGAGGAGTTAGTTAACGGATTCCCCCGGGTTGATTGTATTATTTCTGAGGACCGATCGCCGGTTCCTGACTCTCCTCTATTAACGTAGAATCCTGAGATTTGTCCTGAAGTTTTGCCGATCGCCAAATCCACCAAGCAGCTAGACAGAGGGTACAGTTTCCCACTACCGTCATCGTCGCTTGTAGGGTTACCAACCAATCTAAGGAGGTGGGATTATCAAAATAGTGCCAGGTACAAGCACACATCGCCCCCACCAATGCTGGAAGCATGGCAAAGGATAATCCTCGCCAATAGCGATCGCCCGTGAATTCGCCATAGCGCCAAATCAGCCAAATGGCGGCGATCCACTCAATGACGCTGGAAATGTGAATCATCCAGGTGGGAATAGAGAGGGCGTGCATGAATTTAATCGGTAAAAAATAGACAACACAATAGGCATTAGCCCTTGTTGTGTTTTATTTTAACCCGATTGGGCAGGACTCCAACCTCTTGACAAGAGTGATGGGTTAATCCTGTTATTGAGGTAAGCGCAGAAAATTTAATCCATTGCCGAGTTTGACAGGAGGAAGATTGTGGGGCCAATTCGGGCAGTCTGTTGTGGATATTATGGAAAAGGGAATGCCGGGGATGAGGCACTATTAGCCTCGTTATTGCAGATGCTGCCGGAAGGGGTCACCCCAGTGGTGCTATCGGGTAATCCCCCCCAGACTCGCGATCGCTACCAAGTCGCTGCCTACAATCGGATGTCTGCCTTTTCTGTCTGGCAAGTGCTGCGGCAGTCGGATGTGTTTATTTGGGGGGGAGGTAGCTTGATCCAAGATGTCACCAGCGCAGTGAGCCCCTTATATTATGCCGGGTTGATGGGATTGGCGCAGGGACTGGGATTGAAAACCATCGCCTGGGGACAAGGGGTCGGTCCTTTAAAACGCCCCTTCACCCGCCAGATTGCGAAACAGACTTTTTCTCGATGCACTCGGGTGAGTGTGCGCGATCGCGGTTCTGCTGCTTTACTCGCCGAATGGCAGATTCCCTTTACAATGGCACCGGATCCGGTTTGGGCGTTAGAAGGGAAACCCGTTCCCGGGTTGTGGGATTTACCCGCCCCTCGGGTTGCGGTAAACTTGCGATCGCATCCCCTGTTAACTCCCGCCCGATTAGACACTCTCACTCGTGCCTTAATTTCCTTTCAAAAAGCCACAAATACCTGTCTGTTATTGGTCCCGTTTCAAGCGTCTCAAGATTTGGCGATCGCTCAATCCATTCAAGCTCAACTTCCCGGTCCCAATCATCTATTTATGCTCGAAGACCCCCGGGAACTCAAAGGACTGTTTCGCGGGGTAGAAATGACCATCGGAATGCGATTACATAGTTTAATTATGGCTGCTGCGGAAGGATGTCGCTGTTTTGCCATTAGTTATGATCCGAAAGTGACTCAACTCATGGCTGAATTAGAACTCCCCGGTTGGGAATTAGCTGATATCCCCGAAGACCCCAATATTATTAGTAAACTTTGGATAGAACACTATGCCAATGGTGAACCCCTTTCTGATATCTCCATTCAAGCCATTGTCGATCGCGCCTTGATTCATGAAGAACTCTTGCATACTTTCTTTGCCAATTTTTTCAGCAGTTTCTAGGGGATTTGTATCCGCTGAAATTCCCAAAAAAAGTAGAAATTGTAGGGTGGGCACTGCCCACCGTAAGGAGTAAGGTGGGCAGTGCCCACCCTACAATTTGATGGCAGATTACTCCAGATTTTTTCTATAAACTTGGGTTTTTATCCCGATTTCCCCGGTCCTGAAAAGATTGCACCACTTGGCAAACTGAACCCAAATGCGATAAAATTATACTCCCCATTGCCTAATTTTCTAGGAGGTCTTTAGATTGGTTCGAGTACGAGTCCGACAGCACGTTAATCCCCTCAGTTATGCCTATCAAACCCCGATTGTACCCCCAACGTGGTCACAAATTTATACCAATCCCGCCCAACCTTTGCATTTAGATATTGGCTGTGCTTGGGGACGGTTTTTATTACAGATGGCGGCGAAAGAACCGGATTGTAATTTTCTGGGAGTTGAAATCCGCGAGCCTTTAGTAGAAACGGCACTGGCGGAACGGGATGAACAGAAATTAAGCAATTTACACTTTATTTTTTGCAATATCAATCATGCCTTTGCTCCCTTGATTGAGAGCTTACCTCCGGGGATTTTGCACCGGGTTTCGATTCAATTTCCCGACCCTTGGTTTAAAAAGCGCCATCAAAAACGGCGAGTGGTTCAACCGGAATTAGTGGAAAATGTGGCCAAGTATCTTGTCCCGGGGGGGATGGTTTTTCTGCAATCGGATGTTCATGAGGTGGCGGTAGAAATGCGCGATCGCTTTGCAGAACATCCCGGCTTTGAACGGCAAGGGGACGCGGATTGGTTGCCGGAAAATCCGCTGCCAGTAGCAACAGAACGAGAACAGTCAACCCTAGATAAAAATGAGCCGGTTTACCGGGTTGTCTTTCTTAAAAAAGGGGAAATTCCGGGATAAAAATGGGGAAAGTATGGGGAGTTGCAGTATCGGATGGGGCGGTCCTTTAGACTGGAGGCTGATTTTCTTTTTTTGAGGGAGACTAAAGAAGATGAATCCAGACGATCGCCCCAATGCGATTCCCCCTAACCCAAATCAGAATTTCCAACTGGCGATTGCCCGATTTTTCAAATTTCGAGAAAATCACACGAACTTTCGCACGGAAATCATTGCTGGAGTGACTACGTTTATGACGATGGCTTATATTTTAGCCGTGAATCCAGCAATTTTATCCAATGGGATATTTTTAGAGAGTTCCGGGGATTTATTTGGGGAGTTAGTCATTGCCACCGCACTCTCGTCAGCGATCGCCACGTTAGTGATGGCAGTAACATCAAACTATCCCTTTGCCCTTGCGCCCGGGATGGGATTAAATGCTTTTTTTGCTTTTTCTGTTGTCATTGGTTTAGGCATTGAGTGGCGGGTTGCCCTATCTGCCATTTTTATCGAAGGGATTTTGTTTATTCTTCTCACTCTTTCCAAGGTGCGAAACCAAATTATTCAAGCGATTCCGGAATGCCTGAAACACGCAACTGCTGCGGGAATTGGATTCTTTTTAGCTTATACTGCCCTGTCTGGAGATCCGGCAACGGGAGGGGCGGGAATTATTGTAGCGAACCCGGTGACGATTACGGGGTTGGGTAATTTGCGGGAACCGGCAACGTTAGTGGCGATCGCCGGAATTGTGATTACCAGTGCAGCAGTGGCGCGTCGCATCACCGGGGCGCTGTTGTGGGGGATTCTGGCAACTGCCATCCTAGGCTGGATTTTGGGCGTTGCACCGCCTCCCCAGGGAATTGTGGCATTTCCTGCGTTTCCCGCACATTTGTTCGGACAGGCGATCGCCGGTTTGGCAGGGATTAGGGCGACCAATTTCTGGGATTTTATCGCCGTTACGTTTGTTTTTTTGTTTGTGGATTTGTTTGATACCATTGGTACTTTGGCGGGGGTGGGTATCCAGGCAGGATACATTCGGGAAAATGGAGAACTACCTCGGGCGACGGAAGCTTTGATGGCGGATGCGATCGGCACAACTGCCGGGGCGATTCTGGGAACTTCTACGGTGACGACTTATATCGAGTCGGCAGCAGGAGTGGCGGAAGGGGGTCGCACCGGGTTTACCGGGGTGACTACTGCCTTGTTATTTGTGTTATCTATCTTTTTTATTCCGTTGTTCCAATCTGTCCCGGGGTTTGCTACGGCACCGGCTTTAGTAATTGTGGGGGTGTTGATGGCGGGGAATGTGAGGCGAATTCGCTGGGATGATCCGGCAGAGTCCATTCCCTCATTTTTAACGATTTTGGTGATGCCGTTGAGCTTTTCGATCGCGGAAGGGTTAGCGGTGGGGGCGATCGCTTATCCCTTGATCAAGTCGTTTCAAGGCAAAGCCCGAGAAACCACTCTCACCCAATGGATTTTAGCCGCTATTTTTGTCTTGCGGTTTGTTTACATGGCAGTGACTCCTTCTCTGTAAAAATGCCCTTCCCCAGGAGGGGTATGGTATGTTCGTGGATTCAGAACCCGATATAAGGGTGAGCGAGAAACTCACCCTGAGTAACTCCCCTTACTTTGTGTTGATGTCCTAAGAGAGAGAAAATATTTGATAAATGTCTCTAAAAATACCTCATCGGATAGATGCAATAGAACCCGGAATTACCCTTTGTTGTACCGCTGAATCCGGGCTAATCAATGATCGCCCGGGAAAGAGGTTAAATCTTGACTTTAGCTAAGTAAATTAACTCAACAGTGGTTTTTTTATTCTTGGTTAAAATTCACTCTTAAATCGTTCAGAAGTTGAAGGAATAGATCTCCCCGGAGGTAGAGGTATCTTTGGAACAATTTTACTTAGAATAAAAGCGTAAACACGAATGCAGGATACATTTTTATCATGGCTTTAGTGAAAATTCACGATTTTTATCCCAACTATCGAGACGAAATTTTTGGCGGTACAGATATTAAAGGAATGGATATCTATGCCGGTACAACCGATGAAAAAATCGGAACGGTTCACGACATTCTATTAGATGACACGGGACGTTTCCGCTATCTGGTTGTTGATACAGGGTTCTGGATCTTCGGTAAAAAAGTGCTGCTTCCCATCGGATCAGCTCGGATTGATTATGATGCCGGACGGATTTATGCGATCGGCTTAGTGGACAAAAATCAAGCCGAACAGTTGCCCGAATATGACGAACTGCAACCGGTCGATTACGAGTATGAAGAGCGTGTGCGCGATGTCTACCGCGATCGCACTGCGGTAACCGGCGCAGCAGCAACCCCCGCAGCATCCACGGCTGCTACCCGCACTCCCGATAGCTACCACTACGATCAAGAACCTCATCTTTACGATCGCAACGATACCGACCACCGCAACATCAAACTCTATGAAGAACGTTTGATTGCTAACAAGAACCGTTACAAAGCCGGAGAAGTTACGGTTGGTAAGCGGGTAGAAACTGAAGTCGCTCGCGCTGCTGTTCCCGTAGAGAAAGAGCGGGTTGTGATTGAACGCACCAGTGCTGGCATGAGCGATGCCCAATCTGTGGCTCCCGGAACTGCGACTTTCCAAGAAGGCGAAATCGCACGCGCCGAAGTGTACGAAGAAACCGCTGACATCCATAAAGAAGCCTTTGTCCGCGAAAATGTCGAAATCCATAAGGAAGTCGAACGCGACATGGTAGAAGGTCAAGAAACCCTTCGTCGGGAAGAATTACAAGTGGATACCGAAGGTAAACCCGTGGTGGAACGACGCCCCCGCAAGTAAGAGCCGGTTTTCCCTTCTCACTACAGACGGGCATGGGTAAACATCTCGGCCCGACCCCCTAAACCGGGGAATCGGGCCGGTTTCTTATCTGAACAGACCTTGGTGGTAGGAAACCGAACCCCATCACCAGGGTTCCTCATCTAACCTGAGTCAAAAGCCAAGTATAACAAGGCTTTTGGCTCAGGTAGATTGACTAAAAATGGTTTTAAAATTTCGTCAAAATTTTTCAAATAACACTAAAGGAACAGTCACGCTATGAATGATCAAGTAAGAGGGAGAGGGGATAACCTGGGGTATGCTCAAAGTGAGGGCGAACTGACCGATCGATTGGATAACCTAAAAAGTCAACTCCTCAATTTTACAGTTCGCGATTCCGAAGGGCAACCCCTGGGCCAAGTCATGGATTTAACCGTAGAATCGGAGAACCAACTCAACTTAATTGTATCTCTGGTAGACGATCGCCCCGGTCGGTTGGTGAAAGTGAGTAGCGATTTGATTGAAAAAATAGAATATGCTACGAATACCGTTTTTGTCTTACTCACGAGACAACACTTTGCCGCCCTCCCGGAATATCAAACCCCGGTCTACAATGGCGAAATTGACCCCTCAGAATTACCCGGAGAGTGGGTAGAGTCTGTTCCCTCTCCCGGGAGTCCAGGGACGATCGCCATTGAGGCGCGATCGCATCAAATCGACTCCCAGAGTTCCTTAGCGGACTTTAAGCAGACCCGCAAAGAAGTAATTGCCAGTAACATTCCCTTACACGAAGAACGATTAGTGGTGAATCGCCAGAAGCGGAAAGTCGGTGAGGTGGTTGTCCGGAAAGAAATTGAAACCCGGATGATTGAAATCCCTGTCCGTCGGGAAAAGTTAATTGTTGAGCAAGTCAGTCCCGAATATAAAAAACTCACCGAAATTATTTTAAGTGAGAGCGAAGGATATCGCATGGTATCCGATGAAGCGCCCGAAGTCACTTCTACCGCGTCGGTCCTCCCACAAGGGCAAGGAATGAACCGAGTCAGCGGAGAATTTCACTCCCCGGAAATTGCTGCCCGAATTTTAGAAGAAATTTCCAAGCGACAACCGAACGGTTGTGCAAAAGTGCGGATTGAACTGGTGGTGGAAGAGGAACGGTTTCGCAATACCTATCAGTCTTGGTTTGATCGCTATTCCACGCCGCAATCTTAAATTTTGGGGAGTGACTGATACAGCTAAAGAACTGGCGGGGGGTTAAACCTCCGCCGTTTTTTTCGGCTGCCATCAGGGGCGGTATCAACTCGCTTCGGTAGAATCCGCCATTTGTTCCCCTTCATGATGATAGGCGATGATGCGATCGCGACCGGCAGTTTTGGCTTGATAGAGCGCTTGATCCGCACAGCGATACAAGGTATCCACCGTTGTCCCATCTTCGGGATACTGAGCCACCCCCCCACTAAAGGTGAGGTATAGACGCTCCTCCCCAATCACCAAAGGTTCCGCATGGAGGACTTGGAGTAACTCACTTAGGCGTTTGGCCCCGGACTCCTTGTTCATGCCATACATTCCCACCACAAATTCTTCTCCGCCCCAACGAGCGACGATATCCTCACTGCGAAAGGTGCGAAGTAAGAGCTTGCCAACTTGCCGGAGCACCGCATCTCCCATTGCATGACCGTGGAGATCGTTGACTTGCTTAAAGCGATCGAGGTCTACCATCGCCAAACACATCGGTTGTCCATGCAGGTGGCACAGGTGCAGGAACTTGTCGAATTCGGTGATGGATTTGCGCCGGTTCGCCACCCCGGTCAGGGGGTCAGTTTCGGCCATGTTTCGCAGTAAGTGAATGCGTTCAAGACGGTTGAGGAGACGGGTGACCAGTTCCGGGCCGACAATGGGTTTACTAATATAATCATCAGCACCGGCAGCAAACACTTGATGCACGATATCCGGACCTGTGTGAGCGGTCAAAAATAAGACCGGCAGACTGTTCCATCGCGGGTCATTGCGAACGACTTGACAGAGTTCAATGCCGTTGAGATGGGGTAATTCAATGTCGAGAATCAGCAGATCCGGGGATGATACTTCTAGGGTTTCCCAGAAGAGATCGGAGTCTGAGAGGGTGACCGTTTTCATGCCCCAAGGTTCGAGGAAATGTTTAACCAGGGAGAGGATTTGGGGGTCATCATCCACGACCATGATTTTAGCTTCCGTGGTCTGGACTCCCTGCAAAACCTGGAACACCGCTTCCATGATTTGAGCGGGTCTCACAGGTTTTTGTAAAAAAGCACGGCCTCCTAGTCGAGCGACTTCTAAGCGGTCTTCTACCCGACTTTGGTCTGTGACGACGAGAACGGGGAGGGGAGGGAACCCATTGGCGAGTTCCGAGAGTAAGGTGAGTCCTTCTTCTTTATTGTTGGGGTTGATGGTGAGGGTGTCTTCGGCCGATAAATCTAATAAGACGGCATCGGGACGGCGATCGGCGATCGCCGTTCTAGCGGAGGCGATCGAGTCACTGTTGACCACCTTGATTCCCCACCCTTTGACCTCCACTCCAATCTGTTGGGACAGTTCTTGGTCACTCTCAATCATCAGGAGCACGGGCAAATCATTGAGGGGACTTGCCCCCCGGCGATCGCTCTCGATGGGCGCATGGTCAATCTGCGATCGCAGGGCCTGTACTAATGCCGTGAGATCCGTCGATTGGGTGGAATTCAGGGTGGGACTGTGCAACAACTCCTCCACTTGCCGCGCAATCACGGAACCTTGAGTCAACCCAAAGGTCCCTAAAGACCCCGCCAATTTGTGCGCCTCCTGTTTGGCCTTAGCGTGCAATTCTTGCGGCAGTTCGCCATCTTCCAGGGCCCGGGTTGCCTGCTCGATCGCCGTTACTCGGTCCGCAATCCGGTCTTTGAACCGTTCCCAGACTTTGCCAATGGCCGCGACAATGGTTGGATCCTGTTTCGCCGGGGTTTGGGGGTTTGATAAGTTCAGATTCAGGAGTTTAGCGACTTCCCGAGCGAGTCCCTCCCCATCCAAGGGGTGATAGAGAAAGGAAGTAACTCGTTCTAGGGTGTCCGACTGCTGTTGTGTGGTTGAGCTATTCCGGGGTTCTTTCGGTTTTTTCCCTTTGCCTGAGGGTGCTAAGAGGTAGCTTTCTACCCCTTTTACTCCACAGTAAATCACCGGAATGGGGGGGGCGGAAGGCACTTTGTTGCTGATCTGTTTGAGCAGTTCTGCCGGGGAGGGATGGCGCAACTGTTGATCTAAAATGACCAAGGACCATTGGCGATCGCTCAGTTCCGTTCGGGTATCTTCTCCCGTATGGGTCACCCGGACCACCGCATTTCCCAGGCGCTGTTGCAACCAAAACCCCAACTCGTCCGGGAACCCCGCCATCAGGATGCGAGGCGTTTGCACCAATTTCTCCTCACTCTGGGGTTTGAGTCGATACCCCAACCCATAGACCGTTTCGATCGCATCTGCCGGAGCACCGCTGGATTTAAGTTTTTGCCGCAACCCTTTGATATGGGCGCGAATGGTATCTTCCGAGGGGGGTTCATCAAAGGACCATAAATGATCCAGAATCGCACTGCGACTATAAACCCGGGTGCTGTTTCTCATAAACAGTTCCAATAGGCGATATTCCGTCGGGGTCAAAGTGACGGGTTGGTTGTGATAGGTAACGTCACAGTTACTCGGATTAAGTTGTAAAGGTCCCCACTCTAACACCGGGGGTAAAGGCGCGGTTCCCCGGCGTAATAAGGCCCGAATTCGGGCGGTGAGTTCGGGTAAATCAAAGGGTTTGACGAGATAATCATCCGCCCCGGCATCGAGGCCTTTAACTTTATCTTCTGTGCTGTCTTTCGCCGTCAGCAATAGGATGGGCATTTGATAGCCTAAGCTGCGTAACTTCCGGCATAAACTAATTCCATCTAGTTTCGGTAGCATGACATCCAGCAACAGCAGGTCATAGTCACAGGCTTCGGCTAATTCTAAGCCTAGTAAGCCATCCGTCGCTACATCTACAACATGGTTTTGGTGTTTTAATGTAGTTACAAGTGCTTGGGCGATGGGTTCGTCATCCTCCACCAGTAAAATTCTCATAGCAGTTTATTGTAAGGGTATGAATGGGACTCATGATGAGTCAGCTAACTAATAAAGCATCTATCTATTGTTAATCTAGGGGTTCCTTCCGGCAATTTTAAGTAAAAATTTGCGTTCAATCACCCCACTTCCCAAAGAGGTCTCAGAATAAAATATCTTGACTGTTCGAGCTTCGCTCAAACGGGATCGCACCGTTAAGTTGAGAGCTTACTATTCTCCCAGACGGTTCAAGCCTGGGGCTATTCTCAAGATTTACCTGAGAGTGTCTACTCCATTCCCGTCAGTCCTCCAGAAAGATAGCCTATGCTTCAATTGTAAACTAAATTCGCATAGTTTTAGTCAATTAACGGGATAAAATCTATCTAAAGTATCAGTAGAGTTTTGACCCGCCAAAAGATGAAAGCACCAATTTCAAGAGTAATTACGGAGAGATTTTAAGGAATTACTAAGGGCAAATTTGCCCTTAGTAATCCCTCCGCCTGGGGTTATTCCTGATGATCCGAGGGCACTTGCCCCCTTTCTTTGCCCGGTTGACTTCAACCCTTGAGATGAACTGACTCCGTATTAATGAGGACTCTTCATAATTATTAACACTGACTCTAGTCTTTCAAGGGTTGACTTTCAATTCAAAATAGAGAATGAGTCAAATGAGCCACATTTAGACTAAATCGGTAAATCCAGCAGCGGTGACCCAGGCAGACATTATTTCCTTAATTGAAAGGTGCTCTGTGGGATTTTATGGGGAAACAATCCAGGGGTTGCCGTTAAAATTTTTAACAACCTTCACCCCAGAACTGAGGGGGAAACCAGCCTCGATGGATAGTGCGATAAGAGTTTATATTCTATCCTATCAGATCACCAGGAAGCTACTCAGACGGGTCCGGGCATCTTTTCCAGCATTCCCGTCAACTTGATGAGGCAACATTTCGAGTCATCTCACCTTTAGCCCAGGCTGGATCCCCTCCATCCCCGGCAGCCGGGGTGGTCCGGGTCGGGGGGTCCTGAGTTGGAGGGGGGATAATTAAACCGAAGTTGAGACATCCAGGTTGAGTGGGATCCGGTGGAGTGTCTGGATCCGCCTCGATGGATCCCACGAGGCGATCGCCACTCTGTCCAGAGAGAGTAGACATTTTCGGGCCAGACTGAATTCCCCGGCCCACACAGAAAAACGTTATAATATCGCCGTTGACACCCGAGAACGTTGAAATCATCTGCTCATCAATATAATACCCCTCCAACTCCTATGATTTTGAACGTTTATGTCATCACTCCCTCAAAAACAGTCTGGAATGCTCCCAGTTCCGAGGTGATTTTGCCCACAAGTACGGGTCAAGTCGGCATTTTATGTGGTCATGTGGCAATGGTTACTTTTATTAAAGTCGGAGTCATGAAAATCCGCTACCAAAAGACTTGGATTCCGATTTTTGTGAAGGCAGGATTTGCCGAAATTGAAGGGGATATTGTGACCGTTTTAGTCAATGATGCCGAACGAGGCGATCGCATTGACCCCGAAATAGCTCATGCCGAGTTAAAAAAAGCCGAGGAACAGTTAACTCAGGCCACAAATTCCCTAGAAAAAATCCGCGCCCAACTCTTTCTTAAACAAGCTCGCGCCCGGGATACTGCCGCCCGAGAGTTCCCTCATTCATTACAACTAGAACTCCCGGATCCGATTGCTTCAAAAAAGGCAGCAGTTTCCGCTTTGACGATGGTTGAAAAGTTATAAAGGCTTTCCAAAATACAGGTCTTCCAGACCTGTAGAAGCCCACAGCCTGACAAGTATTGTCCTCCTGGACTATCAGGATAGATTCAGTAAGTGGAGTTGATAATTATAGCAATATTCTATCACAACTCACTTCAAATGGTAAATGTCAATTTCAAAGGGCATTTAACCCCACTCAATTGAGTTGGGGAGTCTATGTATCCCGACGCTAAGTCAAAGATTATAGCGCGGGACTTATGACTCCCCAAACCCCACATCAGTTAAAAAAATTACGGAAAGCATACACCCCGTGAGGTGATTTGATGAAGCAAGATCCCGGGAGGCCCCCAGGGTAGTGGCGTTCAAAGTCCTGGGGATCAGCGTATTCCCCGGCATAGGAGTTTTCAAAAGAGTTCAGCGCTCCCTTAGAGTCTTCAAAAAGTGCAAGGTAGGCGCAGAAGGGTTCACCCCATTGGCGGATCGCTTCTTCTACTGGGAATTGAATAGGGCCCTTTTCGGTCTCCTGAGATCCAATCCCTGTCCCTAAATTCCTCTTCAAACGGGCGAGTGGCCCTCCAAAACTGAACCTCAGTCGCTTAAGAAACGCTATATTGTCCATTTTTTTTGTCCTAAATTTATTTGATTTTGTCCATAAGGGCGTTATTTCGATTTCGTCAGCCCTGCAGAAAAACTCTAGTCCCGAGTCAGTAACTCAGTCACAAACATTAATACCTCACTGGCAAGGCTGGAGGATGTTACCCAGGCAACAATGGTTATGGACGGGTCTAGGGGCCAACTAAGGGGATTGCAAAATGTAAATCATATAAACTTTCGTAGTGACTCCTTGATTGAGTCATCTCTAAAGAAACCCCTGAAGGGGGGACGTTGAACGTTTTGCGGGTTATTTGCGGTTGGAATACCACTGTGGCGGCTTCGGCAGTACAGGAAAGAACAGAACCAGGGCGAAAGTGCGGCTGTGGTACAGATTCTGCGCGAGTTTTTTGA
This sequence comes from Laspinema palackyanum D2c, assembly GCF_025370875.1. NCBI lineage: Bacteria > Bacillati > Cyanobacteriota > Cyanophyceae > Oscillatoriales > Laspinemataceae > Laspinema > Laspinema palackyanum. The sequence continues at coordinate 187,926 of NZ_JAMXFD010000002.1, forward strand.
GGGTTCCCAGAAAAATCCCGAACTCGAATCGCTCAAATCCGAACGGGTCCAGTTGCAGCAGGGGATGGCTGTGGTGGAGGCGGTGTTGAGTTCGGGAGGTGGCGGCACAGGGCGCAACTCCATGCCGGTGATGAGCCAATCTATCAAGCCGAAAGCGTTGACCACTTTGGAATTGACGGAACGATTGAAGGTGAAGCCCGGTGCGGGCTATGCTGAAAATTAGGGCTTTTAAAAACCTGATGGGGTATCATCCAGATTTTTGCGAGAATTGGCCCGGTTTTCTAGGGGAATGAGGGCGTTTTCCCAAGGCGATCGCCACTGACCCAGTGACCACTAACATGGCACCAATTACCGCTAAAACCGTTAACTGTTCCGGGGCGATCGGCAGGGGAATTCCCAGAGAAATTACCCAGACGGAAACCAAGGTCACAATGGGAGTGGTTGCCATGACGGCACTGAGTTTAGAGGCATCCCAATGGGCTAAAGATTCGGCAAAAGCGCCGTAAGCTACGACGGTATTTAACCCACAAAAAATCAACATTCCCCACTCTAACGGAGTCAGGCTTAATAGGTTGCTGGGGCTAGAAAAAGGCAGGAATAATAAGGCGCAGATTCCATATAACAACAGCATGATATTAGAAGAGGGCAACTGTTGTAAGAGTTGTTTTTGGGCTAGGGCATAAACCGCCCAAGCTGCTGCGGCAATCACCAGAATGATATTGCCGATTAAATAAGTGCGAGGGGAGGCTAGGACCGTTTGTAATTGTTCATGAAAGAAGACTACAAAACCGAGGGTTAAAATGCCCAATCCGGCCCATTGGCGCAGGGTATAGCGTTCTTTGAAAATGGTGATCGCCCCTAATCCCATTAACACCGGCGCTAACTGAATAAACACTTGAGCATTGGCGGGAGAAGTTTGGGCCAATCCTTGTAAGTAGAGGGCATAATTAGCCGATAAAAAGCCCGTGGCGACTGCCAGTAATTTCCAGGAAGTTCTTCGCAGTTTTTCTAGGGAAGGAAGTTGCTGGCGCAGCCCTAAAACGCAGAATAATATCCCAAATGACAAGGAAAACCGAAACCAAGTCACGGTGTAAATATCAAGGGCCTGAAGGGTTATTTTAAGGGTGATCGGTAGCACTCCCCATAAGATAACCGTCACCAGGGACAGACCCAACCCCAACCGCCAACGCCCAGAACTCTCATGGAGTTTCATCGGTTGTTTAGTCGGCACAGGAGTGGGTTGATTTTCTAAACTCATTACGTTGATTTAAACAGGGTAAAAAGATGTCACTCTTCTATTATGCCACATTTTCCCTAATACTAAATCCCATAGTGATAGGTTTGCAAAAACCTTCAGGATTCCTAAAGTAATGGTAGGGTGGGCAATGCCCACCTTAAAGTAGGTGGGCATTGCCCACCCTACTACTACTATTTTGGGGAGTCACCCAATAACTCTAGTAACTCCTCTTCAGAGAGTTGTTTGATACCTAAATCTTGGGCTTTCTTCAACTTAGATCCGGCATCTTCCCCGAGGAGTAAGTAATCAGTTTTCGCACTCACTGACCCGGTAACTTTTCCTCCAGCATTTTGAATTAAATTTTTGGCTTCATCGCGTTTGAGAGTGGGAAGCGTTCCCGTAATCACAAAAGTTTTTCCAGCAAAAATAGCAGCGGATTGACTCGCCATTTTTTCCGGAACAGCAGTGGCAGCAAATTGTAACCCAGCGGCTTTAAGACGGTCAATTAAGGTTTGATTAGCCGGAACTCGGAACCAATCAGCCACAGAATTTGCAATTTCTGCCCCAATCCCATAAACGCTTTCAATTTGGGCAGCGGATGCGGCAGCTAATTGGTCAACGGTGGGGAATTTTTCCGTTAATAATTGAGCATTCACACTGCCGACATGACGAATGCCTAATCCATAGAGGACGCGGGACCAAGGTTTCTGGGTGGATTGGGCGATCGCCTCGACTAATTTCTGGGCGGATTTTTTGCCAAATCGTTCTAATTGAGCTAAGGTTTCTACATCCAGTTTGTAGAGTTCTGCCACAGAATTAACCAATTGGCGATCGACGAACTGCTGGACTAGCTTTTCTCCCAATCCGTTAATATCTAAAGCATCCCGACTCCCCCAATGAATTAGAGCACCGCGCAAAATTGCGGGACAAGACAAATTGATACAGCGGGTAACCGCTTCCGAGGCGGGTTTAACCACAGGTTGTCCGCATTCGGGACAGTGGGTGGGCATTTGGAAGCGTTGAGCACCTTGTAGGCGTAATTCTGGCAGAATCCGGACCACTTCCGGGATGATTTCTCCGGCTTTTCTAACGATCGCCGTATCGCCGATATGCAAATCTAATTCAGCGAGGCGATCGCTATTATGTAAAGAAGCGCGAGAGACGGTAGTTCCTGCTAATTGCACTGGGGTTAATTCCGCAACAGGAGTTAAAGCCCCTGTCCGTCCGACTTGCACAGTAACGGCTTCAATTTGCGTCGGGGCTTCTTCTGCGGGATACTTGAGTGCGATCGCCCATCGGGGGAATTTTTGAGTAAATCCCAGTTGTTTTTGCAGGGGGATAGGATTAATTTTCACTACCACCCCATCGGTCATATAAGGCAATTCTTTCCGTTTGATATCCCATTCATTATAATAGGATTCAACTGCCTCCAAAGATTGACATAAGGTGCGGTTGGGATTGACTTTAAACCCCATTTCTTGTAAGAGTTCCAAGGATTGCCATTGGGTATGGGCAACATCATCATCATCGATTCCTGGAATCTGCAAGGTATAAGCAAAAAAGTCTAATCGCCGTTGGGCAACAATCCGGGAATCCAACTGTCGCAAAGTCCCGGCTGCCGCATTTCGGGGATTAGCAAATTCGGCTTCCCCCAATTGCACTCTTTCTTGATTGATTTTAGCAAAGACATCTAATCCTAAAAAGGCTTCGCCGCGTACTTCGACTAAGGGGGGCGGGTTTTCTAGGTTTAATCGCAAGGGAATCGCCCGAATAGTTTTAACATTTTGGGTAATTTCTTCCCCTTCTATGCCGTCGCCTCGGGTTGCACCTCGGACTAATAAGCCATCTTTGTAGGTTAAGGCTAAGGCTGAACCATCAATTTTTAATTCGGCCACATATTCAAAATTAGGGGTGGGAACGCTGCGTTGCCAGCGATCCTGCCAGTGGGAAAATTCCTGGAGATTAAAGGCGTTTTCTAAGCTGTACAGGGGGATGTTATGGCGGACGGTTTGAAATTGGGTGGCGGGTTTTTCGCCTACGCGCTGGGTGGGACTATCTGGGGTGATGAATTGGGGATTTTCTTGTTCGAGTTGTTGCAATTCTCGATAGAGGCGATCGTAAACGCTATCCTCCATGATGGGATTATCTAGGACATAGTAGGCATAGCTGGCTTTTTGGATTTGTTGGCGGAGTTGTTCGATTCTCTGTTGCAGTTCTAGGGTGGGTTCTGGCATGGGTTTTGTAGGAGTTATTTGTTTTGAGCAACAATCGGCGGGGGTTCAAACCCCCGCCGGTGTTGATAATGGTGCAAGATGTCGGTTTCAACGGACTGAAAGTCGTATGCGGTCATGTTTTCAGTCGGTTTTAACCGACTTTAGCTATTAGGCGGGGGTTTGAACCCCCGCCGGTTGTTGCTAAGAAAGAGAACGACTGAAGTCGTTACTACGAACATGGATAATAACGACTGAAGTCGTTACTACGAACCATTGGTTTTTGGGGTTAGATGTCCATCTTCCATTTTAAGGATGCGATCGGCATAGTGTTCGATGCGGGGGTCGTGGGTGACGACTGCCACCGCTTTTTGATGGGTTTTGGCAACGTTGCTTAATAGCTGGATCACCGATTGTCCCGTTTGATAGTCTAGGCTGCCGGTGGGTTCGTCGGCTAAGAGTAGCGGGGGGTCATTGGCGAGGGCACGGGCGATCGCAACCCGTTGTTTTTCCCCGCCACTTAAGGCGGGGGGAAAGAAATTGGCGCGATGGTCGATGTTTAACTCCTCTAATAAAAATTTAGCCCGTTGATGGGCGGATATTCCCGATTTCCCGGCTAAATTTAAAATCAGTTTGACATTTTCTAGGACGGTTAGAAAATTGAGGAGGCGGAAGGTTTGAAAGATAAATCCAATGTTTTTTAATCTAAAGTCTGTAAGTTCGGTTTGCTTCAAACAAGTGACTTCGCAATCCAGAATTTTTATCGTGCCTTCTGTGGGTTTTCCCATACAGCCTAACAAGGAGAGGAGAGTGGTTTTGCCACTGCCATTGGGTCCGCTAATCATGACAAGTTCCCCGGCTTTTAAGTCTAGGCTAACATTGTCAACCGCTTGCACTAGATTCAGATTTTTTTGTCCATACATTTTGTACAGATGTTCGGCTTTTAAGATAGAATAATTAGGCATAATTAAGCTCTAAATACTTCAGCAGGATAGATATTTTTCAAGGTTCTAATCGGGGCTAAGGTGCCAATTGCTCCCAGGATTAAGCAGGCGATTAATACTCCAGCCGCATCCTGCCAGGTAAAAACCACTAATAAGGAAGGAATAACTTCAGCGAGTAAGGGAGCAAAGGTAATATCTACAATTAATCCCAGGGAAAAGCCCAATAATGCGGCTAACATAGATTGTTTTAAAACAAGAATTCCTAGAAATTTTTGGGATGCACCGACGGCTTTTAACATGGCATAGTCTTCCCGTTTTTCCAGAACCGAAGTGTACATCATTAGGACAATCACGGTTCCGCCGGTAATGGCTCCAAATAAGACAATAGTCCAGAGAATAGGCAGAACGCCAATTTCCATTTCTTCAACATTATTGGCTGCAAATTCCGCTTGAGGAATAAAGACTAAATCCGGGAATTGTTCTTCTAATCGGGAGATGATTTCTGGTGAATCAGAGTCCAGATTGAGCAGGAAAAAGCTGCGGACATTTCGCAATCCGAGTAAGCGAGGAACATCATCCAGGCGAGTAAAGGCAAATTGACCGACAATTAAGTTCGTGCCTCGGCTAATTCCAACTATTTTAAAGGGATAGCCTTGCAGCGAAAGAGAATCACCCAGTTTTAGATTATGGGTAGCAGTAAAAGCGCGGTCTAAAATAATTTCTTGGGGTTGAAGATTGGAGGTTCCGGAACTGATTTCCGGTGCGCCGATTTGACTTTCTGTGTCAAATCCAAAAATATATAAGGTAACCGTTTTATCGGGGAATTCGGCGGGGGCAATGGTGCGGAGGAGACTATCGACGCTTTTGACTCCCTCTACTTGAAGCAGGGAATTACCGAGGGTTTCGGGTAAAAATGAAGAGGTTTTAATTAAGTTTCGGGTATTGCGTTGACTGACCCAAACTGATGCTTGGGTATGTAAAACATAACTTTTTGACCCAAATTTTACCCCTTGGTAAACCCCGAGTAAAAAGAGCATGAGCATGACGCTAAAGGCAATCCCCAGAACGGCGATCGCAAAGCGTCCTTTCGCTTCCCAAATCATTCGCAGGGCAACGGGAACCATAAGCTAGTATCCTATCCAATCGATGAAGTATTCATAACTCACCCGTGAAGGCTATCATAACGCGATCGCCCCGAAAAACCGACTCCCTCCCCCTTCAACCTCCCCTGCCCTCATTTCAACCCAGGAGAGTCAGTCTGATCCGACCCTAACTCTGTGCGATCGCCTCGAAATTGAGGGATTGACAGAACTCCAAAATCATGCTCTGACCAGAAATCGGCCCAAACCATTCCGGTCTAATCCAAATCCGTGCAAAATTTCCGGTCGGGAAACGGGCTACAATAAACTTAGCTTGCCTAAATCAAAACATTACATTTACGCGAAAGATTTTATCTGTGGAATTGCCAGAAAACGCCGCAAAACAATCGTTTGAGTTTGACTCGATAGAGGAGGCCCTCGCTGAAATTGCAGCAGGCCGGTCCATTGTTGTGGTCGATGATGAAAACCGGGAAAATGAAGGGGATCTGATCTGTGCGGCTCAGTTTGTAACACCGGAAATCGTCAATTTCATGGCGGTGCATGGTCGTGGGTTGATTTGTCTGGCGATGACCGGCGATCGCCTCGATCAGCTCGACCTCCCCTTAATGGTAACCACCAACACCGACACCAACCAAACCGCCTTCACCGTCAGTATCGATGCCTCTCCGCAGCAAGGAGTCACTACAGGCATTTCTGCCGAGGACCGCGCCCGCACCATTCAAATTGCCATTAATCCCAACACCAAACCCAAGGATTTGCGCCGTCCCGGTCATATTTTTCCCCTGCGGGCCACAGCTGGGGGGGTCCTGAAACGGGCGGGCCATACGGAAGCGGCAGTGGACTTGAGTCAACTCGCTGGACTCTATCCTGCCGGGGTGATCTGCGAAATTCAGAATCCCGATGGCTCAATGGCGCGATTGCCGGAATTGATTGAATATGCGACCAAATATAACCTAAAAATGATCAGCATCGCTGATTTAATCGCCTATCGCCTCCAACATGAGCGATTTGTGATTCGGGAAACCGTGGCGGCATTACCCACGGAATTCGGCCAGTTCCAAATCTACGGCTATCGCAATACCCTGGACAACAAAGACCATGTGGCGATCGTCAAGGGAGACCCGGCCAATTTTACCGATAAAGCGGTGATGGTGCGGGTCCATTCCGAATGCTTGACCGGGGATGCCCTCGGGTCCCTGCGCTGTGACTGCCGAATGCAACTCCAAGCCGCCCTGAAAATGATTGAAAATGCTGGGGAGGGTGTGGTGGTGTATCTGCGCCAAGAAGGGCGGGGAATTGGCCTAATTAATAAACTCAAAGCCTATTCTCTGCAAGATATGGGACTGGACACCGTAGAAGCCAATGAGCGCTTAGGCTTTCCTGCGGACTTGCGAAACTATGGTGTAGGGGCGCAAATTCTCAATGATTTGGGGGTGAGCAAAATCCGCCTAATTACCAATAATCCGCGTAAAATCGCGGGATTAAAGGGATATGGCTTAGAAATGGTCGATCGCGTTCCCCTGCTGATTGAGTCCAATCCGTTTAACTGCATCTATTTGGCAACCAAGGCGGAAAAATTAGGGCATATGCTCTTACAAACCTATTTGGTCACCGTGGCAATCCACTGGCAAGAACCGGACCTGGAGGAGGGACCTCCGGCCCAGGTCCAAGCCTGGTATGAGCATTTAGAAAAAATCCGCGAACTCGCCGATGAACATCATCTGGTGCTCCAAGAGGAAAAACGCCCCGTCACCGTGGCCTTATTTGGTAAACCCCAGTTAACCTTTCACCTGGGATTTGACCAAGCGCATTTAGCGACAACAGATTGGTTTACCCATGCGGAACATCCATACATCCAGGCGACCTTTCGGATTCTCGATCGCCTGATTCTGTGGGCCGATATTGAGCAACTCCAGTTCCTGGTTTCCACCGGCGTCGATCCTCTGACCAATCTCGGGGTGCAACTTCAACGCCAGTCTTTCCCCTTGAGCAAAATGCCTTCGCAACTGTGCGATAGCTTACATTCCCAAGTGATCTATTGCTTTAAGGGATAAGCGCAAAAGGATTCGGAATTACCGCCGAGAAATGGAGTCGGAAATGATCAGGGTTTCATCTCTCAAATTGAGCCGGGAAATCAAAGGGAGCGGATCTCGGGTAGCCGTCGCTACAATTAGGGGAATAATTCTTCCCGAATTTTTGGGGTTGATTAAACTCGGTTCAAAATTCTCATCCTCTCCCATCATCGGGAGAGTCGGAGAATGTCTGGAGATTTCAGCCAGCAGCCGATTAAGGATTGGGAAAGATTTGGGTAAAAATGCAGGCTTTTCTTGTTACTTTAAAACTATAAGTTTGTGAGCAAGCTTCCTTTATCCAAATGTAAAGAGTCTCAATGGTGCGACCTATACCCCGATCGCCGGTTTTCTCCTATAGCGCGGCTGTCTTAACGGTTGTCATTGCCTTACTCCTGACCCTCGCCTTCAAACCCCTCCTGGCTTCAACCCTGTTTCTGTTCTTTTTTGTAGCGGTAACGGGGATGACTTGGTATGGGGGAGTTGGTCCAGGACTGGTGACAACGGTCCTGTCTGTTTTAGCCCTCGACTATTTTTTACTCGTTCCCACCCAGAGCTTAACGGTGTTCAGTGGCAGCAACCTGTTACGAACGGGGTTGTTTATCTTAGTTACCCTGGCGATCGCCAAGCTGAACGCTAAACTCCATCAGACAAAACGGCAGTTAGAAATCAGCTTGACTCAGCTACAAGAGAGTGAGGAACGCTATCGGCGGATTGTCGAAACTGCTTCAGAAGGCATCTGGATTTTGGATGAGGCAGGGCGAACCCGCTATGTGAATCAGCGGATGGCTCAAATGTTGGGCTGTTCTCCTGAGTCAATGCTCGATCGCTCCTTTTTTGAGTGGTTTGACCAAGGAGACCGCCCGGAGGGATACCAGACCCTGACCCAACCCTATCCTGGATATCCCGAACAATGGGATGGGCGATTTCGCCGTGGCGATCAGTCCCTGCTTTGGGCGATCGTCTCCATGAATTCCATTTTTGATGACCAAGGTCAGTTTCAGGGGACCCATCTGATGCTCACCGATGCCAGCGATCGCCAACAAACCCAGGAACGCCTGCAACTCTCTTTAGAAGCAGGACGCATGGGATTTTGGGATTGGAATCTGAGCACCAACGAGGTTATTCGATCGGACAATCTTGCGGAAATTTACGGGGTGAGTCCGGGTCAATTAGAGGGGACATTTGAGAGTTCTTTAAGCCTGATTCATCCCGAGGACCGAGAACGAATCAAGGAGGCGATCGCCCAGGCGGTGTCCGAAAATACCCCCTACAGCTTAGAATTTCGCATTCAGCCCTCACCGGAGGAGATTCGCTGGATATTAGGCAAAGGACGAGTCTTTAAAGATGCTCAAGGCAAAGCAGTCCGGATGATTGGAATTGCGATGGACATCAGCGATCGCAAACAAACTGAAGAGTCCCTAATGCAGACTCAGCAGCGATTCGAGACCTTTATGAACTATAGTCCCGTTGCCGCTTATTTTAAAGACGAAGCCGGACGCTATCTATACGTTAATCCCATGATAGAACGGCTATGGCAACGCTCCCAGGAGGAATGGTTGGGTCGAACCGACGCGGACCTCTTTCCCGAGGCGATCGCCCAGGAACTACAAGCTCATGACCGGGCCGTATTAGAAACTGACCAGGCCCTAGAATTTTTAGAAACTGCTGAACACCCTGACGGGAAGCATTATTGGATTTCCTGGAAATTCCCCATGGGCGAACCCTCCGGAAGACGGTTGATAGCGGGAATCTCCCTAGATATCACCGATCGCAAGCGCAGTCAAGAAGAACGGGATCTGCTGCTGGCGGACCTCGAATCCCAACAACAACTCCTGAGTGCCGTGTTGCAACAAATGCCTGCCGGGGCGATCGTCGCTGAGGCCCCCTCCGGACAGCTAGTCTTGATGAATCAGCAAGTCCGAGAAATTTTAGGCATTGCCGTCACTCCCCTAATCACCATCCCGGATTATCTCCATACCTCCTATCAAATTTTTCACCCCGACGGTCAACCCTACAACCCCGAAGCATTACCCTTAACCCGATCCATCTCCCTCGGAGAGGTGATAGTCGAAGAAGAACTGGAAATCCGACGCGCCGATGGAACCCGGGTCACCGTCCTCGCTAATTCTGGACCCATTCGCAATGCCGAAGGGGAAATTGTCGCCGCAGTGGTGACCTTTTATGACATCACCGCACAAAAACTTGCTCAATCTGAAATCAAACGCTATGCCGATGTTGTCAAAAATATTCAAGTAGGCTTAACAGTCTGGCAACTCACCGAAGCAGAAGAACCCCCTTCATTTGAGCTGATTAGTGCCAATCCGGCGGCAAGTCAACTCGCCGCCAGAGATTTAGATCGGGCTGTGGGGATGAGAATTGAGACCTTATTTCCCCATCTGGTGAAAACCTCACGAATTGCCGAGTTGGTCGAGGTTTTGCAGAGCTCATCGGCGCGGGATTTTTCTGAAATCATCTATAGCGATTCCGGAGAGGAACGCTATTGTTCCCTAAAAGCCTTTCCCCTGCCTAATCGCTGTCTCGGGTTAGCCTATGAAGATATCACCGATCGCAAACAGGCTCAATTTGCCTTACTCGAAAGCGAACAACGGTTTCGGACAATGGCCGATGCGGCCCCGGTTTATATTTGGTTATCGGGAATCGATCAGCAGTGTTATTACTTTAATCAACCTTGGTTGGACTTTACCGGCAGGACTTTAGCCGAAGAAATCGGCAATGGTTGGGTGGAGGGAGTACATCCCGATGACCGGCAATTTTGCCTTGATACTTATTATCAATCTTTTGACCTGCGCCAACCCTTTGAGATGGAATATCGCCTACGCCGGTATGATGGGGAATACCGTTGGGTGTTAGATCGCGCTGTGCCTCGGTTTTCCCCCGATGGCCGATTTGAGGGGTATGTCGGGTCTTGTATTGATATTAGCGATCGCAAACTTTACGAGAGTGAAATTAAGCATCTCAATGCCACTCTAGAACGACGGGTGACCGAACGAACCGCCCAACTTGAATCCGCCAATCAGGAACTCGAATCCTTTGCTTATTCAGTGTCCCACGATTTGCGGGCCCCTCTGCGACATATTAGTGGATTTGTCAATTTGCTCCGCAAACGGATTGAACCCTCTCTGGATGAGAATAGTCAGCGCTATCTCGATATTATTGTCGCCAGTACCCAACAAGCGGAAGAGTTAATTGATAATTTGTTAGCCTTTTCGCGCATGGCCCGTTCTCAGATGCGATTCATCAAAATTGATATGAATCAACTGGTGAACGAGGTGCGGCAGAGTTTGGAGATTCATAGAAGCGAGCAAAAAATCATCTGGGAGATTGCCTCATTACCCACAGTGAAAGGGGAACCCACCATGTTACGATTGGTGTTCCAAAATCTTCTGGATAATGCAATTAAGTACAGCCAACGACGGGAAAAGGCTGAAATAACCGTGGGGTTTAATGAAAACAACCTCGAATTTATCTTTTTTGTGCGAGATAATGGCATTGGATTTGATATGCGCTATGCTCACAAACTCTTTGGGGTTTTTCAACGCTTACATAGCAATCCCGATTTTGTGGGCACCGGCATCGGACTCGCCAATGTTCGCCGAATTATCCATCGTCATGGAGGCCGCACTTGGGCAGAAGGTGAGGTAGATGTGGGGGCGACTTTCTATTTCTCTCTCCCTAAACAACAGGAAGGGGATCAACGGGAAGCGAATCCTCATGCTCTCGGGTCAACCTCATTTTAGTCCGGTTATATCATGTTCATTGAAACCGTTCCTCTAGCCAGAGAAACCGGGGTTTTTTCATTACACCTCTGGCATAAATCTCTTAAGCCCCCCAGTAATTCAACATTTATTCTTCTGGATTCCCCCTTAAGAAGGGGGACGGGAGGGGGATCCAAGGGGGGGAAAGGGGGATCAATCCGGAATTTTGCAAGAGGTCTAATCATTGGGGTGAGGGGTCAAAAGTTATTGTAGAAACCCGCTTTCTGGTCCCAACAGCCCGAGACCCTGGGTTTCAAAGGAGAAAAATCTGGAACTCAAAGCCGAGTAAAGTTGAGGGAAGAGTGCTTACCGATCGCATAAAACCCTTGGCAATAGCCCGATCGGACTCAGTGAAGGGATGGAGGTACAGTCTTCCATTTTATATAATAAAACAGAATCATTGATTATTGTCATCCGGGCAAAATGAGATAAAATTCGAGCGTAATGTACCGCTTAACCCCCATGAACCAGGGAGAAAAAAGGATGGATATCAAACGCATTCTACTGGTAGAAGATAATGCCAATGATATAGAGCTAATTTTAACGGGGCTGGCGGAAAATAATCTAGCCAATGAAGTTATCGTTGTGCGGGACGGGGAAGAAGCGTTAGATTATCTCTTTCGGCGGGGTATCTTTAGATTGAGGCGAGAAGGACATCCCATCCTGGTCATGCTTGACCTCAAACTGCCCAAAATCGATGGACTGGAAGTGCTGGCACAAATGAAGTCTAAAACCGATTTGCGGCAGATTCCCGTCGTGATTTTGACCGCTTCTCGGGAAGAATCGGACCTCATTAGCAGCTACAATCTAGGGGTGAATGGCTATGTCATCAAGCCCTTAGACTTCCACGAGTTTGTGGATGCCATCAAAAGCCTAGGACTATTCTGGGCCGTAGTCAATCAACCGCCTCCAGGCTCTTTGCCTGCGGTAGTGCGAGAATGAGTCACCCACCTAAACATAAAGATGGACGGTTAAAGTGCTGCATATCCTACTGCTAGAAGACAGTCTGCTGGATGCAGAGCTAATTGAGGCCCACTTGCTAGAGAGTGGTCTCAACGTGGCCTTGAAGCGGGTAGACACCTGCGAAGCCTTCCAAGATGCCCTGGAAAGCGGGTCATTTGACGTGATTTTGGCGGACTATTCCCTCCCCTCCTTTGATGGATTTTCCGCCCTGAAAATGGCAAAACTGAGATGTCCGGACCTACCTTTTATCTTTGTGTCGGCGACGTTGGGGGAGGAAGTGGCCCTGGAGACCCTGAAAAGTGGGGCGACGGATTATGTCCTCAAGCAGCGGTTAGAACGACTGGTTCCCTCGATGCAGCGAGCGATTCGAGAGGCGAAAGAACATCGCGATCGCCTGAAGGCTGAAGCGGCCCTCCAAGAGAGCGATCGCCGGTTTAGAATGGCTCTGAAACATTCATTTATCTGCATTTTTCAACAAGACCGGGACCTGAAATACCAATGGATTCACAATCCCCAGGGACCCCAAACCGCAGAGGAAATTGTCGGGGAAACGGACTACTTTTTATTTACCGCAGCAGATGCGGACTACCTCAGCGCCCTCAAGCGAGAGGTGATTGCCACGGGAACTCCGACTCGGGTCGAAATCTCGGTGACTTTGTTGGGAGAGCTCCGGGACTACGACATGATTTTAGAACCTGTATTCGACGACCCGCAGCATCAGGACAATCCCCCGGTGGTGGCGCTGATGGGTACCGCTTTAAATATTACCGAACGCAAGCGATCGGAACGAGAACTGTACCGTCGGGAACAACAATTTCGAGCCTTAGCAGAAAATGCACCGGATATTATCGCCCGCTTTGATCGACAACTACGCCACATTTACATCAACCCGGCGATTGAAAAAGCCACCGGCATCCCTCCGGAGGAGTTTATCGGCAAAACTAATGCAGATTTAGGATTTCCCGAAGAAATTTACTTACAGTGGTCCCGACATTTACAAGAGATTTTTGTCAGCGGAGAACCGGGTTTTCTGGAATTTAATTTTCCGTCCTCAACAGGAAATCGGACTTATCAATCCCAGGCGGTTCCCGAATTTGACTTGGAGGGCAATGTTGAATCTTTACTGTGCATTAGTCGGGATATCACGGAAAGCAAAAAAGCTGAACAGGTGCTGCGAGAGAGTGAGGCCCGGTTCCGACGCTTGATGGATTCCAATACTATTGGCATGGGATTCTGGCATGGGAATTGCATTACGGTTGCCAATGATGCCTTTTTGGAAATGATGGGATATTCCCAGGAGGACTTGCAACGGGAACCGTTGAATTGGCGCAAGATTACCCCGGAGGAATATTTTCATCTGGATGAGAGCGCCAATGAGCAAGCGCGTCAAACCGGCTATACCGAGCCCTTTGAAAAGGAACTTTTTCACAAAAATGGCACCCGGATTCCGGTGATTTTGGGAGGGGCGATTTTTGACAATAATGCGGATGCGGGGGTCTTTTTTACCCTGGATTTGACCGATCGCAAACGGATGGAAGAGGCGCTACAGCAACAGGCGGAGGCGTTAGAACGGGCGAATCAGGTCAAGGATCAGTTTTTAGCGGTGCTCTCCCATGAGTTGCGATCGCCCCTGAATGCGATTCTCGGATGGTCCCAGTTACTGCTGACTCGCAAATTTGACGAAGCTACGACTCGCCGTGCGTTGGAGACAATCGAGCGCAATGCGCGATTTCAAACCCAACTGATTGAGGATTTGCTGGATGTCTCCCGCATCCTGCGCGGCAAGCTGACTCTGAAAGTGACGCGAGTGAATTTAGCCACCCCGATCAGCGCGGCGATCGAAAGTTTGCGTCTGGCGATCGAAGCCAAATCCCTGCAACTGGACTATTCCCCATCGGTTGGAGTCTCCCCGGTAATGGGAGACTCCAACCGCTTGCAGCAAGTGGTGTGGAATCTCCTGTCTAATGCGGTGAAATTTACTGAACCTGGGGGTCAAGTCACCTTGAACCTGATACAACAGGATCAATGGGTGATTCTGCAAGTCCAGGATACGGGAGTCGGCATTCTCCCTGAATTTGTCCCCCATTTATTTGAATATTTCCGCCAAGCGGATGCCTCTAGTACCCGCAATCATGGGGGACTGGGGATTGGATTAGGACTGGTGCGCCATCTGGTGGAACTGCATGGGGGAACTGTGAGTGCAGAAAGTCCGGGAGTAGGACAGGGGGCGACTTTCACGGTGAAACTCCCGGCGATCGCCCTCAAAACCGACACCGCAACCCCCTTGCCGCAGTCCTCTCCCCAGGGGGAACTTGCTGGAGTGCGGGTCCTCGTTGTGGATGACGATGACGACTCCTTGGAGTTTATGCAGTTTGTCCTAGAACAGTCGGGGTGCCAAGTCCGCGCGATCGCCTCTACTATTGAAGCCCTCGCGGTATTTTCTGACTGGCAACCGGATCTGCTAATTAGCGATATTGCCATGCCAGAGGAGGATGGGTATAGTTTTATCCGCAAAATTCGCGCAATGGAGAGAAACGCCGGAGGACAAATTCCTGCGGTTGCTCTAACAGCTTATGCCCGAGAAGAAGACCGCCATGCAGCATTTTTAGCCGGATTTCAAGAGCATTTAAGTAAACCCATCGACCCCAAAGCACTAATGGCGGCGATCGAATTATTAACCCGACCTGTTAAGGGATTTTAGAACAGTATCGGCAGATGAGCAAAACGTTTGTAGTAACGACTTGCTGTCGTTACCGCGTTACTGGGCGATCGCCCAGTAACGCCCCAATGGAGGCGATCGCACCAGTCCCCAAACAGGCGGATGCTTAATCCGCCAATTGTGCCTGTGATGGCGGATGCCATAACAGGAGAGCAACGACAGCAAGTCGTTACTACGAACATGAACCTCATCTGCCGAGACTCTCCTAATGAGAGAGTTTCTCTAGGAAAATCTGGCGATCGTCGCGGTAAATAACTTTGAGTTTTTCCTGGAAAACACTCATGAAGGCATCAATCCCTCGCCCGGTATTACAATGGGGGCGATCGGGAAATTCAAAGTGGTAGTCATCAAAAATAATCATGCCACCTTCTTTGATGAGTCCCCAACTTAATACCGCATCTTGGAGGACATCAATGGCAAAATGAGAGCCATCAATATAGACGATATGATAAGAATTTAAGGGGAGCGATCGCAACACTTCTTGCGACAATCCCACCCGTTTATCAACTTTATGTTTGGATCCACTTTTTTCGATGTTTCCGTCAAATCTCTCTTCTACGGATTTCTGCACAGTCGGGTCATTCTTTTTACTCTCCACCACCCCTTCAAAATTATCAATACAGGTAATCCGGGCGGTTTCATGGGTCAGAATATTATCCAGCAACCAACAACTCGCCATGCCTTCAAAACAGCCCACTTCGAGCACTCTCAAATTCGGCATATTCGCATAGTTGCGGAAATTCTGTTGCCAGATTGGCATGACTCCAGTAAAACAGTCTGCGCTGACGTTATAGCCTTTTTTAGCAAATTGGAGGGTATAGGGAATTGTGGAGAGTTTTTTATGGAGAATTTCGTTATTGGGCTTAAATTCTAGGGCTTTCTTTAAGGCAATTTCGGCTTGATAAACTTTTTCTACGTTACTGGTAAATAAGCCTTGATAGTACAGGGACATCCCGAGGTTATAATGAGCCTGACTAGACCCGGGATCAAGTTCTACCATTTTCTGGGCGGCATTGGCGGCTTGAGGGTATTTGCAATTCGCCCAACTTTTTTCAATGACGCGCTGGTAAATGGTTCGCAATACTTCTTGAGATTGGGGGGTATAAATGGCTGATAAAATATAACGAGCAGAACCATATTCTGGATTGTTGGGGGGAATTTGGCTTAAGAGTTCGGCGGCTTCACTCAATTTACCTTGGGCCAAAAATGCCATTCCTAGGGGGTAGGTGATGGAAATTTCAGGAACGAGGTCTTGGGCTTTCCAGAAGCAGAGAACTGCTTCTTGGAATTCTCCATAATCGCAATGTTTTATGGCTTTATTGCGATAATAATTACCATAAGTTTGTTTGAGGCTGATGTTCTGGTTCCAGTGGGGATGGTTTAACAAGTTTTGGGTTAAAGCGGCCTCTAATAGGTCGAGAGATTTAACATGAAATATTTGGCTTTCGGCGAGTTGGCGTAAGACTTCAATCAGCAGGGGTTGGTTGAGGTTAGAAGAGTTAGAGGAGGCGAGTAATTCGGCAGTGGTGATTAACCGTTCGGTGAGGGTTGAGTCCAGGATGCCGAGGTGCAGGTAAAGTTGCAGACGGGCGAGATGGTTATTGATATCATTGGGGGCGATCGCACTGATGCGATCGCGCAAGACTAAGGCGCTTTGCCAGTCCCTCGCGGATTCCCTCTGGGTGGCGATCGCCCCTAAAAGCTCATAAAGCTGCTGTCCCCACTGTTGAACTTGAGGCGGTGTTCCCTGGGACAAAACTGCATTCCAACACTGTTGCGCTTCGGTTTGCTTTCCTTGCAGCAACAAGGCGACTCCTAAATACCAGTAATTGACAATTACCTGGGGCTGCGCTTGAATGTTTTGTCGGGATAGGGCAACTGCACCCTCATAGTCCTGCTTTGCTAAATATTCCGTAACCATCGGTTGGACTTGCATGATTTTTATTCCTATCTGTTCTTAATTAACCCAGGGATTTTTTTGAGGTCCTTTTAAGTTGAACGGTGTTCTAGCCTATTCAGCAAACACCCTCCTCAGAAAAATGGCCTCGGTGAATTCTGGGCAATTCTCTAGGATACAAAAAAATCTCAAAGAATACAAAAAAACCGGGTTTGGCAAAAAACCCGGCGGATTGAAACCCTGGATCAGCCCTTACAAATATTGCTGCAAAAATTTTTCCAATCTATCCAACCCCTTCTCAATGGTGGGTAAATCGGTGGCATAAGATAAGCGGATGCAGTCATCATCCCCAAAGGCAATTCCTGGAATGGCAGCAACCTGGTGAGATTCCAGTAAGGCATTACAGAATTTCAGAGATTTCATCCCGGTTTTAGTGATATTCAGAAACACATAAAAAGCACCTTCGGGTTCGGGGCAACTGATGCAGGACATCCCCCGAATTCGTTCCAAAACCGCTACCCGGCGTAGGGCAAAGGCTGCGAGCATTTCTTGGACACAATCTTGGTCGGATTCCAAGGCGGCGATCGCCCCATATTGGGCAAAGGTACAGACATTGGAGGTACTGTGACTTTGAATGGTACTCGCGGCCTGGATCAGTTCCTCATTCCCCGCCAGATATCCAATCCGCCACCCGGTCATTGAGTATGCCTTGGCAAACCCATTACTGATAATCGTGCGTTTGAAGACTTCTTCGGAAACCGCGCCGATACTCAAATGTTGAGCGTTGTTGTAGAGGATTTTCTCATAAATTTCATCGGAAACCACTAAAATATCCTGCTCAACCACCACAGCAGCTAAGGCGCGAATCTCGTCGGGGGAATACACCATTCCCGTGGGATTAGAAGGGGAATTAAGAATAAACAGCTTGGTTTTCGGCGTACAAGCGCTTCGCAGTTGGTCGGGGGTAATTTTATACCCACTTTCGGCAGTGGTGGAGATAATCACCGGGATCCCCCCGGCTAAGGTGACCATTTCTGGATAACTCAACCAGAAGGGGGCTGGGATAATTACCTCGTCACCGGGGTCGAGGAGGGCCAGCATGAGGTTAAAAAGAGAATGCTTACCGCCATTGGTGACGATGACATTTTTCGCGGAATAGTCGAGATGATTATCGGTTTTGAGCTTCTGGGCGATCGCTTCTCGTAACTGGGGTTCACCGGCGGCGGGTCCATATTTGGTTTTCCCCGCCTTTAAGGCGTTTTCTGCCGCTATTTTGATATGGTTGGGCGTATCAAAATCCGGTTCCCCTGCACTAAAACTACAAACATCTATCCCATCGGCTTTCATCGCCTTAGCTTTGGCGGCGATGGCCAAGGTCAGGGATGGTGTTACCTGTCCAACTCTTGCTGCCAGCTTCATTTGCCTACTTCAACTGAGAATAAATTTAAGGATATGCTTCAAAGCACAGAATATCCTACTCTACCCTCTCTGAGGCAGGGATGTCAGGCGATCGTGACATCGGAGGACCGATAAACCTCTTGGATGGCATGAAACAATTTGACTCCTTCCTCGAAGGGTCGTTGGAAGGCTTTGCGTCCGGAAATTAACCCACAGCCCCCAGCCCGCTTGTTAATCACTGCGGTTCGCACCGCTTGGGCGAAGTCGTTATCCCCAGCAGAACTGCCTCCGGAATTAATCAATCCGGCCCGTCCAGCATAGCAGTTCAGCAGTTGGTACCGGGTCATGTCAATGGGATGGTTTGAGCTTAACTCAGTCTCAACTCGTTTATCGGTGCGTCCGTATTTTTCGCCCAAGGCTTGGGAAACTGCCCCATATCCCCCATTGCATTCCGGTTGTTTCTGTTTGATGATATCCGCTTGGATGGTGACGCCGAGGTGATTGGCTTGCCCGGTAAGGTCAGCGGCGAGATGATAGTCTTGGTCTTGTTTAAAGGCGCTATTTCGCAGGTAACACCAGAGGATGGTTGCCATGCCATATTCATGCGCTTGAGCAAAGGCGGCGCTGACTTCCTGGATCTGCCGGGTGGATTCTGGGGACCCAAAGTAAATGGTTGCGCCGACGGCAACGGCCCCTAAGTTCCACGCTTGTTCGACGCTGGCAAACATGATTTGGTCATATTGGTTGGGAACGGTGAGCAGTTCGTTGTGGTTGAGTTTGAGGATAAAGGGGATTTTGTGGGCGTATTTGCGGGAGACGCTGCCGAGGACGCCTAGGGTGGTGGCTACGGCGTTACAACCTCCGGCGATCGCGAGTTTAATAATGTTTTCGGGATCAAAGTAGATCGGGTTGGGGGCAAAGGAGGCGGCGGCCGAATGTTCGATGCCCTGATCGACCGGCAGAATGGATAAATAGCCGGTGTTGGCGAGATTTCCGTGGGAATAGAGTTGCTGGAGCGATCGCAATACGGGCACTGAGCGATCGCTATTGGCTGCCACTCGGTCAATCCAATCCGGTCCCGGCAACTGAAACATTTCTTTGGGAAGTTTGGCCTGATATGTGAGCAAATCTTCGGCTTCATTTCCCAGGATCGAGGCGATCGATGAAGGGGTTGATCGGGTTGTTGTCATGGTGTTTTACCTCACAATTTTCTAAACTCCACGGTTTCATCATATCGTTTTCTTCGGGAGGCTGTTGTCCCCTATCCTGATTTAATGCAATTTTTAGTCGATGAAAAGTTCCTATTTTTTTGCTGCAACTGTAGCAACTCATCCCCGGTTTTTCTCAGAAAATTCAAGGGGTCTGATTTATGTCATTAGATAGAACACAATCCCTCACTCAATCCGCTAACATTAACCCTATTCCCCAGGGCAAACCAGCACAATTTTAAAAGATTTGGCTCTGGGTGCAAGTCAAGAAAGGAAGGTTAAGAGGACTTATGCAAGTACCTGTAGAAATCACTTATCGAAATCTTGAAAAAACTGAGGCTATAGATAATTTAGTTCGGGAAAAAGTGGCTAAACTTGAACAATTTTGTGACCATATCACAAGCTGCCGAGTAGCGGTCGAAAAAAACAACGATCGCCCCAGTAGTGGCTCTCCCTATCGGGTTCGCTTTGATATTACCATTCCCCCATCCCATGAAATCGCCGCCGTTTGTAATCCCGGTGAGGGGGATCAGTATAACGAACTCCCCACGGTGATTCGCAATGCGTATGAGGCGGCCCGTCGTCAAGTGGTGGAACTGACCGAACGACAAAATAATAAGGTTAAAGATCATCCGGCTCAAGCAATGGGAGCAGTCGTCTCTAAGCTATTCCCAGAAGATGGTTATGGCTTTATCAAAACCTTGGACAGTGGACGGGAAATCTATTTTCACCGTAACCGTGTTTTAGGCGATCGCTTTGATGAATTGAAAGAAGGGGCGGGGGTACATTTTTCCGAAACCCAAGGAGAACTGGGACCCCAAGCAACCACCGTTCATGGGATTAATAAATTGGGTCCAAATGAGGCGACGGAGCAACAGTCTAACATCGAACCACCCCTGGGTTGGAAATAATTATAGAGTTCCAGCACTCCTGGGTTACAGATGCTATTAGTGCGAGCATCTTGCTCGTTAATGTAAAAGCGATTTGCGAATCGTCTCTACATTTAGGGCTTAATGTTACAGATTGCGTAAGTCCCATCCGATAAAAAAAAGTAAGCAATAAATTAGGAGAAGACAATGGCTTTAGTAGTACAAAAACGGGCGATTGGTGTATTTGAAGATAGCCAAACCACAGAAAATGCTTTGAATGCCCTCCGAGAGGCAGGATTCTCAATGGACAACATTTTAGTTGCTACCCAAGATAATATCCCCGATGAAATGGAGAGTCCCGATAGTGAATTTTTGGAGAATCGCACCGTTGAAGGCTTGTCCAAGGGGGTCCTGAATGGAACGGTTTTCGGGGCGATCGCCGGTTTATTTAGTGGCCTGACTACCTTATTTCTCCCGGGACTCGGCCCGATCGCTGTCGTCGGTCCCGTCGCCACTATCGCCGGTTTGACCGCCGCAGGCAGCTTTTATGGGGCCCTAGGGGGTGCGATCATCGGGACAGTTGCTGGAGACAAATTTACTGAAGGTCAGGCCAATATTTATCATCAACATTTGACCCAAGGACATTATTTAGTTCGCCTAGAAGGGACCGAAGAACAAATCGCCCAAGCCGAATCTATTTTAAGCTCTCACGGCATTCAAGAATGGCAACTGTATCAAAATACAGAGAATTACTAAGCCATCCCTACCTTCACCAGGCAATGAAATAGGCGCTTTTAATCGCCTTTTTCATTGCCACGGCAAAAAATAGGCAACTTAAAACTTATTTATAAATCATCCGAAGCCTAACATTCCTGTCAAAAGGAAGAGAACCTATTTTTACAATATACCTCACATGATAGAGGCTAAAAACCCAAAAATATCCCACAATAAAGATAATTGAAGATAGCTCAAGAGGAGGATATCCAATGAGCGGAATGATAAATAACTTAAAAAAACTTTTGGGAGTAAGCGCCGCAGTATCTTTGGGCGCAATCATGATTCCCGCCACTTCTATGGCCACCCCAAAAGATGCATCTTTTGAGATGGCACAAGCCCAAATTGCCCAAGCGCCGACCTGCCGCGAAGTCGAGGCAGAACCAGGTTTAAACATTCGCAGCCAGCCCTGGGGAGAGGTGATCGGAAGTGTGCGAACTAACGAATATGTCTATCTGGAAAACCCTTCCCCTCAAGGTCAGGATTGGGTACAAATTCAATCCCCAATGAATGGCTATGTGGCGGCTAGTTATCTGAGCTACTGTACAGAAGCAGCTGCTCAACAGCAACCTGTGGCTAGGTATGACCAGCCCCTAATGACGACGGAACCCGGACTGATGAACCAACCAGTCGCCGAATCTACAAGCTGTCGGGAAATTAGCTCCCCTACAGGGTTGAGCGTGCGATCGCTACCTCAGACAGATAGTGAGATCATGGTAGTCTTGCCGGATAATACCCAGGTCGAAATTGAAAGCGTCGGCGAGGATGGATGGGTATCCATTTCTGACCCCGTTCAGGGTTATGTTGATGCAGAAGAACTAGCGATGTGCAGTTAATCTGTTAATCTGAAGTGATTGAAGAGAGCTTAAAATTCATCAGGAGAATCTCTAATGAGCAGCACCACACTAAATAAGATGAAGACAATCTTCGGATTGGGTGCTGCCGTATCTTTAAGCGCAGCGCTACTTCCGGCGACTTCGATCGCCGCTGCCGCACAGGGTATGTCAGCAGCAGCTCAACAGCAAGCCCTAACTGGAGTTGACCCACAAGGACCGATTAGTCACCAATCGGGACAAACTCAACCGGGTCAGATGATGCAACCGGGTCAGATGATGCAACCGGGTCAGATGATGCACCACTGTCCCATGATGCAACCGGGTCAGATGATGCAACCGCGTCAAATGCAGCCGGGTCAGATGATGCAACCGGGTCAAATGCAGCCGGGTCAGATGAGGCAACCGGGTCAGAGGGAAGGTGAATAAATATAACTCACCTCGGGGGAAGAACGGGTATAAATCCCAAATGTTATTTCATCCTTTCCCCTCTATACCTCTATAAGGGTATGGCGATGCCGTACCCTTCTGGTTGATCGGTCCTCTTGCGATCACCTCCAAGCAAAAAGCCCCTTTCTGTTTCCAGAAAGGGGCTTTTTGCCGTCATTGCAGAGGGCTTTCAAGAAAGGGTCCAAAACCCCGTTTCTTGCCCCTAAACCCTAAAACAATCCTCGCATCCTAGTCCAGAAGGAGCAAACCGCCTACTATAGTTAAGAACCATTCAGCAAATCTGAACCTAAACCTTATGAAAATTGCGATCGCCGGTGCAACAGGATTCGTTGGCAGTCGATTAGTGGAGAGACTCCAACAAGCGGGTGATCAAGTCTTGATATTAACCCGCAATCCTGCCAAAGCCAAGCGCGTCTTTCCCGATGCCGCCTTCCCCAATGTAGAAATCGTTGCCTATACCCCCACCGAATCCGGTCCCTGGCAACAAGCACTCAGCGGATGTGATGGGGTGGTGAATCTCGCCGGTGCTCCCATCGCCGACGAACGCTGGACTCCGGAACGCAAACAGGAGATTCTCAACAGTCGCAAACTGGGAACTCGCAAAATTGTCGAGGCGATCGCCACCGCGAATCCCAAACCCTCCGTCCTCGTCAATTCTTCCGCCATTGGATACTACGGTAGCAGCGAAACCGCCACCTTTGACGAAACCAGCGCATCCGGTAAGGATTTTCTCGCCCAAGTCTGTCAGGAGTGGGAAAACGAGGCACAACAGGTGAAGCAATCCGGGACAAGGTTGGTGATTATTCGGACCGGCATCGTCGTCGGCAACGGAGGGGCGATCGCCAAAATGCTCACACCCTTCCGACTCCTCGCCGGAGGCCCTCTAGGCAGCGGCCATCAATGGTTTTCCTGGATTCATCGCGAAGACCTTGTGAACCTGATTGTCTTAACCTTACAACGGTCCGACATTCAAGGCATCCTCAACGGTACCGCCCCCAACCCCGTCCGGATGAACGAATTATGTCACATTCTCGGACAAGTCCTCCATCGTCCCTCCTGGTTACCCGTCCCCGATTTTGCCCTCCACCTTCTCCTCGGTGAAGCGGCACAAGTCGTCCTAGAAGGACAGCAAGTGCTACCCAAACGCCCCCTAGAATACGGCTTCGAGTACCGCTATCCCACAGTAAAACCCGCCCTAGAAGAAGTGGTATCTCACGGTTAACCGCAAGGACAAGAATAAAAGCTAAAATTCCTCCCCTGTTCAACGTCCCGACTTCAGTCGTTATACCCTGTTCGTTGGATAGATCAGGACTGACGCATCTTCTCTAAACCCACCCTAAATGTAGGAACATTCAACCCAATTCACTCTAAAGATATAGAGGGAATGCGTAAGTCCTGTTTATTGGCGGCGATCAACTCTAAAACCTTTCATGGCCCGGATTAACAGCCCGTTCATAAAACTTGACAATTTGGAACTCGTATCACCCCAATTCCCCTGGTAAAGTAGTACAATAACTCCGAGCATTGGGGTAAAAATCATCAGATTGCCGATGTCAGGACACCACGGAATCGCTCGGATTCAATGGGGTAATCCTCGGGTATTTAAGAACCCGGGACCTCTCAACTAGAGCCTCCGAGTTCTAGGATAACTGTCAGGTTCAGATGGCATTCGGTCTCGTTGAGTCTATTTCTCAGTTGTCGCGTATTCAATGAGGGTTAATGCAATCATGTCTAAAGAAAAACCGATTCTCTCCATTGTTACCCCGACCCGGGGCAATTTTTCGGACTACTGGTTAGAACAGTTACTCAACGTCAAAGGCGATCGCATTCAATTTATCCTGAGTTATTATCCAGGAGTTCCCATTCGTCCGATTGACGATCCCCGCGTGCAAACTATCGTCAGTCCCTATAAAGGTGAAATGATGCAACGCTTTGTGGGCTTATTGAATGCGACAGGAGAATACATTGTAGCCTTAGATGATGATGATTTTATCCATCCCGAAATTTTACAACTTACGGTGCAATATTTTCAGAAATTTCCCGATAGCTGGGTTATGCGACCTTATATTTCCAAAATTGATTACCAAAATCAAGCCGAACTCAGAAAATCCTGGGGAGAAATTCCCGACATTGAGGCACTCACATCACCGCCAATCGACCCCTCGAACCCTCCAGAGCAACTCCTCAAAGAGGTCCCCATTATTCCCCTAAATATTCCCATTAACTGGGGTACGATATTCTTCCCATATTTATTCTCCCGAACCGATGATAAAGGCCCGCATATTGAAAATTTTAACAATAAAGTGTGGCAAAATAGTCGGGTGCAAGCCATCCTCCCACAAATCGCCCAGTCCACCCAATTCGGCATTCTGACTTGGATTCCTAGGTCAGCCTTCGATCGCTTAGTAGGGGTTTTTTTACAAGCCTATTATTATCAACCGGATATCCAGATTGGGCACCGCCTTCCTGAAGGGACTGAACAGATTCGCTTTGCAGATAAAGACCCCACCTTAAAACCGCCACGTTTTCATGCCGCCTCGGATTTTCTATTGTTCAAAACCTTTCCCCAATACGGATATATCTGGAATTTGTTTTTTGCCAAACTGTATGGGGTTCCTAGGGCCTTTGCAAAATTGGCCAAAAACAAGATACAACGAACAAAAATCCGGTATTGAGTCTGCACCCCCCTCCCGATTTAACCGCCTTTCTCAACCTACCGTAGAATCGAAAACCCATCTCTTGTCCTATTGATTGAAGAGGTTAACGATGCCCCAGATTGTCCATCCCCTTTTCTAAGATTGTGTCAGGAAACCCAGTTATCTTCGTTGTCATATAAAGATTTCCCAGAATATGCAACAAATCATTAAACAAACAATCTGGCAATGTATTTCTGCGGTCCAACGTCTTTTTTTAGGCTCCCTAGGCCAAAACTCTAAGGTGAATATTCAGGCCAAAATTCATGGATTTACTCATAATATTTATATAGGCGATTCGGTCAATGTTGGTCAATATGCCACTATCTTTTGCGACCAAGCAAAAAAATCTATTCGCATCGGCAATGAGACCAATATTGGGATGTTTACCATTATTAAATGTTATGGCGGGAACATAGAAATAGGAGATTATTGTAGCATTAATCCTTTTTGTGTGATTTATGGACAAGGGGGATTAAAAATTGGAGATTATGTCCGCATTGCACCCCATGTTGTGATCGTTCCTTCTAACCATCGGTTTGAGGACCCAAATATTCCAATTGTGAAACAGGGATTAACGACAAAAGGGATTGTGATTGAAGATGATGTTTGGATTGGAGCCGGTGCAACTATTTTAGATGGTTGTACCATTGGCCGGGGCTCGGTGATTGGTGCAGGAACCGTTTTGACAAAAAGTGTAGAGCCCTATTCAATTGTGGTCGGTGTACCCGGAAAAGTTATGGGGAAAAGGGGCGAAAAAACACAGTGAATCGCATCGGCGAGGAGAAGGCTTTTCAATCATGTGGACTGAGACTGCTCAGGCTCTGCACTGGGGAACAGTCTTCAGAACAGGGGTCCGCCTGATTGATATGAGGACCGAGTTGTGAACCCCAAAAAAATGTGGCTGTACCTGAATTCAGGACAGCCGCCCAAGCTTATTCTGGGTAGAATGTGAAGTTTTCTTAACTTCAAACTAATCGAGGGCGTCCCCTAATTCGGGGTCCGCTTCCAAATTGTCCGGATCGACATAGTGACAGGAATTTTCGACGCAAATCAGCGCCCAGCCAGAATCTTCAATCCCCATCAGTTTATAAGAGGCTTCTTGAACGAAAAATCCTTTATGATTACGGGTTTCGGGTTTGACAGTAACGTTATCCATAGTCATTTCTACTCAACTCCTTGTTTAAAATGCAGATTTGCGATTAACCTGTTTCTAAAGGTTTATCGCTAAGTTCATCAAATCTTATCATTAAAATAACCCGTTTTTTATTAAGTTTTTCAAAAAAATATGAACAAATATAAATACTTAGTCTGTTCTGGGTGGTAAGACTTGAGGTAGTTTACCCCAACCCCAGGATATAGAACAAAAATGGGCGATTGAAGTGACATTTCCGTTCCAATCTGGGCCGATCGCCAGGGCTTCTGGGAAATCTTAAAACTTTGTTAAAAATTGACTGAGAATTGTCCAGGGGCTGCACCCACCAGGGGTTGTCACCCTTTCTTGGGATCACGGGTTCCCGGGGAGTGCTCCTCAATTTGTCCTGAGAAAATGGCGGTGGGAATGAGTCCGGAGGCGGTGGAGTCGGGAACGCTCCAAAGTGGGAACTATTGGAGTGACATCCGTGATCACGGACTTGAGTCACAAGACTATCATTTCATGTTAAACCTAAAATTAATATCGTGCAGGAGAGGGGATGCCGTAACTGATGAAGAGCCCATTATTAACAGCAGTAATCCGAGGGAATAAAGTCGGGGCGATCGCACCCGGGCAAACCCTGACCACTCAAGTCTTAATACCTGTCATCCGAGGGAGTAAGGTTGGGGCGATCGCCCTCTTGCAGACCCTGACTGCGACCCTGACCCTCGCACAACCTCAACCCCCGATAGAAACTACCAGCTTTTTCTGTGGGACCGTTGAGGGAATTCCCGCCACAATGGCGCGTACCCCTAACGGGGAAATGCCGATGGTGATTTGGGATAAAAATGCCATCAAAGACCCGGAGATTAACGCTCAACAACAGTGTGAGGAAGTCTCCAGGCGCTTTCAAACCTACTATGACAACGGGACCCTCAACTATATTACCAGTGGGATTATGAACGGCCAACTGGTCGCCTGTGTTGCCCCAGGAGAAAATGAACCCTGTAGCGGGATATTGTTTCCCCTCAGTGGTGGCAGCAATCCCCGAGGAATGTTGCAACGGATGTTCCGAATTCGGGTGGCATCCGCAGGACCGATCGCCGAAACGACCGATCGCCTGTACATTAGCTTTGACAAGTATTTAAACGGGGAATATCCCCAACTCCCAGCCTTGGGAAGTCGGACTCCCCCAGTCCCTCGTCGAGACGTTCCCCAATAACCGGGAGGCAAAACAGTATGAAATGGTCTAAGGCGGGTTTATCAGCGGCGATCCTGGGGGTAGGGGCCGTAATTTTAGTAGCACAGGCCCCCATTTCCCTACCCCAAACTCAGGGAATTGAAGAACAGGCGATCGCGGCAATGGGTCGCGATGTTTCCGTCGTGATTAATGGCCAAAATCCCGGTTCTGGGGTGATTATTGCCCGCAATGGCAATACTTACACCGTACTGACGGCCAAACACGCGATCGCCACCCCAGATGAGTATGCCATTCTCACCAGCGATGCTCAAACCCATCCGGTCGATTATCGCACAGTCACAAAACTGCCCGGAGTCGATTTAGCCGTGGTGGAATTTACCAGTTCCAACCCCTACCGAGTCGCTCATTTCGGCAATTCTGATGACGCAATGGAAGGGGCGACAATTTATGTATCCGGTTGGCCCCATCCAGGACGAGTGATTACGGAACGGATTTATCAAGTTGCCAAAGGAACCATTTCCGGTCGTCCTCTCACAGCCTTAGAGGATGGGTATGGGTTGATTTATACTAATATCACCCGTTCGGGAATGAGTGGGGGTCCGGTATTTGATAATCAGGGCCGGTTAATTGGCATTCACGGACGTGCCGAAGGGGAACCGATTTACAATCCGGATACCGGAGATACGGTGGATGTCAAATCCGGGTTTAATGTAGGGATGCCGATTAATACCTTTGTGAGTCTGGCCGGGGAAGCGGGGATAAATTCACCTCGCTTAGGGGATAATTTTGCTGCTGCCAGTCTGACTCTCCCGGCACATTCGGCCTTGGTGTTAGCGGTGGCAGTCGCCCCGGACAATCAGACGATCGCCAGTGGGAGTCGAGATGGCATTATCAAACTGGCCAATGGGAATACCGGCCAAGAAATCCGCACCCTCACCGGCCATACCAATGCAGTAACAGCTCTCACGTTTAGTCCCGATGGGCAAATTTTAGTCAGTGGGAGTGAGGATGGGACGGTCAAACTATGGAACCGGCAGTCTGGGGAACTGGTGAGAAGTTTCCAAGGCGATCGCTCCTTTGTGAGGGCAGTGGCCTTTAGTCCCGATGGCACTCTCTTGGCCTCCGGCAGTGCGGAAGATACAGATATTAAACTCTGGAATCCCCAAACCGGAGACTTAACTCGCACCCTCACCGGACATTGGGACTATGTGAATACCGTGGCCTTTACTAGGGATGGCCAACTCCTGGTGAGTGGCAGTACGGATAAAACCATCAAACTCTGGAATCCCGATTCTGGAGAAACTATCCAGACCCTCACCGGAAATGCTAACCGGATTACATCCGTTGCCACTGCGCCTTATGGCAACCTCGTCGCTGCCGCCAGTGCAGAAGATGGACTGGTGAAAGTCTGGAATCTTCGCACCGGGGAATTGCTGCATACCTTAACGGGTCATAGGGGAACCGTTTATAGTATTGCCATTGACCCCTACGGCCATATTCTCGCCAGTAGTGGAATGGATGGGACGATCCAAATTTGGAACCTTTATACCGGGAATCGGGTGCGAACTCTGGAGGTGAAAAATTTAGGGAATAGCTATCAAAGTCCAGTGTTTTCCCTCGCCTTTTCCAGGGATGGTCAAACCCTGGTCAGCGGAGCCGATAATGGCCTGGTTCAATTGTGGCAAATTCCCCAACGTTAACTGTATTTTAGAGTTAATTTAATCTCATGTTTCAGAAGTTGTATTTTGGCCTTTCTACGGTTTTATTAAGCGCTCCAATTGGAGCGTTTTATACGGAATTCGGTTGTGATAGATCTTTAAAAACGAGTTAAAAAGGAGTAGGCCCTTCGACAAGCTCAGGAGGCATTGCCCACCTGCACAGAAAGGTGGGCAGTGCCCACCCTACTACTTTTGTGACCGGGAGTTATGAGAAAGGGGGTTCAGGTGCGGGGAGTCAATTTTTGAAGGGTTGGCGATCGCATCCTTAAATTTAACTAACTTACAAAGGAAAACATGAGTCGCACTTTTAGTTTCAATTTTTATCAAACCACAGCAGCAATTGTCATTCCTGCTATCATGAGCGGTGTCATGCCGATCGCCCAGATTCAAATTACTCAAGCTGATATTGCCACCCTGACGCAGCAAGTTACGGTGGTAATCAACGGCCAAAATCCCGGTTCAGGAGTGATTATCGGCAAGCAAGGTAACACTTATACGGTGTTAAGCGCCCATCATGTGGTTGCCAGTCCTGATGAGTATCAAATTGTCACAGCAGATGGCGTACAACATCCGCTCAATTATACCACAGTTCGGAGATTGCCGAATTTAGATTTAGCTTTGGTTCAGTTTACCAGTAACCAAACTTATGCGATCGCCCAGATAGGAGATTCCGATATCGCCCAACCGGGAACCTTGGTATATATCGCGGGATGGCCCCATCCGGGACTTGCGATTACGGAACGGATCTTTCAAATGACACAGGGTCAAATTTCCGGGCGAGCGCAGTCAGGAACCGAGTCCGGATATGAGCTAGTTTATACTAATATCACGCGATCGGGAATGAGTGGCGGTCCCGTTTTAGATAGCTTGGGTCGTCTAATCGGCATTCATGGACGCGCTGAGGGACAAGCAATTTATAATCCCGATACCGGAGATACGGTGGATATCAAATCCGGGTTTAATTTAGGCATTCCCCTGGATAGGTTTATAGAATCCATTGAAGCGCTGGACCCAACGATTTTATCCAGCAATCCTTCTTTTGCTTATTCCCTTTCCAAACAAGGCGATCGCCAGTTAATTGATAACCAAATTCAACCCGCCATCGCCCAATATCAACGAGCTTTAGCCCTGGACCCGAATTATCTCCCGGCAGTATTTGGGCTGGGACAAGCGCAGTATGAAGCGGGAGAAACCACAGGAGCAATTGCCCAATTTCGCAAGGCGCTTGATTTATCTACCCAAGGAATCATCCAAATTCAAACTGTTTCCTCCACCCCCCAACAGCAACTCATCTTAGCCGAACTCAACGAACTCCACGGAAATGTCCAAGTTGCCCTCGCCAGTGCTTTATATGCCAAGGGTGAAACCAAAACAGCCCTTTCCCTCATCTTTGAACTCTTTAATAAACCCGAAAATTGGCAGGGGAAATTAATCTTGTTAGAACCCAAATTTTCTTCTCCTCGGCTCCAATCTGCTGCCCAAACTATTGTGTCTGTAGGGCAAGAGATTGTCACCCAAGGGGTAGAGTATTTGCCCCTGGAATTAAACCTGGCTCAAGCGCTTTATGAGCGGGGTTTAGTGCAAGAGGCAATTCCTTATTTAGAAACTTTATTTGATAAAAATCCGCAGGATGCGCCTCTAAAAATTGCTTTAGCAGCAGCCTTGAATGCCACCGGAAATCGGGAAGGGGCAAGCCGTTTAGTTTCCGAGTTGCAGTCGGAATATGTGGGTCAATTTCGAGATGAAGACTTCGAGTTTTTGTTGAGGGGACTGTGGAGTAGTCGCTTACGGGAAGATGTCACGGAAATTTTAGCTTACTATCGCCCCAGTGGCATCCGCACAACGTCGCCGGAATTTTCTAACAGTACCCTATTACATTCTGCCGAAGATAGCGATCGCGCTGATATCGAGTTCTTATCCCTCTCTGGCGATGGTAAAATCCTCGTCAGTACCAATGGCGAAGGGACAATTAAAGTCTGGGACATTGAAAAAGGAACCGTTCGTCATACCTTCTCTTGGACAGGTAACTTCCGGGATGCGATCGCCCTCAGTCCCGATGGACAGTTGCTCGCTGTAGGCATCTGGGACGATACCGATAATACCGCCAAAGTCCAACTGTGGGATACTCACACCGGCGAAGCCGTGCGAACTCTCACTCACATCAGTGATGGAATTACCGCAGTTGCCTTCAGTCCCAACAGTCAAACCCTTGCTAGTAGTGCCAAAAATATTATACTCTGGAATGTGAATACCGGCCAAGTGCTAAACACCTTGCCGGGAAACTCACCTTACTCTAGTTATTCCCTCGCCTTCAGTCCCGATGGCAACCGTCTCGCCAGCAGCAGTGTGGAACTGATCCAACTCTGGAATTCCAGCAGTGGCGAACAGCTGAACCGCATCGAACTCTCCGGGGAACATATCGTCAATGGACTGATATTTAGTCCCCAGGGTAATCTCCTCCTTAGTCGAACCGATCAGGGTATTCAGTTTTGGAATCCCAGCAACGGGACTGCCGTCAGTCGCCTTCTTGAGGGTCAAAAATACGCCTTGAGTCCCGATGGACAAACATTGGCCCTTTGTGCGGGAAGCCAAATTTCCCTCATCAATGTTGCCTCAACCCAAGTGGTTCGGACTCTGCCGGTTCCCTCAAGTTGTTACCAACTGGTGTTTTTACCCGACGGCAAAACCCTCGTCAGTGGGGGAGATGGCGGTAAAATTGAACTATGGGATATCAATACCCCTACAAGCTGGAACCCCTCCTTGGGCCTTTCCTAAGAGGAGAGGGAGGTATAAGGAACACATATTTTTGCTCAGAGGGAGAATGAGGAACTTTTTTAAGGGCGGGAGTGGACCGAAAACATATATGTTCATTAACATCTTAAATGGATCTGAGGTATAGGAATTAGTGATGAGAGGAGAAGTGAAACCACAATTATTTGCGTTGACAATTCTGTTTTTATCACTGGGGTGGATGGAACTGACTCGCGCCGAAAATGCGACTCACCTCCAGCAATTGCGGCAAACCAATCAATGTCCGAATTGTGATTTGCGCGGAGTCAATTTGTCTCGGGTTCAACTGAGGGGGGTGAATCTCACGGGAAGCAATCTCACCGGGGCGGATTTTAGCTATGCTGACTTGGAAAATAGTGACTTGCGCGGGGCGAATCTCACCGGGGTGAATTTTAAGGGGACTATTCTCTCCGGTGCTCGCCTCGATAGCACAACCCAAATTGATCGCAAATGGCGAATGGTTTGGGAACTGGTGTCCCAAGGGGCGCGGGGACGAGATATTTCCGGGGCTGACTTATCTCATGCCTATCTACATAATGTGAATTTCAGTGGCGCAAATCTGGCGGGGTCCAACTTAACTCAGGCTGAATTAAATGGTTGTAACTTAAATAGTGCGGATTTAACCGAGGTTAACCTCACAAATTCTAATTTAAGCCGTGCTAATCTCACGAATGCCAACTTAAAAGGGGCAAATTTACGGGAGGCTAATTTGCAGGGGGCGGATCTAAGTGCGACAGACTTGAGCGATGCCGACTTGCGGGGGGCGGATTTAACTCGCGCCGACTTGCGAATGGATTCGGTTTGGGGATATACTCGGTTACGCGGGGCCAATCTGGATGGGGTGAATGTCTGTGATGCGGTGATGGATGAGGGGTTAAAAGTGGAGTTGAATTGTCGGTGAGGTCATTGAGGGGCGATCGACGCTATAACAGAATAACAGAAATAGAATCCCCAAGCACCCGAGAAAGGGCCAAAAAGCCGCTTTCTTGTCCCTGGGCCCTCATACTATCCCGATGCTCTAGTCATGTTAACCCCAAGGTAGTCTCATGCAGTTCCCTTTCAGTCGTCTTACGTTCATTCCGGCGATCGCCTTGCTGTCGGTCCCTGCATTTGGATTCTCTGCGCCTCTGTTGCCGCAAATCCCCCCGGTGAATAAGTCCGAACCCTCCAGTGAACTCTTCCATGATACCCCTCCCCTCCTGGAACAGGGAATCGAGCAATTTCGCCAAGGAGACTTTCAAACCGCCTTGCAAACCTATCAGCAAGTCTTACAGCGACATTCCCTCGAAGGCGATCGCCTCCAGATGGCGGCTGCCATGACTCAGATTGGGGAAGTTTATACTGCCCTGAGTGATTATACCAAAGCTCTCGAACAATTAGAATCGGCCCTAGCCATTCGTGAGGAATTGAACGATCGCCCAGGAGTGGGAGAAACCCTCAATCATATCGGGTTTGTCTACAGTCGCTTAGGAGACTATCCCCAAGCGCTACAAATCCATGAACAAGCGTTAGAAATTGCCCGAACCTTGAACCATCGCCCCATTGAAGGGGAAGCCTTACATCACATTGCCGCCGTCTATGCGGCGACGGGAGAGTATCAAAAAGCGGTGCAATTGTATCAAGAAGCCCTCGTTATTCGTCGGTTCGTTGGAGATAAACGCGATGAAGGACGGACCTTGAATAATCTTGGGGGCCTGTATTACAATCTGGGAGAAGCCCAACGCGCTTTAGATTTGTATGAACAAGCGCTGAAATTGCGAGAAGAAATTGGCGATCGCGCCGGAGTGGCGCGGTTATTAAGTAATATCGGGTTGTTATATCGCCAATTCGGCCAAGGCGATCGGGCATTGTCATACTATGAACAAGCCTTACCTATTTTAACAGAAATTGGAGACAAATCCAGCTTAGGCAATACTTTAAATGGATTAGGGGTACTCTATGAAGAACGAGGCGAGTATCAACAAGCCTTGTCCGTTTACAATCAATCCTTAGCCATTGCCGAAGAAATCGGCGATCGCCCCGGCATGAGTAAAACCCTGGACAATGTAGGGGGAATTTATTATAGCCTGGGTCAATATCCCCAAGCCCTGACCTTTTATGAACGGTCTTTAAGCCTCCGCCAAAGCCTTGGCGATCGTCCCGGCATGGGAACCATTTTGAATAATTTAGGCGGGCTTTATTACCGTTTGGGCGAGTATCCCGAAGCCCTAGAATTGTTACAACAAGCCTTAACCATTCGCCAAGAAATTGGGGATAAATCCGGAGAAAGTCGTAACCTAGATGCCATTGCGATCGTCTATGAAAAGCTCGGTCAATATACCGAAGCCTTAGACCATTATCAACAAGCCTTAGAAATTGCCAACGCCATTGGCGACCCCACCGCCCAAGGCAATGCTCTCGAACATATTGGCGGCGTTTATCTCAGTTTAGGACAAACCGCCCAATCCTTAGAATTTTTGCAACAAGCCCTACAAACCTTTCAACGCATTGGCGATCGCGTTGGCATCGGACGGACCCTCAATAGTATTGCTTCCGTCTATTATCGCCTGAAACAATATCCCCAATCCTTGGAATTTCTCCAACAAAGTCTCCAAATTTTAAGAGAAACCGGAGACAAAGCCGGAGAAGCGATCGCCCTGGCTAATTTAGGCAGAATTTTCCAAGAACAAGAAGATATTGTCTTAGCCACTGCCTTTTATAAAAAAGCGGTCAACCTTCATGAATCCATCCGTAAAGACATCAGAGTGCTGTCAATGGAACGGCAACAATCCTTTACCGACACCGTAGCCGATACCTATCGTCATTTATCCGATTTATTGCTCCGGCAAGACCGCATTTTAGAAGCCCAACAAGTCCTAGACTTATTAAAAATCCAAGAACTGGATGAATACCTGCAAAATGTTCGCGGCAACGAACAAACCGCATCCGGAGTGCAATTTTTACCGGAAGAAGAAAAACTCGCCGAGGAATATTTGACCCTTCAAGGACAGGCGATCGAACTGGGGCAAGAATTAAGCCAATTACAAAGCATTTCAGAACCCGAACGAACCCCAGAACAGCAAGCACGGATTGCCGAACTGGACCGCACGTTGCAAACCCTGCGCCAAAAATTTGACCGTTTTCTCGAAAGTCCCGAAATCATCGAAATTGCCGCTGAAATTTCCCGCAAAACCAGTGGAGAAAACCTGGATTTAACCAATCTAGCGCAATTGCAAGCCTCATTGCAACAGTTAAATCAAAATGCCGTTTTGCTCTATCCCCTCATTTTAGAAGACCGCATCGAATTGATTTTAATTACGCCTGATAGTCCTCCCCTTCATCGGTCAGTTGCGGTAAATAAAGCCAATTTAAGCCGAGGCATTACAGAGTTTAGAACTGCCCTCACCGTCCCCTCCAAACGAGCCAATACTGATATTCCTAAAGTGGCAGCCAAGCAGTTATATAATTGGCTAATTGAACCTTTTCAAAGTGAACTGGACCGTTTAGAGGTAGAAACCATTATTTATGCTCCTGATGGGCTGTTACGTTATATTCCCTTAGCCGCCTTGTATGATGGAGAAAAATGGTTGGCCCAGCGATATCAAATTAATAATATTACGGCTGCTTCATTAACTAACTTTAAGGTTACTCCCCCAAAAGACCTGAAAATATTAGCGGGTGCATTTACTCAAGGAACTTATAGTGTTGAAGTGGGAACGCGACAATTAGCGTTTTCTGGGTTACCTTTTGCCGGAAAAGAAGTAGAAAATTTGGCGGCAACTATCCCTGGAACCATGAAACTCATTGATTTGGACTTTAATCGAAGTGCCACCACTTCGGGAATGAGCGATCGCAATGTGATTCATTTAGCCACTCACGCCGCTTTTGTCAACGGTCAACCGGAAGATTCATTTATCATGTTAGGCGATGGCGATCGCATCACCTTACGCGACTTAGAAGACTGGTCCTTACCCAACGTCGATTTAATCGTCCTCAGCGCCTGTCAAACCGCAATGGGGGGACAAATGGGGGACGGAACAGAAATCCTGGGATTTGGCTATCAAATGCAAAAAGTCGGTGCAAAAGCCGCAGTCGCCTCTTTATGGTCCGTAGATGATGGCGGAACCCAAGCCCTGATGACCGCTTTTTATAATAGTTTAAAAACTGGCCAAAACAAAAGTGCCGCACTTCAAACCGCTCAACTGGCCTTACTAGAAAGCGATTATAATCATCCCTATTATTGGGCTTCTTTTATCCTAATTGGCAATGGCTTTTAATGACAGTCCCTCATCACCCTCATGGGTCTCAATGATTCAACCGATAAAATGCTAAAATAAACGAGTGGGAGCATCTTGATTCCGGTTGGTAAAAGTAGTTAAAAGTAGGGTGGGCAATGCCCACCTTTCTGTGCAGGTGGGCATTGCCCACCCTACTCGTTTTTAAAGACCTATCACAACCGAATTCCGTATGATACCTAATACTTTTAGGGAGCCAAATGCTCCCACTCTTTTAAAAAATTATCCAATCTTCTCTCCATCCTGGCGCGGGAACTTTCTCCCTGTAGCCGTACCCTTAAAGGTGTCGGCTTTTACAGAAAGTATGAATAGAGTATTGGGTATAATGAGCTGGAAATCAGCATTAAAACCCGGTTTTTTTGTGCTAAAAATTGATAACGGGTCCAATGCTTTGGACCCAATGTAGATTATAGGGACTGAATCAGACTTTAAACCGAGATAAATATATGACAACTGCCCTAGAAACTTGGACTCACAACACGATCGCCGTGAATGGAATCACCCTGCATTATGTCACCCAAGGGGAAGGACCCTTGATGCTAATGCTCCACGGCTTTCCCGAATTTTGGTATTCCTGGCGACATCAAATACCCGAATTTGCTCAAGATTATAAAGTCGTTGCCGTGGATATGCGCGGGTACAACGACAGCGATAAACCTCAAGATTTATCAGCCTATCATATCCAAGAATTAATCAAAGATATTGAGGGAATCATTACCGGATTGGGGTATGAAAGCTGTGTCTTAGTCGGTCATGATTGGGGAGGGGCGATCGCCTGGTATTTTACCTACAGTTATCCCCAGTTAGTCGAAAAACTCATCGTCCTCAATATTCCCCATCCCGCCAAATTTGCCGAAGGACTCCGCAGCAACCCCCAGCAAATCCTTAAAAGTTCTTATGCCTTTTTCTTTCAGATTCCCCTTGTCCCCGAGTTCCTCTTTCAATTCAATGATTATCAGGCCATTGAAACGGCATTTCAAACCCAGGCTGTGGATAAAGACGCCTTTTCCCCGGCTGATATTAACGCCTATAAAAATGCGGCCGCCAAACGGGGTGCCCTGACTGCCATGCTCAACTATTACCGGAAAACCTTATGGGAATTAGTTTTTGACAAAGAGTGGAACCTCTTAGAAGTCCCCACCCTGATGATTTGGGGAGAAAATGATACCGCCCTGGGGAAAGAATTAACCTACGGAACTGAATCCTACGTTCGGAATTTACAGATTCGTTATATTCCCAATTGTAGCCATTGGGTACAACAAGAACAACCGGAACGGGTGAATCAGTATATGCGGGAATTTTTATCAGAAAGCGGGGAAAAATAATAGGTTTCACAACTCAATTATTTTGGGGGCTAAAGCCGACCAACAACAGATATCACCCAGGGGGGAGGGGAAGTACAGGGACTGCCCCTCCCCCGTTGTAAGACGGACTTAAAAAGGCATTGGCATCAATTGGAGGGTGCCGAGATTGATATCTTTGGGGGAGAGCGATCGCACCTCAAACAAAGCCAACATATCCTTCTTTTGAGGATTCCCACGGCTTGCTCCCGTCAACCCCATTGCAATCACCAAACCACAATATCCCTTGGTTTTCTTACAGCGGCCATCCCACTTTTTACGCGCCGCAACGTGAACCGGGTCATCTTCCATAAACTCCCCAAACAGAAAGAGTTCACCATTTTCTGCTTTTAAAATGCCCAAATCAAAGCGATTACCGCCCAGGGGGTCTTCACCGGGATTAAAACCAATTCCGGTTACTCCCCCAACTTCTTTTAAGGTTTCAATCATCGCTTTCGCCTTGGGTCGAGAGGTTTGAATTAAGATAATGGGCAACCCATCGCCGCTGGCATGAACTTGAGCGGATTGAAAATGAGAAGCTGAACCCTCTAGTTCTTTCAAAATTTCCCAAGGAACGACCCCGAGACTGAGGAACGAGTTCGGTGGCACCAAATCATCGCGTAACAAGGGTTCATCATCATCCTCGTCCTCATCATCCTCATCTTCCGTGGCACTCATACTCATTTCAAACAGTTTGGCAGCCAGTTCCGGCATCGTGCTTACCGTCACCGCCACATTCTCGGGACCCTGGCGATCGCCCCCTGGGGGAACCGGAATTTGATAGCGTTGGCTCAACTTCGGGAACTTGCCGCCAGTCAGCTTGCGGCGCACAGTGCGGAAAAAGCGCGCAAACCCATCCAGGGCCAAAATTGTCAGCAGGGCCTCCTCATCATAGAGAATAGCCCGCATTCCTTCTAAGGGGTGGAGATTGCCAAAAGTGGGATGGATCTCGCTAGGAGGAAGATCCGAGAGGTCGATATCGTCATCTTCCTCAGCCCCTTCAAACGTAATAAACAGGCAATCTTGGGATAAAAAGGCTTCTTCTAACCGTTCCGGCGATTCATTGGCAATCACCCGCTTTCTAAACTGAGTTAGGGATTCCAGGGACCGATATAACAGAATCCCATAATCCAATCCCAGCATCCCCATGACACAGGCATACAGGGTTCCCATATCCAACCCTTCCAGCTCAATCGAGATAATTTGATGATCCGCCAGACATTGCCAGGGACCTGCCTGCCAGACTTCATAAGCTTTGGCTTCTAAACTCTCCACATACTGCGGGGGTAACAGAGGCGTTTTGCGATCGACCACATCCTGAAACCCGCGAAACAGTTCATCAATCAGGGGGAGGTCCGGCACATACTCGATGGAAATGCCCAGGTCCTGAAGGACGCCTCGGAGAAAAAACTGGATTTCCCGGTCCTTGACCACGATTTTCTGGGGTCGCCCAGGAAGAGCTGGACTGTGAGGGTGTTCCATAGCCCTGAGCAAGGTGCGAACCACCGCTTCGGGACCCGTATCTGGGGAGACCACATCCATCGACCGGACGATTCCTTGGGACCCATCCACCCACATAATGCAGTCCCCGCCGTTTTCTGAATCATAATCCGCTAAAGCCGAGGAGCCTATAGGCAGCGGTTCGGACATCGGACGGCGATCGCCTTCCCAAACCGAGGGAATTTGTTGCAGTTGTTGTAAGCGACGAAACGTAGAGCGGTTTAAACCTGCCATAAACAATTCATTATAAGGTGTACGCACAGATGATTAAAATAGCCAGTTAACAGGTCAATCAGTGAACCTAAATCAATTTAAAACTAGCTCGAATTCCCCCATTTTCTCCCCCAGGGCTGCGGTGGAATCTTCAATAAATCGGACAAGAAACCCTCTGACTCTATCTAATTTTTTGCTCAATGGTACAGAGGAGAAACCCCAAACCCGGTTTGTCTTCCCTCTCCTGTATCGATATCATCAAGTAGGGTAAGCCTGAACCCTTCCTCCCTCCTAGTCAAGATATTTATTCCTTATTTCCATCCTTTGTAAGGGATAGGTAGGGGAGAGGAGGGGCATGGGGTTAGGGGTCCGAGGTCCATTTATGGTTAATTTTATTCACCGACTGACTCTGATTCAAAACCATTGAAAACAACAATAAAATCTCCCAGAATGTCTCAATACTCTACAGAAATTGGGTCGGAGTTGTGGAGGAAGTCAGGACTAG
Organism: Laspinema palackyanum D2c; assembly: GCF_025370875.1. Taxonomy (NCBI): domain Bacteria; kingdom Bacillati; phylum Cyanobacteriota; class Cyanophyceae; order Oscillatoriales; family Laspinemataceae; genus Laspinema; species Laspinema palackyanum. The sequence continues at coordinate 227,745 of NZ_JAMXFD010000002.1, forward strand.
GCATCCATTATGAATTCACACCACCTTGATAACAGTTCCACCCTTGTGAGGAACCGGCTGATTTGGTCTTCTTTATCCTTGCTGATTTCTCAGGTGTGTCATCGGATGGTTACCCTCTCCCTAGGTTTCCCTACTGCCGTGCTGCATTCCTCGCTACAATGAACGTAGAAGAGACTAAAGCCCTCTCAGTATAGAACAGCAACACAGACAACAGCATAGCTAGAACAGCTCAGTTAGAACCGGAATAAGGAGACCAGTAAACGAATGACACAAGCAACAGAGCCTCAACAACGCGGAATTATCGTCACCGATTCTGCCATGAACCATATTAAGTCCCTGCGGAGCCAACAAGGGGGGGAAGACCTTTGTCTAAGAGTTGGTGTGCGCGGGGGTGGCTGCTCCGGGATGTCCTACACGATGGATTTTGAACAGATCCAGAATATTCAACCCAACGATGAAGTCTTCGAGTATGAAGAAGGCTTCAAAGTGGTTTGCGATCCTAAGAGCTTGCTTTATATCTATGGCATGGCCCTTGACTACAGCAATGCCCTGATCGGCGGTGGTTTCCAATTCACCAACCCCAACGCCACTCAAACCTGTGGCTGTGGCAAGTCATTTTCTGCCTAACTGGCACCTCCCATTTTAACCTCTTTTGCAATCGCCACCGTCCCTCCTGATTCTCATAGACTCTAAGCACCCAGGTCAGCTTTCTGACCTGGGTTTACTATTTTGGGGCTTCTGTCGTCTCCTTGTCAAAGGCAGAATCAACCCAGAACCCAGAAACGACTAAAGTCGTGACTACAAACATCTCCCCATTTCCCAATTCTTCCCCATCCCCCCCATCTCCCAATTCTCGATGGCGGTCCCCCCAATCTCCCCGGAAGTGAAAAACCGGGCGGCCTTTTGGATACAATCGAACAACTGCATGAAAAGAACCGCTTATGACTGAAACCGTTGAATCTCAATTTACCAGTGGCGTGGAACGCTATAAAGCTGGTGAAGGCCCAGACACCCTGATTCCGGTGTTCCGGGATATCTGCGATCGCGCCCCAAAAAATAGTCCCGCTTGGACTTGTTTGGCGTGGCTGTATTTATTGGCCGATAAACCCACTCCCGCCTATAAAGCAGCTCAAAAAGCGGTCAAACTCAATCCCCAAGATGCTCAAGCTCAGGTTAACCTGGCGGTAGCAATGCTTGATAGCGGTCAAAAAGGCGTCCGCACTCACATCGAAATCGTCCAACAACTGATGATGGTTGCGGCAGAATTGCGGGATGAGGTGAAGGACAATATCGAGGAGGGATTGAACCGAAAACCGGATTGGAAGAGTTTACAACGGGTCAAAAACTGGCTGTTTGAATAAGCTTCCCCTTTGGACTGAAGTGCCAGAGGCGATCGCACTTTCCTAGACCTTTCATTTAATTTTTAACCTTCAATGCCTGCATGAGAGCCCTCTCCAATCTTCATGCAGGCTTATTTATTTTTACCTCTCTCATCCCCTAGGAGACGACGGAGTGCGTCACTACGAACGAAAGAAGTCGTTTCTTCCCCTCTTATGTTTGTAGTAACGAAAGAAGTCGTTTCTTCCCCTCTTACGTTTGTAGTCACGACTTTAGTCGTTTGTTAACCGTTGTTTGTAGAACTCACGCCAGGGTGATGATGCCTCACTCCGGTGCAAAATCTACCCTCCCCAACATCCTCCTCAAGGGACCTAGGCTATTTTCCCTTTTTAGCACCTAAAAAACTGTCCACTATCAAGGATCTTACCCGGATAATTTTTTTTTCCAGAGTAGATCATTATTAACCCTCAACAAACTCTGACTTTTTGGGTAAATCATCCCATGAACTGATTTGTTAAATCAGTTTTTACCCTCATGGATTAACCTCATGGAGTTTGTAAACTTTTCTTGAATTTTAAACCCGTTCAAGAAAAGTTTACCCGGCCTCATTTCTTTACCACTTCATCAGCATTTACCCCTTTTATTTTATGAGTATTTCTCGCCCCTATAAAGATTTGCCTTGGAGTTGGGATACCAAATCCCCAGAAACCTTACAAAATGACTGCCAATGGCTTGAATCCCTAGTTAAAAATTCGGCTCCCTTTTCCGATGGATGGGTGAAAGCCCGAATCGTGCAGCTTGCCTATAAGTGCCCCAACTCTCCGGATTTTCCCCAATCGAAAAACCGGGGAAAATCTGCCAACCGAAAGCCCATGAGCACAGCCCAGCTTTTGGCCTACGGCGGCAAGCTTTCGGAAAAAGAAATTGTTGAGGCGTTACAGTGGGAATGTGGGCAATACTGCCAAACTCACCCCGTCGCCGACTTTTCTTATTTTCACAAAATGGTGGATGAAAAGTATGTGATGGCGACGCTGAATAGTTGGTGCGATCGCCATTTTTCGGAAAAGTCTGCGCGTAATTTTGAGATCTACCAAGACCTAGTTTATCCTAATGTATTTTTAGTCATTAGCACCGCCCCCATTTCCCTCTATGTAGACCGTCAATTGCCTCCCCAGGACCGATTCCGGGCTTTATTTAATGTGGATGAATTCGCCGAAATTGTCGGGGAGGGATTTTGCGATCGCATGACCCTCCGCACCCACGGCTATGCAACCTCTGCCGCCACGTTTTATGATTTATTCAGGAACGAGGCTAAAGCCTTAAATCGCCAAGAGTCTTCCCCGGATAGCGGGTTAAAAGACAATCATTTTTATATTGGATATCATTGGCCGAGTGAACAACCCTTTACCAGTCCGGGATTATGGAAGGATTTCTCCAATAATTGGGGCGTTATTTTCAAATTCTCCTTTGTGCTTTCCGGATTTGCGGGCATTATTGGCACCGGATTGTATGGGATGGTCAAATTGCTCGGACTTCCCCTGTTCAAAGGGTTAGAATTCCTGCCTCTCATCGGTCCCATTTGGAAGGGGATCCAGTTGAGTGCGGTGGGTCTGCAATGGTATTGGGTGGTCCCACCCTTGTTTATCCTGTGGGTCCTGTTGATGCAGTGTTTGCGGGTGTTGGTTTATCAGCGCGATCGCTACCGGGCGATTCACTATGGTGCACCGGATTTAGCCGAATTCTTTTGGCGCTTAGACCGCGCTCTGAATCCCCAGGCAGTTAAAACAAACCAAGATAAAAAAACAGCACCTTTAACGCCGGTCTTAGGCTCGATTGAAGCGGAAAATCAGGGTTCTGTGTCCCTGGCAAATCATGCCGTTTCTGGGTCTAAGGCTGAGATTGGGGTGAACTTGGTCGGTCATAGTATGGGAGGACTGCTGCTGGTCAATACTCTGCGAATTTTGTCCGATCGCTTTGGCAAGGATGAGGAGGACATTGAGGATCCAGATGGGGGAGAGTTCAGCAAGATTGGCGATCGCCTGCGACTGGATAAATTAATTTTGGCCTCCCCGGATATCCCCCTGGAGTTCCTCCGGGAGGGTCGCAACAATTACGTTCGGTCCGCCATGCGTCGTTGCCGTCAAATTTACCTGATGTCAAGCGATCGCGATATTATCCTGCGCTATATGCCAACCCTCGGCAACTGGTTTAGTGAACCCAGCATCGAAATGTCCGCCTATCGTCTAGGAAATGTCTACCTCCAACCCTTAGACGATCGCTACCCCGATACCAATTACCGCCCTTACATTCGCAATGTCTTGGTCTCCCAAGCAGCGGCCAATCCCACGTCCGCTTATGACCTGTTTGAGCGCTTTAACTATATCGACTGTTCCGAGACGATTGGCGTGAATGGCATCTTTTGGCCCCTGAAGTCTCATCGAGGATTGGCGATCGACTTGATCAATACCCTGATGTTTCTCCTGAGTCTGACCTATAGTCGAGTCTTCGGCCAACTGGATTTACATGGGGGCTACTTTTTAACCCACACTGCCACCTTCAAGATTTTGAAACTGCTGATCAGTCTCAATCAGTCCGAATCTGAAATCAACGAAGGGATTCAAAAGTTGATTCCAGGCACAAAGATCCGGTTTTTACCCCGTCAACCCTTTTTGACGAAGGATTAATACGGAATCAATCCGGTTGTGATCGGTCTATAAAAACCCGCACCCTTGAGGGTGCGGGTTTCTGTGTTATTTGAGTTCAGGGCGTTGTTGACAGAGGATAAACTCAGCGATCGCCAAATCCATTGGGGTGGTCACTTTCAAATTAGTCTCTTCCCCGGGGACAATTTGCACCGGCAAGTCACATTTTTCAAATAATGCCGCATCATCAGTAACCTCCCATCCCTGGGATTTTCCGCGATCGTGGCACTGTTTCAATAAGGCAACTTCAAATCCCTGGGGGGTTTGGGCGGCCCAGAGTTGCTGGCGATCAGGGGTTTGTTCAATGGTTTGGGAGTCCCGGGCGACAATTTTAATGGTGTCTTTGACCGGAATCGCGGCAATTAATCCGGGACAATGGCGGAGGGCCTCGGCACAGCGATCGAACAGGTCCGGGGTTGCCAGACACCGGGCCCCATCATGAATGAGCACATGGGTCGCTTCTGGCGGAAGTCCCTGTAATCCGTTGTAAACCGATTCTTGGCGGGTGCTGCCGCCTTGGATGAATTGGACAGGTTTGTTGGGAGGATTGGCGGCTAAAATCGCTTCAAAGTCGGGCCAGTCTTCCGGTTGACCGATTAACCCAATCCAACGAATTTCGCGGGAGGCATCCGCCGCCTCTAGGGTCCAGGCAATCAAGGGGCGATCGAGCAATGACAGGAGGAGTTTATTGCGGTTGCTGCCCATTCGTCGCCCCATGCCAGCGGCGGGTATCAATAAATGCACGGTAGTTCCTCTAAAGCGTTTGGTTACAACAATGACGAGTGAATAATAATAACTAGAGTAGAGGCCCAGGGGCGATCGCAACGGTTTTTAGCGAATTTCTGGCCGGTGGTGGGGTTGAGTCAGAAGATTGCGGATCCGATTAGGTCTCTCATCGCTTAGAATGAGTCTGTTTAGTAAGCTCCATCAATTGAGATGCGAATACTGGCCCTTGTCCCAGGCGGAATCGGCGACCAAATTTTATTTTTCCCGACGTTGGATAGCCTAAAACGGTTATATCCCAACGCTTACATAGATGTTGTTGTGGAGCCTCGGTCGAAAGGTGCTTACCGGGTATCCAAGTTTTTTCATGACAAGTCCCTCCAGGTGCTGCCGTTTGATTTTAAGGATCGCAACGGGTTGGCGGATTGGGGGAATTTGCTGGGGATCATGCGCGATCGCGAATATGATGCGGTGATTTCCCTTGGACAGCGTTGGGTGGTGGGATTATTGCTCTGGTTAACAGGCATCCCCATCCGAATTAGCTACTCGGATTTGGGCAACTCCTGGTTGCTCACCAACCCAGTCCCGCTGAAAACTGAGCAGTATGCCGCCGGTATGTACCACGACTTGTTGCAGGGTTTTGGGGTCTCCATGCCTTGTCCGGAGCTCTGTGTGACCCTGCTCAAGGAGGATTTACGCTGGTCCGATGACGAACAGCAAAGATTGGGCGTCAAAGACAGCGGTTATATTCTGATTCATGGGGGGGCCAGCCAACTCTCCCAAATCAAAGGATTGGATAAAATTTATCCCGTTGAAAAATGGCAGCAGATTATCCAGGACCTGCAAACCCGTCAGCCCCTGCCGGTGGTCTTGATCCAAGGGCCAGAGGATAAACCCTTATGCGACAAGTTGGTTAGGTCCTGTCCCGGTATTAAGGTGACTTCACCCCCGGATGTGGGTAAGTTGGCGGCAACGATCGCCGCTGCGAATTTGATGCTCTGTACGGACAGTGCGCCGATGCATCTGGCGGTGGCGGTCCAAACCTATACCATTGCCTTGTTTGGCCCGACAGACCCCGCTAAATTGCTCCCTGCGGGCGATCGTTATATCGGCATTCAATCTTCTACGGGCAGAATTGCCGATATTTCACCAGAGAAGGTCCTAGAAAAAGTTTGGGGAGGCTAAACCGAAGATATTGGGAATTAAGAATTAATCATCTTTCATAACCAGGTCTGACCCATAACCGCAGAGGGTAGGGGCAGTTCATGTACTGCCTCTACCCTCTGCGGTTACATCCTCCTGTTCAAGCCTCAGTCCTGATAAAATTCGGACTGATTAATTTTTAATGATTGTTGACTCTCCTTAAAAATCCCTGATGAAACCCGCAGTATTCCTGGATCGAGATGGCGTTTTAAATCAAGAAGTTGGATATATTCACCGCCTTGAAGACCTGAATTTGATTCCCGGTGTGGCCGCAGCGGTCCGCCACTTAAATGACCGAAATCTCTTCTGTTGTCTGGTTTCCAACCAATCGGGTCCGGCGCGAGGATATTACCCCGCTTCTCATGTTGAAGCGCTGCACGATCGCCTGTGTTACTTATTGGACCAGGAAGCGGGGGCCCGCTTGGATGCGCTTTATTATTGTCCCTATCTAAGTCCTCCAGAAGGGGGGACGGAACCCGAGTTTACCCGGTGGACCACTTGGCGTAAACCCAATACGGGAATGTTAGTCGCGGCAGCGTGGGAACATGATTTAGACCTGAGTCAGAGTTTTATGGTGGGAGATAAGGCAACCGACGTGGATATGGCCCATAATGCGGGTTGTACGGGGATTTTGGTGAAAACGGGCTATGGCGATCGCGTGTTGGGGGGTCAATACCAACACCACACCCATCCGGATTTCATCGCCTCAGATTTAGCAGAGGCGGTGCATTGGATTACTCAGCAGGGGTCCAAATCGGGGAGGATTTAGGGGCGATCGGCCCTGATTTATCCCGTTCCTAATAGGCCCCCTCTTTGGCAAACACCACCTTCACCGTCTGGAATAAAATCTGGAAATCCAGAGACACAGACCAATTTTGAATGTAGGTCATATCCAGGCGGAAGACTTCCTCAAAATCCACAATATCCGATCGCCCAGAAACCTGCCATAATCCCGTAATTCCTGGCAGGACTTCATGGCGCATAAAGTGATGTTCTGAAAAGCGTTCCACATCTCGCAAGGGGAACGGACGAGGACCAACTAAACTCATCTCCCCATTTAAAACATTGATAATTTGTGGCAGTTCGTCCAAACTATACCGTCGGATAAACTTGCCAACTCGTGTGATCCGGGGATCATCCTTCATTTTGAACATAATTCCCCCGGCCATTTCATTCTTCGCTTCCAAATCTTTTTGTAACTGTTCGGCATTCGTCACCATTGTCCGAAACTTCCAAACTTGGAAATGACGGCCTTTTAATCCCATTCGCACTTGTTTGTAAAAAATGGGACCGGGGGAATCCACCTTAATCAGTATTGCTAACAACAGCAACCCCGGACTAATTAAAAAGATAATGATGCCCGCAGCGACTAAATCAAATCCCCGTTTGATCCAGTAATCCCCCCCAATAATCGGCGGCGATCTAAATCTCATACTCGGGATGCCATTGACCATCTTAATCTCTGACCACTGAATCGGCAGTTCCAGTCCCAAGGGGAGAATTCTCAGGTGAATCCCGGCGCGTTTCAACTCCCAATACAGGTAAATTTGGTCTCGGACTGAGAGTTCCGAACAGACAAACACTTCGCTGACGGCTTTTTCCCTCAGTCGTTGAATCATCTCCGACCAATCGTGGCTTTTTTCTCGGATCGAGAGGTCTTCTACATCACAAATTTTGTATTGTTTACTTTTAACAATAAATCGTTTAGCAGTTTCAATATCTTTGGGTTTACAAACTAAGCCAATGCGCTGACGGATTGCACCTCTGTGCCGCAAATAAACAATGGTTAAATGCAGGATTAACCGCTCACTCAGCACAAAAGCGATCGCAAAGATCCAAGATAGCAAGAAGGTTGAACGAGAAATGACCGCTTCGGGTTCGTAGAGGTAGCCAATAAATAATAAAACACACTGGGCAAAGCTCAAGGATTTGATGAGATTAAAAAAATCTCGTCGCCGATCATCGGTGCCATAAAGTCCCGCTGACGCGACAATCCCCAAGGTAATCACCAGAATCGGAATTAAAAATCCGGGATTGTCATTCTGAGTGGCTATCAAGCTAAAGGCTCCAACGGGAGTGCCGAACTTGTCCGCGAGTAGCCACGCATAGCTCAACATCACACTATCGAGGACAATTAACAGGATAATCCGGAGTGAGCCAATGCCCGTCCCGCGACTGAGCTTGGCAATGAGTGGAGCGCGTATATCAAGTTTTCTTTTATCCATTGTCTTGTCGGATGCACCGAACCGAGGTTAATACTCTTGGTTGTAGGATGTCTATTCTTGACCCGATGTTCTTTAGAGTAGATGCCCCCCTCGACGACGCAAGTTTTGGATTTGCCATCGCTAAGACTAAAATAAATAGAGCGGTTAGTCTGTAGTATGCACCGACTTCATTCCTGGCTTAATTAACATAAATTGACACCCTTTATTTTTGAACGCGATGAGCAAAAGCCGGGGGAATATTCCAGGGAATTCATGGACTCTATTATAATGATCTCGGGAGTGGTCCATACTAAACTTGACAAAAGAGTTCAGATTGTCATTCTGTTGCTGGTTTGAACGATACCCTAAGTGGCAATTTAGGGAGAGGTTGAGAACTGAACCTTGGAGGGTGGAAGAGGGGGTTAGATGCTCCCATCCTTGTCTGATGAACGGTGTCCGGTGATTGGGGTATTGTTTGCTATTGAAACGTGATTTAGGCCGATCGCCACAGCGGCCTGCCGATGACTTGAGTGAAATATGAACCTATCCCCTTGATTATCTCAGAGGTTATTCACGCCGAACATGGGCAACTAGACTCAATTTATAAAAAGTATTTATAGTTCAGCTCGTCAATGTTAAAAAAAAGGTGCAAAAGCAGAGCCTACATATCCTAACTCGCTCCTGTTGTCAACCCTCAAATGGCAGAGGTGAATGATCCCTGGATTCCGGTCTGGGCGGTTTTGCGCCGGTTCAAACCTGGAGGGGCCAACCTAGGTGGCCCCAGGGTTACGGGGAGCAAAACCAGCAGATGGGGTGGTCACTCCCCGGGTCCCTATTGTTCACGGTTGCGGGATTACCGAGAGAGTTCGACACTCACCTCATTGGGAGCACGCCGTTTAAGATCAATCGATTCCGATCGCGGCAGCAAGTCATACACTTGACGCAACACATCATCAATGGACTCGTAAGAAACTTGTCCCTTGCCGTCATAAACGACTTTACCCTCTAAATCCAGGACAACGGTTTGAGGAACAACCCCAGAATAATAGTACCCAGGTTCCGTGGGTGCATATTCATCCTTGACGGGAATGGCATCCACATTCAGGGGTAAAATATCAGCGGCCCTTCCGTAGAATGCCTGAATCTGCGAAACAACGGCGGTGTATTCCTTGCAATCACTGCTGTCATCGAGGAAAAACACTAACACCGTGGCGCGATCGTCCCGGGAGAGAGACTGTTCTAGGGAGACTCTCGGTGGGACTAAGGAACCATTGCCACCATAGAGGGCGTAAATATTGCCATCAAAGTTATCATCGTTGAGACCGGCGATCGCCCCTGGGGTGAGCATCAACCACAGACAACTCACCATTGCGATCGCCACCACCAGTCGTTTCGCCATCACTCGACATAAGTCAACGGCTAAATTTAGAGATTTCTTGCCACGGATGCTACCAGTACGCAACCCAGAATAAAACATAGAATACAACATCAACTCTCGGGGAGACTCCTGCAATTGACTCTATCAAGTTTTGCCAGTTCTTGACGCACTTGCTTCAATCTCATCTTAGCCATTGGCAATACTCAACTCGGCAATCCTCTGGCGACTCATCCGGCGACAACGGGATGGGGGATGAAACAAAATCAAGGCATTCCTGAGTTTCCCCCAATCTGCCGGGGACTGTAAACCTTGATAATCCGGCGATCGCTTCCCATCTCGATCGCCAAGTCCACCTCGGAACCCGGACTCAATAGGGGCCTGACAAACAACTCCGGATGCAACGCCTTCCAAAAATATTCTACAAATTCCCCGATTTCCCCATCACTCATTCCCCCCTTACCCTGGGCCTTCATTTCCCATTCCGCCTGCATCCGCCATTGCAAACTGAGGCGATAATCCTGGGGATACAACACCATCAACCCATCTAATCGGTCCCACAACGGCAAATAATCCCGCAATCGCTGATTCATATCTCGGGCAAAACTGCGGTCTGCTTGCGTCATAATCGGCCAAGGGGGATTGTCAAACACTGCCGGATCCACGGGACGCACTCCCACAAACCACCCTTCCAATAACAGGATATCTACACCCTCAACCAGGGAGGGTTCTGTGCTGCGATCGCCTTGTCCCTCCCACAATGATTTATCAAATCGGGGAACGGCAATGGTTTGTCTATCGGGATTCCGCAAGCGATCCAAGAGGTTAATTCCTAATTCCACATCGTGAGTCCCCGGAGGTCCTCGCCAAATCAGACGCGGGTCCTCCTGCCGCAACTGCTGCCGTTCTGAATAGGTTTTATAAAGGTCATCGATAGAAAGGGCCAAGGTAGAATAGCCCAGATGACTCAAAATCCAGGTTAAAATTTTCCCCAGGGTGGTTTTCCCCGTTCCCTGTCCTCCTAAAATCCCTTGCATCCAGGGTCGTCCTAATTTCTGGTGAGAGGCGATCAGTTTCATCGCCAAGGGTAACCACAATTGCCATAAGGGTTCGAGTATTTTGTCTCCCGGGAAGGGAAATTGCTCCAGGTGGGGTAGAATCACCGCTAATGCCTGCGATCGGGCCTTGAGTTGGGACTCCACCGTTTCCGGGGAAATCCCATACCCCTGAGCAAGAAGGGGGTCGGCGAGTTCTTGTTGGATTAATGCTTCCCAAGTGGATCCGGTGGGTCGAACTCCCTGCTGCCACTCCTCCAGAATCGAGGCGATCGCCCACTTTTTTTCCATGAATCAATCTCCCTTGAATTCGGTGAAAATGGCGTTTAATCCGATTAACCATCCATTAAGAACCGAGGGTAAAGGCAAGGACGAATAGACTGTAAATCATGCCAATTTTAAAAGAATTGATTCCCTGGGCCAATAGCGATCGCTTCATTTGCTCGTGAATCCGATAGAAAAAATAACTATAGACTTCGGTTAATACAATTAAAACAGCCGCTACCATCACATCTAAGTTGGCATTTTGTCCGGCGATCGTACTAATTGCCGTTCCCAGAAAATTACCCATTAAAAAGCTAATCAGCAGTACGGAGATCCGTCGCCACGGATTGCGTAAGGATTGCCTCAGTTCAGAAACGGCACCATCAAACAGACTGTTCAGACGGGTATTCTGCATAGCTTATATCATTTTCAATCAAACATTGATCTCGAACCCTGACCCGTTCAGTCACAGACCCGATATCTGACCTAGGCGATCGCGCGGCACGATGGCGACCCTAAAGATGTCATCTCCCTCCCGCATTTCCATCCAGGAAGCAGTATCCCCCGGTTTGTTAGATACAATAGCATATTCCAGCCCTCTGGCTCATCTACCCCATATCCCCCACCTCCCCCATCCCGATAGCGGTCAACCAAGGACCAAGGACTAATGACCAAGGACCAAGGACCAATGACCAATGACTGTAAACCATAACGGACCCTAGAAACACAAACAACTGATGAAACTTCACATAAATCGCTTTTGGGATAATGAGAGTCAAATAAGCGTACCGACTAAGTTCGCTTTACTATTATCGATTTTGGGGCTATTAGGGATTGGATGGATTGCCTTTTTATGGAAATTAGGCAGTGTTGGGTTAGTGGATGAAACGGAACCTTTGTTTGCAGAAGCAGCCCGACAAATGGTAGTCACGGGGGATTGGATTACGCCTTATTTTAATCAAGAAACGCGATTTGATAAACCTCCGTTGATTTATTGGTTGATGGCGATCGCCTACCAAATTTTTGGGGTCAATGAATGGGCGGTCCGTCTACCTTCCGCATTAGCGGCCATTTTTTTGATGGGTTTCGTCTTCTTTACCCTGCTTTATTTTACCGTTCCCCACTCCTCCATTGCCTTAGAAGCTAAAGGACCGGAACAGACCCAGAATATCCCTCGAAAAGCCTGGTTTTGTGCCGGACTCGGGGGGGCGATCGCCGCTTTGAATTTTCAAACCATTGCTTGGGGAAGAATCGGCGTTTCTGATATGTTATTGAGTGCTTGCATGGGAAGCGCCCTCCTTGCATTTTTTTGGGGATATGCCAATTCCAATGTTTTCCAACATCCTGAAAATCAACTGGAACCCCCTCTGCACTCAACGGTCTTAACTCCCCATGCCTGGTATGTAATTTTTTACATTTTTATCGCCTTAGCCATTCTCGCTAAAGGACCTGTGGGAATTGTTTTACCCGGATTAATTATTGGATCTTTTGCAATTTATCTGGGAAAAGTCAAAGAATTATGGCGGGAAATTAAACCCACACGCGGTATTTTAATCATCACAATTATCGCTTTACCTTGGTATATTTTAGTCACCTTAGCCAATGGTGAAACCTATATCCAGACATTTTTTGGATATCATAATTTTGAACGCTTTACTCAGGTGGTTAACAATCATAGTGAAGCCTGGTATTTTTACTTTTTAGTCCTGTTAGCGGGATTTTCTCCTTGGTCGATTTATTTACCCATTGCCATCACCCGCTTACGCTTTTGGAAACGCAGTCGCTGGCAGAATCAACCCCGGGCTAATCATCTGGGTTTATTGGCTGTATTTTGGTTAGGTGGTATCTTTATCTTCTTTACCATTGCCGTTACTAAACTCCCTAGTTATATTCTTCCCGCCCTCCCTGCTGCTGCCATATTAGTGGCGTTGTTTTGGAGTGAAGAGAGTTTTAAAACAGAGGGCGATCGTCAACCCAATCGCTTCAGTCTATTTGCGGGAGTTTCCGTCATCGGTAACTTAATCTTATTCTTACTCATGGCAACTGCTATGCTCTATGTTCCCCGACTCTTAGACCCAGATCCAGCCATGCCAGAATTCCCCCGAATATTGACCAATTCTGGTTTAATTGAACGAAGCGCTTTAATTTTAATGGCAACTGCCTTAGTGGGGGTAATTTTGGTCTTAAAACGCCAGTGGCGATGGATGATGGCTGTTAATATGGCTGGATTTGTGGCGTTTTTCATGTTGGCAGTTATGCCGGTTTATTTTATCTTTGATAGCGAACGGCAATTGCCGGTCCGCCAATTAGCTGAAATTATTGAACAGATGAAACAACCGGAACAGCAGGTGGTGATGGTTGCCTTTGAAAAACCTAGTTTAGTCTTTTACAGTCATCAACCGATTAAATTTTTTAGAAGGTCCACTCAGGCGCGAGCATATTTGCAAGAATTAGCGGTAAAAAATTCCAATCTACTGCCGTTTTTAGTGGTGGGATATCCGGATAAGATTCAGGGGTTGGAAGTTGCTAATCCTGAAGAGTATCAACTGATTGCTGAACGGGGGAATTATTTGCTACTGGAAATGCCGCAACAGTTGTTTTTACCCGAGGGAATAGGAAACAAGGAGGAGGGGGAAGGGAACGACTGAAGTCGGGAGGTTGAACGGGGGGAAGAGAACGACTGAAGTCGGGACGTTGAACTTGGATAAGAGAACGACTGAAGTCGTTACTACGAACATCGGATAACGCCTGAATGCGTTACTACGAACTTCCCCATCTTCCCCATCTCTGATTCAAATTTTCAACGATTGGTTAATGGAATCGAGTAACTCCTCCATTGATAGAGAAGGGGGTAAGAGTTGGGTGGCGATCGCCTTTAAACTGGACCGGAATTCTCCGTTGGTGGCTGCTTCGGGGGTTTCTAAGGAGCGATCGACGATTAAAATGGCGGGGCGATCGGGAAGTTGTTCCAACACTTTCAGCGCCTCCATTGGGAACTGAGGGGGGAGAGAATCCGGAACATAAATTAACAGCAAATCCACACTTTGATGTTGCAATTGCTGCCAAACTTCTGACCAAGAACGACCCATCCAACATCTAAAACCAGCGGTTTGAATATATTGAATCGAAGCTTGTAACCACTCGTGTTTGGTCGAGGTAGAATCGACGGGGAAACGGCCCGATTCCGCAGTTCCCGACCGTTTCGATACTCCCGGGGTGACGGCTTCGTATCGGTCCGAAAACTGGCACAAAATCGAGAGATCAATGGCTAAAATTGCCGGTTTAGAACTCATTCCCACGGCGACTTCCACCGCCTGGAATAACGCTGTGACATTGGGCCATTGAGCCTCATCCGTCTTATCGCTGCCATGAACGGGGTTGAGATAGGGAAACACCGTCAACCCGGGTACTTGAGAGGCGGATAGAGCAATTTGGCGATCGAGGGTCACCAGGGGGACCGCAGCGAGGGCGGGATATTGGCTGAATTGTTGGATAAACAGACTGGGGTTGGGGAGGTGATGGGCGGGATCCAGCAAGATGGCGTCCAGATGCCAGACTCGGGCCAATAATTCAGCTTGTTCAAGATCATCGGCCTCTAAAACCCGATAATGATAGGACGCTGAGGGATTTAACCCCGAGGCGAGTAGTCCGTTGAGTTGATCGCTCAACCCATTGCTGTACTCCTCGGGCGATCGCTCGTCGAGGTCCCGATATTCCGGGTCAAATGGACTCAATCGCAACACCGTCAGGGTGGTTTGTGGGGTTGCCAAACTCTCCTCGAACGGGTCCTGCTGCATTAACCCCTCTAAAGTTTTTTCCAGGGAATTTCCCTTCACAGGCAGGGTTAAAAACCCATTACACTGCGCCCGAATCGCCCGTTCCTTGTCCACCTCCGTTGCCATGACGATCGCCGGGATATGTCGGGTTTGGGGGTCAGATTTGAGCAGGGTCAGCACGTCCCAACCGGAGAGCATCGGCAAGAATAAATTCAAAAAAATAGCCCGAGGTTGTAAGCGTCGAGCCTTTTCCACCGCCTCAGTCCCTGCACGGGCGATCGCGACGTGATAACCCAACTCATTGAACCGTTCGGTCAAATCATCAATATATCGAGGGACCGCTTCCACAATTAAAATTAAGCGGTTCTTTGTGGGGGCTGTGCGTTCCGTGAGGGTCGTGGTCTGTTGCGGGGGACAAGGGGGTAACAGCAGGGTAAATTCACTCCCCACCCCTTCTTTGGAAATAAAAGTCACATCCCCCCCATGAGCACGCGCAAGGCGCTGAGTTAACGCCAATCCCAAACCCGTTCCCTCAAACTGCCTGGTCATCGGGTTTTCCAATTGTTGGAATTTTTGAAAAATCAAGTGCTGTTTTTGGGCAGGAATGCCAATCCCCGTATCCCAGACGGTGAATGCCAGCCAGCCTTCCCAGCGATTCACTCTCAGGCCAATTTCTCCGCCATTGGCGGTGAATTTAATGGCGTTAGAGATGAGATTGTACAGCATTTGGCGCAGGCGCAATTCATCCGCCACCGGGCTCGGTAAACCGGGTTCCAGTTCCAGGGTAAAGGGGATTTCGAGTTCGGTAATGGCGGCATTGCTGCTGCTGCCATGAACTGGGGCATCGGAGGGATGATGGGCCTGTTTGGCTTGGTCAAAGGCGCGATCGCAGACATCCGGGATGCTCACGGGTTCGAGAATCAGTTCCATCTGTCCACTCTCGATCCGGGTGAGATCCAGGATATCGTTGACCACATTCATCAAATGTCGCCCACTGGTGTAGATCATTTGAGCATAGCGAGCTTGGCGATCGGTCAGGGGGCCGAGGGTCCGTTCTTTGAGCAAACTGGATAATCCCAGAACAGCGGTGAGGGGGGTTTTGAGTTCGTGACTGATACAGGCCAGAAATTCATCTTTGAGCCGGTTCATTTGCATCAAATCGGCATTTTTGGCCGCCAGCTCTTTGGCGACTTGCTGCTGAACCGTGACATCTTGAGCGAGAACCAACCAGAGGGATTCTGTCTGGGACCCATCCGAGGGGATGGAGGCCGAAACTGGGGGGTGATTCCCGGTGGAGTGGGGGTCCGCAAATTCTGGCCCTTGTGAAGGGTCCAAGGGGGAATCCTGCCCGGACATATTGGGCGATCGCTCTGAGAAAGCAAGACCGATCGGGATTTTCACAAACTGCCACACGCGGTCCGACCCTTTCGGTAAGGGACATAAACCCCTGCTCAGAGGGTCTGAGTCTGGGTGTTCTAAGTGGTCTGGTTCCCGATTCGAGGTCGGTTGGAATGGGGTGCGGACTTCACCGGAGGGGTCAGTCTCCGGTTCTGAGAAGGAGTCAAAGTAGGTCCGCCATGCTTGGTTGTAAATGGCCACTTTCCCCCCTGAAGTTTGCAATTTCATGGGCAAGGGAATTTCTTCTAGGAGTTCCCCCAGGGGACGAACCGCCCCAAACGGCCAAGCTTTGATCCCACTGAGGGCCTCGGGACCTCCGGACGGTTGCTCAGGGGTTCCTGGGTTCTGAGGAACGAATCTGGTATTTTGGGCGATCGCCGCGATCGCCCGGGGAAAATCCAACAACCCTAAGCATTTGCCCTCGGCATCCACCACCACCCACGCCGGTTGCCTAGGTCGGTCCGGGTCTTGGGTTTGGAGTCTCTCCCAGAACTGAGTTAAGCTCATCCTAGCCTCCACCCTCTCCACCGAGGCGACTGCTCGGGGACTCAATCCGGCCACTGCTTGCTGCCAAATGTCTAAATCATGGGCAGTCGGTGCATCGGGAACCCCTTCCCCATTCTGGCTGCCATTCCCCACGACCGAACAGAAGCGGGCTATCAAGGTGCCTAAATCCGTGTGAGGCAGGCTATTTCTCTCCTCGCTTAACCCCCAATCCGGATTCGTAGTTTCCCCTTGTAATAAATCCAGGAGCAAACAGCCCACATCGAGGACCCCTACCGGAGCTTCCGCTTCATCGAGGAGGATGAGGTGCCCAAATGCAGACATCCGCCCCGCGCTGATGCTCAAGCGATGCCACAACTCTGCTATACTTACCGTTTGCGGGCATACAGGGGTAGGGAGTGTAAATTCTTCTAAGAGTAGGGGGGTCTTTAACATAGGGAACTGGGGATGAAGATCTTGCAAAATTCAGAATGGAGTGTTCAGCTAACGGTAACACCCAGCAGTGGGGGGTTGGCCTCACAGGATGCCTTTCCATCGGGCTTTTACTCTAACGCCTACAGCATCCGGGTAGCGCTCAGATCAATCGGACAAGAAAGCGGGTTTCCTAACCACCTTGGTCCTAGTTACTAGAGATTTTGTGAAAAAATCCGGTTTGTCTTCCCTCTACTGCACCAACTTCCTAGTATGTCCTGCTTTGTTGTCTAAGTCATTTGGGATAACCGATACAGAATCACCCGGGAATCAGATGGTTGGCGTTTGGAGACAACCGCTCATGACTCCAGGTACAGATCAATTATGGATCTCAATGGGGTGTGACCCCGGGCAACCCATTACAATTTAGGTAGAGTGTTTGTTGAATGTTTAACACAACCTTGAGCCACCAGTCATGGAGGCGGGGCAATTGAACGTTGCGGCTGCACGATTCGTCAATTGGAACATCGATTTTCTAATAACGTTTTGCAAAACAAACTGTCTATTTGTACTTTCGGGCCGTCGGATATCCTGGCGCAATCGCTCACCCAGTTTTTGGAGAGCGATCGCTATGCGCTCACTTATTTTCAGGGGGCTGATGAGTTTCTCGCCTTTGTCGAACGAGAAAAGCAACAGCTTGACTGTTTAATTTTACAAGCTCATCCCAACTTAAAGGGCCTCACCCGTCAACTCCATCGACAATCCACGCTCTTGCCTGCAGTGATTGTACATCTGGGTTCCCATCAAGCCAGTGAATCAGCCGAAGCTCCAGCTTCTGACCTTAACGACATCCTACTCACTGCCGTCAAATCCCCGGAAAATGGGGAGTTTGTCTCCTCCAAAGTGGTCTATCATACCGCTGAAAGCCACATTTCGGTACCTCAACTCCCCGAGATCGGTCGTGCTGTCGAAAAAGCGATCACCCAGTTTATTAACTTCTCCCCAGTCTCCTGGGAAAGCGATCGCACTCAACCCACCCCCAATTCATCTCCAGACACCTCCACTCAAAACTTTCTCGGCCCTCAGCAACGAATGCTCGCCGAAAAATTGAGGGAGCGATTAGGATACCTTGGTGTGTACTACAAACGCAATCCCAAACGCTTTCTGCGGAACCTCCCTCCCGCAGAACGACAACATTTTTTAGATGAACTCCAAGCCGAATATCGTGATATTGTTTTGAATTATTTCTCAAGCGATGGCTCCCTCAATCAAAAAATTGATGAGATGGTCAGCACCGCTTTTTTGGCTGATATTTCCGTCACCCAGATTGTGGAAATACACATGGATTTAATGGATGATTTTTCCAAACAACTTAAACTAGAAGGGCGCAGTGAAGAAATTCTCTTAGACTACCGATTAACTCTCATTGATATTATCGCCCATTTATGTGAAATGTATCGCCGCTCAATTCCTAGAGATGCTTAATCGAATCTCAGTCCAAACCCCTGTTTCTCTTCTCTGCCCAATTTTTCCGAAGTGAATCCATGATTAACCCCAAGAAAACCTACGTTCTCAAGCTTTACGTCGCGGGGAACACCCCCAACTCGGTGCGAGCTTTAAAAACACTCAAAGATATTTTAGAGCAAGAATTTGAAGGAGTTTATGCCCTCAAAGTGATTGATGTCTTGAAAAATCCTCAACTCGCCGAAGAGGATAAAATCTTGGCAACCCCCACCCTCTCCAAAATCCTGCCCCCTCCCGTCCGCAAAATCATTGGAGACCTCTCGGACCGCGAAAAAGTCTTGATCGGTTTAGACCTCCTCTATGAAGAATTACGAGAAGAACGAGAATTTGAGTGAAATCACTCGGTTCCCAACTATCCAAACTTCTCTCGATTAAATTATAATCCAAGGTCCATCATCCCTCACCCCTAGCCTTCTTGTCATTTTAAACTCGCCCTATGAATCTTACTAAGCCATCTGGAGAAAGCGAAGAACGTATGCCCCTTGGTGTCCATAAAATCCGCACCATGATTGAGGGATTTGATGACATCAGTCATGGTGGAATGCCAGTGGGTAGAACGACCTTAGTCAGCGGCACCTCCGGGACCGGAAAAACATTGTTCGCGGTCCAGTTCCTCTATAACGGTATTACCTTTTTCGAGGAACCCGGGGTCTTCGTAACCTTTGAAGAATCTCCCAGCGATATTATCAAAAACGCCTATAGTTTTGGCTGGGACCTGCAAAGCTTAATTGACCAAGGTAAACTGTTTATTCTCGATGCTTCGCCGGACCCAGAAGGACAAGATGTGGTCGGAAATTTTGACCTTTCTGCCTTGATTGAGCGGATTCAGTATGCCATTCGCAAATACAAAGCTAAACGAGTCTCTATTGACTCTGTAACTGCCGTCTTTCAACAATATGATGCCGCATCGGTGGTTCGTCGGGAAATCTTCCGCTTAGTGGCCCGTCTCAAACAAGTGGGCGCAACGACCATTATGACCACGGAACGAGTCGAAGAATATGGACCCGTGGCCCGGTTTGGAGTGGAAGAATTTGTCTCTGATAATGTGGTCATTGTTCGCAATGTCTTAGAAGGCGAACGGCGTCGCCGGACCCTGGAAATTTTGAAATTGCGCGGCACTACCCACATGAAAGGGGAATATCCTTTCACTATCACCAATGAAGGGATTAATATCTTCCCCCTCGGGGCTATGCGCCTCACCCAACGATCTTCAAATGTCCGGGTTTCTTCCGGGGTCAAAACCCTCGATACCATGTGTGGCGGTGGATTTTTCAAGGATTCGATTATTCTGGCAACTGGCGCAACGGGCACCGGAAAAACCCTCCTGGTCAGCAAATTCTTGGAGGATGCCTGTAAGAGTGGGCAACGGGCGATGATGTTTGCCTACGAAGAATCCCGCGCTCAACTGCTCCGAAATGCTTATTCCTGGGGCATTGATTTTGAAGAACTGGAAGAGAAGGGATTGCTGAGAATTCTCTGTGCTTATCCTGAGTCGGCTGGGTTGGAAGACCACTTACAAATCATTAAAACTGATATCTCGGAATTTAAACCGGCTCGGATTGCTATTGATTCTCTATCGGCCTTAGCTCGCGGGGTCAGTAACAATGCGTTTCGTCAATTTGTGATTGGGGTAACCGGCTATGCTAAACAAGAGGAAATAACGGGATTTTTCACGAATACCACCGACCAATTCATGGGGGCGCATTCGATTACGGAATCCCATATTTCTACCATTACCGATACCATTTTGATGTTGCAGTATGTGGAAATTCGCGGGGAAATGTCCCGGGCGATTAACGTCTTCAAAATGCGCGGTTCTTGGCATGATAAAGGGATTCGGGAATACTCGATTAGTCAGAAGGGACCGGATATTAAAGATTCGTTCCGCAATTATGAACGGATTATCAGTGGTTCTCCGTCCCGGATTTCGGTAGATGAAAAAACGGAACTCTCCCGCATTGTCAAAGGGGTGCAGGGAAAAACTGGGGACGAACTTTAAGGACAGGCATAAAAAAAGGGGCCAGGTTTAAACTGGCCCCCTTTTTTATGAAGTGTTAATCACCCAACGAGCACGGAGGGATTTGAACCCCCGACACCCAGAACCGGAATCTGGTGCTCTATCCCCTGAGCTACGTGCCCTAACGATCTCTAACTATATCACCTGTTTGTTAGAATAGCTATAAGTAAAAATACTTTTTTTCCGGGGACTCGGTTGATCCACAAATGGGCATGGGTCAATAAGGATCGACAAATTCAGACAAATTCTAGGGTGGGACTATAGGCTGGGAGATTCTCCTGCGCGGTCTATAGACAAAACAGACGGGGCAAAACCGGATTGGATATGAAGCTCATTCCGGTCCCTTTCCTTTGATACCTTCTCGTCGAGAGGCCTAAATATCTGGCCCTTTCCAGGGAGGGTAGAGAGAAAACTTAAAAAAAGTTAAAATTTAGAGGGAATGTTTAAGATTTGACCTCCCCTATCTCCGAGATCACCGGGCGATAGACCGATAACTTTTAACTTTAGCCTGACCCCCACTCCATTCCCAAGACAGTCAAACTGATGAATAAACCGATCGCTGGACGTTATGCTCGCTATATTCGATGGCCTTCTGAGACCGAAGTTGCTCCGGTAACGTCGTTCGCACAAGAATGGGCGAAGCGGTATGTGCAGAAGCTACATTTGGAGTCCCAAGTAGAAGAGAACGGGGCCGATCGCACTGGCGTGGATGAGTCTGAATTAATGACGCGGGAACGGGTAGGGGATTCCCTGCGGCAGTCATTACGCTTATGTATCGCTCAAGGGTGGTCAAAAACTGAAATGCTTTTAGCACCCACTTTAAAACAGCATTCCATTGACTCCCAACATCTCAATTCCTGGGAGATTGCGGCGAAAACTCATCAAATTTATGACCAAGCGCTGGAACTATATATCCAAGGGAAATCTGCTCAACAACTGGCCGGGGCGATGTCTCCAATTTTGGGTAGATTGCGACAAGTGCAAGCGACTTCGGAACCTTTAACTCTGGCTTTTGTCAATCTCCAATTTTACTATACCGGGCAGTTGCTGTTGCAGCAGGTTTCCCAAACTGAGCGATCGCAACTGGAAAGTTATTTTAGGGTGATTCAGGAATACTTAAATTTACCCCTGCAACGGGTCTATGAAGCGGCAGCAAAGTTAGAGTGGGATGATTCTCCCTTACAGGCGGTGAGAAAATTGCTGCCGGTGAGTTCAGAGATTGCTACAGAAATTTGCGATCGCATTCGGCAACTATATCCCCGATACCGCAGTAACAGCGGTTCCCTGACTGATGAACGCATCCGCAAATCCAGCCTGCGCGATGTGGAGATGTTCCAAGTCTATCTCTGGGCTTGTGTCCTAGAACAAAGTATTGCATCGGTACAACAGGAGTTGTTTCCCCTCTGTGTGATGCTGTATCCCTCCTTGGGGGTGCAGTGGGAATTAGTGCGGCAAATGCTCAATCTGTTAGGACGACAATTGCGCGATCGGCTCACATCAGAAGAGTATGAGTTATTTGTCCCTTACTTACGAACCTTATGGGAGATGTTTTCTCCGGCAGTCTTCTCCCCCACCCCCAAATCGGACAAATCCGAGGCGATCGCTGTTGAATCTGAGGACTTTTTTGATTCTAGTGAATCTCTGGGAAATTGGGTTGTGGGGTAGGGGATTGGTCGTCTGGAATTGCGGGAACGACTGAAGTCGTTACTACGAACATTGGAGAAATTTCCCTTTCCTGCCTCGTCTTATCCTGACTCCGAATTGGGAGAGAATCGCTAAAATGGGAAAAGATGGGGATATTTTTGGAAATTCCCAGTCATTTTGAATCAACACTAGAGGTTATAAACAAATGGCATTACAACAAGGTGATACAGGGTCGCAAGTCGAACAATTACAGATGCAATTAGAAAAGTTAGGATATAACGTTGGGCGGTTTAACCCGAACTTTGGCCCTCTTCTTGAGGAGATTGTGAAAGCCTTTCAAGCGGAATCCGGACTCACCGTCGATGGAGTGGTGGGAGAGAAAACCGAAAGTGCGATCACTCGCGCCGTCGCCGGAATTACCCTACCCACGCGAGTTTCCCCGCCTCCAGTCAGTCCCTCCGGGGATTTTAGTACCGGCAATTGGCCGGAATGGAGGATTGTCACCCAAGGCGGATTAAATACCCGTAGCGGCCCGGGATTTGAATTTCCCGTGGAAAGTACCCTCACGGGCGGCAGTATCGTCACCCGTCATCCCGATTATACGAATCCGGTACAAGGCGATCGCACCGGCAAACCCTGGTTAGTGATTACCAATCAAGGCACAGCCCAATTTATCCGCGCCAATAATAAATTTATTGAGCCGGATA
The DNA here is from genome assembly GCF_025370875.1 of Laspinema palackyanum D2c. Lineage (NCBI taxonomy): Bacteria > Bacillati > Cyanobacteriota > Cyanophyceae > Oscillatoriales > Laspinemataceae > Laspinema > Laspinema palackyanum. The sequence goes on from NZ_JAMXFD010000002.1 coordinate 250,590, forward strand.
TTCAGTCTTAATGGATTAGGATTAAATAAAAACCCCGCAGGCTGAAGCCTGGGGCTATACGGACGAAGCCCGCCTTCGCGGGCTAAGAAGGAAAATAGACTTGAGATAACCGGATTTGGTAATAAAAAGGGCGTAAGATGCTCCCACTCCTAACCCCAATTTAGTTATCAAAATTCGTTTTTTCTATTAGCCCGCGCAGGCGGGCTTTGTTCGTATAGCCCCAGGCTTTAGCCTGCGGGTTTCAGGTCTATTTTACCTATCAATTTTCTGAAAAACCACGGATAAATTATTAGCAGGCATTTCCACAATTTCCAGTAAGTTCAAGCCATTTTCAAGAGCAACTGCCTCCACCTCTTCTAAATTTCTAACCCCCCATTCTGAGTTTTGCTGTTGCAGCATCTCATCAAAACTTGCATTTGATGGGGCAGTATGTTTTCCTCCCCGTTTAAAAGGACCATACAGGTACAAAATCCCCCCCACAGGTAGAATTCGACTCGCCCCTGCCATCAATCCTAAAGTGGCCGTAAACGGAGAAATATGAATTAAATTAATGGCAACGATTGCCGTAATCTCCGATACATTTACCTGGGAATTTTCAGGAGATTCAATTGACCAAACCGACTCCGCAACATTGAGATGAATCGGAGGGAAAAGATTGTCTGATGGAACCTCCTTCATCCAGGCGAGAATACTGTCCCGTAATATCGGTTCCGCTTCACTCGGTTGCCATAGGCGCGGTTTGAGACGAGGTGCAAAAAAGATGGCGTGTTCACCGCTTCCGCTTGCCACTTCTAACACCGTTCCCGTTGGCGGGAGAACCCGACGCAATACCTTTAAAATCGGTTCACGGTTGCGTTGAGTCGCTGGGGCGAATCGTCTAGCATCATTGGGATGGTTCATTTCTTTTCTAAAATTTGCCCATTCAGGGGATTAACATTCTAAAATTAGAATAGCAAACTGTCGGACAATCATCGAGCAAACTTAACTGAAATAGTATGATAGCAAACGAGGCGATCGCCTTAGAAACCGCACCCTCTTTCAACACTGAACCCGGAGGCAACGACCCCCATCGCTTTGATGTTCGCGAAGCTTGGTATCCCGTCTATTATCTCCAAGATTTGGACCCGTCCAAAATCATGAGATTTACTCTATTGGGAGTAGACTTAGCCATTTGGTGGGATAAAACCGGGCAGTCTTGGCGGGCATTTGAAGATAAATGTCCCCACCGTCTCGCACCTCTATCCGAGGGCAGAATTAATGAAAAAGGTTGGATAGAATGTCCCTATCATGGATGGGCTTTTTCCGCAACCGGCAAGTGCGAAACGATTCCCCAACAGAATGAAGGCGGCAAAGCAGAACAGTCAGAACGAGCCTGCGTGAGAAACTTTCCCACCGCAGAACATCAGGGATTGTTATTCGTATATGCGGGGAATCCGGAGAATGCAACACAGACAAAAGTTCCCTTGATTGACCCCTTGGAAGAATCCCCGGAAAAGTGGGTTTGTTTAAACACCTTTCGCGACTTACCCTATGATGCACTCACTCTATTAGAAAATGTTCTCGATGCCAGTCATATCCCCTATACCCATCATCGTACCGTTGGCAACCGTTCCACTGCTAGCAAGGTTGACTTGGAAGTGATTGCTTCTGGAAAACAAGGATTTGAAGGATTCTGGGAAGAAGGACCGCGCAAAGGCACTTTAGGCAGTCAGCAGACCCATTTCATCGCCCCGGGACTGATGTGGCATGACCTCACCTCCAAGCAATTTGGCAGAACGATGACAGTTGTTTATGCAACGCCAATTCGCAAAGGAGAATGTCGATTATTTGCCCGATTTCCCTTCCAGTTTGCCTCAAAAGTTCCAGCAACTTTTATTAAATTAACCCCGGAGTGGTATTCTCATATTGGACAGAATGCTATCTTGGAAGATGACCAGATTTTTCTATACCATCAAGAGCGATATTTAGAGGCAGCCGGAGGGAGTGAGAGAATTGCTAAAGCCTTTTATCTGCCCACAAAAGCGGATTTGTTTGTGCTGGCATTTCGGAAGTGGGTGAATGAGTATGACGCCGATCCCTTTCCTGGGGAATCCTTTCCACCGTTGCGATCGCGCCAAGAATTACTCGATCGCTATCATTCCCACACCATCCATTGCCGCAGTTGTTCCACCGCCTTGCGCCGCATCCAGAAACTGCGAGAACTGGCGGGGATTTTGGCGGCGATCGCCTGGATAACCGCCCCCTTATTAACCGTAATCGCCACCGAAAACACCGTTCCCACCGTTGCCATTTCCACCAGCATTACCCTGGCCCTAAGTGCGCTCTGGTGGGGATTAGGTAAGTTAGAACGCCGGTTCTACGAAGGGCGAGATATCCCGCCTAGGAATCTGCCGGAGAAGAAGAAGTAGTTGCAACAACCGGCGGGGTGGCCACAACCGGCGGGGGATTTATCCCCCGCCTAACAGCTAAAGTCGTCTAAAGACGACTGCAAGTCTTGTCCCGTGGTATTTTCAGTTGGTTTCAACCGACATCTTGCACCCGTTGCCACAACCGGCGGGGTGGCCACAACCGGCGGGGGATAAATCCCCCGCCTAACAGCTAAAGTCGTCTAAAGACGACTGCAAGTCTTGTCCCGTGGTATTTTCAGTTGGTTTCAACCGACATCTTGCACCCGTTGCCACAACCGGCGGGGGATAAATCGATTGGCGGCCTCATAGAATCAAGTCTAAAGACGACTGCAAGTCTTATACCGTGGGGCTTTCAGTCGGTTTCGACCGACTTTAGCTATTAGGCGGGGGATTTATCCCCCGCCGGTTGTTGCTACCCATCAGGGTCATTTTATGCTATACCCAAACTAGGTGAAAATCCCCTCTGCCGACCCTATTGCTATGACAAACCCCCGCGATTTCCTGAAGACCCACAAACTGCTCATCGGTGGCACCGCTATATTATCATTAGCCGCCTTGGGTTGCGGTCATGTTCCTGGAATTTTAGCCGCAAAATATGCCGTGGATGCCGTTGCCGTTTCCAACTTCCTCGGCAATGTGCTATCGGGCATGACTGCCAATAACTTTGGCGCATTAATCGATAGATTACGCAGCAATCCCGATATCTTAAAGAATCAAGACTTAGGGAGGGCAACAGGAGAGGCGATCGCCCTGGGGATTCGCGCCGTTGCCGATGAGAAAGAGTTTACCAAATCGCAGCAGAAGATATTACGCGCTTTGGCAGATAAAACCGTTGACTATTGGCTGAAAACTGACTCCAGCAAACTTCCCGACGAAAAGTTATCCCCCCTGGACGAGAGTCAGATTCGCTATGCCTTTTCTGCCAATGCCGGAGACTATGACAATCTACGGGTATTAGACGAACCGCAGTGGGAAATTGTTGTCCGAGGGTTGATGCAGCAGCATTTGGGGGCAGATGTAGATCTGGAAAAGTATGAACCGGCAATTGAGGCGCTCGCCCATCACCTGAACCAGAGATTTGCCACAAACCTGCGGGAAGTGTTGGCAGATGATGCCGTGGGGAAACAGGCATTTAAGAAGATGCTGTTAGACTTACAGCGAGAAACCGTGGGGATATTGCGGCACATCTGCGATCGCATCGACGAACTCCCCAATAAAACCGAACTCACCGCCCTATTTGGCGAACTTGAAACCGCATTACGCCAAGATAACCAGCAACAAATCCGCCTCTCAAAACAAATCTTAGCCCACCTACAACAATCCTCCCCATCCTACCCATCCTACCCATCTCCCCCATCTCCCCTCTACAACGTCCCCAATCTCCCCCCAAAATTCCTCCCTCGCCCGGAAGAACTGGCCCAAATCAAGCAGAAACTCCTCGGAAACGAGAGTCAGAAACTGGTAATGACCGGGGTTTCCCAGCGCGTGGGGGTGCAGGGGATGGGTGGCATCGGCAAAACCCTGTTAGCTGCCGCAGTCGCGCAAGAGGAGGAAGTGCAGCGACAGTTTCCCGATGGAGTGATGTGGGTGACCCTGGGTCAAACCCCGGATATAGTGACGCGACAAACCGACATTGCCGGTTACCTCCTGGGAAATCGTCCCTATTTTGAAGATATCCCCCAAGGGAAAGCGGAACTCCGAAAATTGCTGGCGGATAAAGCCTGTTTGTTGATTTTAGATGATGTCTGGCAGATGCCCCATGCCGCCGCATTTGACGTTTTAGGGACCCATTGTCAGCTATTGCTGACCACTCGGGATGCCGCATTGATTACCGGATTCGGGGCACAGGGGCATGAAGTCGGGTTACTCACCGAAGCTCAAGCATTAGGGTTGCTGGCGCAGTGGGCGGGGGAACATTGGGAAACTTTGCCCCCGGAAGCGGCAGAAGTAGCGCGGGAGTGCGGGTATTTGCCCTTAGCGGTGGCGATTTGTGGGGCGATGGTAGCTGGGGAACCCGCCAATCGCTGGCAAAACGTCTTACATAAATTGCAAACAGCGGATTTAGAGAAACTGCACCAGGATTTCCCAGATTATCCTTATCCCAACTTATTCAAAGCACTCCAAGTCAGCGTCGATGCACTTCCTCCAGCGATGGCACAGCGATATCTGGATTTTGGCATTTTTCCCGAAGATACCCCCATCCCGGAAGCAGTGTTAGTCGGATTTTGGGCCAGGGAGGGGTTAACGGAATATGATGTCCAGGATGTAGTGGATACCCTAGTGAAACGGTCCCTCGCCTTCCGCGATTCCCAGGGGCGGATCACCCTCCATGACTTGCAGTTGGACTATGTGCGAAAACAGGTGGGGGACATTTCCCGGGTACAGGAACGGTTTTTAAATAGCTATCGCCAGCGCTATCCCCAGGGATATCACACCGTGGAGGATGATGGCTATTTTTTCCACCATTTAATCACCCATCACCTGCAACACCGCCCCGAGGAAATCCGCCACCTGCTGTTACACTTTCCCTGGTTACAAGCGAAACTGGATGCAACGGATGTCAAGGCATTGCTGATGGATTTTGAGTCAGTTCACAGGGGAGAGGCCGGAACCAGAGACCCCCTGAGATTGCTGGAAAGTGCCATTCGCAACTCGGCACATATATTAGGGGAAGATAAGACGCAACTAGCAGGACAACTGCTAGGGCGGTTGCTGTCATTTGTCTCGCCTTCTCCTGTGCCTGTGTCAGAGTCTCGCTTTTTCTGGGAAAAAATGCCGCTTCTGCGGCCGTATTTACCGAAACATTCCCAGACCCCAGCAGAAAAACGGAGCCAACTCCTCTTTTCCCCCTTTTTTAAGGGGAACCAGGCGGAATCTGAGCTTTCTAGGGAAGGTACAGGAGAATCAGCAGCCACAACAGCCCCGGAAATTGAGCAACTCCTCACTCAGGCAAAAAATTACCAGGGAAAACCCTGGTTTCGCCCTCTCAGCCCCAGTCTTAACCCAGCAGGCGGGGCGCTGCTGCGTACCCTCATTGGACATCATAGCTTGGTATATGCAGTGACCATCACCCCGGATGGGAAACAAGCGGTTTCGGCATCAGAGGATAAGACCCTGAAACTGTGGGATTTGGCAACGGGGTCGGAACTGGCCACCCTCACTGGGCATAGTAACTCAGTATATGCAGTGGCCATCACCCCGGACGGCAAACAAGCGCTTTCCGCATCATCGGATAACACCCTAAAACTATGGGATTTGGCAAGGGGAGAGGAACTGGCCACCCTTTCGGGCCATAGTAACTCGGTATATGCAGTGGCCATCACCCCGGACGGGAAACAAGCGGTTTCCGCATCATCGGATAACACCCTAAAACTGTGGGATTTGGCAACGGGAGAAGAACTCGCCACTCTCTGGCATACTACTAGCCCAGTAAATGCAGTAGCCATCAGCCCGGACGGGAAACAAGCGGTTTCCGCATCATCGGATAACACCCTAAAACTGTGGGATTTGGCAACGGGAGAAGAACTCGCCACCCTCACCGGGCATGATGACTGGGTAAATGCAGTGGCCATCAGCCCGGACGGGAAACAAGCGGTTTCGGCATCTTTGGATAACACCCTAAAACTGTGGGATTTGGTAACGGGGTCGGAACTCGCCACTCTCTGGCATACTAGCCCAGTAAATGCAGTAGCCATCAGCCCGGACGGGAAACAAGCGGTTTCGGCATCTTTGGATAACACCCTAAAACTGTGGGATTTGGTAACGGGAGAAGAACTTGCCACCCTCGCCGGACATAGTTACTCGGTAAATGCAGTGGCGATCGCCCCGGACGGGAAACACGCGGTTTCCGCATCCTGGGATAACACTCTGAAACTGTGGGATTTGGACAGGGGAGAGGAACTCGCCACCCTCACCGGGCATAGTGCCGACGTAATCGCAGTGGCAATCACCCCGGACGGGAAACAAGCGGTTTCCGCATCATCCACATCATCGGATAAGATGAAACTGTGGGATTTAGCGACAGGATCGGAACTGACCACTCTGACCGGGCATAGTAGCCCAGTAAAAGCAGTGGCCATCACCCCGGACGGGAAACAAGCGGTTTCGGCATCCTGGGGTAAGACCCTGAAATTGTGGGATTGGGGAACGGGAGAGGAACTGGCTACCCTCACTGGGCATAGTAGCTGGGTAAATGCAGTGGCCATCACCCCAGACGGCAAACAAGCGCTTTCCGCATCCGAGGATAACACACTAAAACTGTGGGATTTGGCGACGGGGTCGGAACTGGCCACCCTCACCGGGCATAGTAGCCCAGTAAAAGCAGTGGCAATCACCCCGGACGGGAAACAAGCGGTTTCGGCATCGGGGGATAAGACCCTGAAACTGTGGGATTTGGCAACGGGGTCGGAACTGGCCACCCTCATCGGGCATAGTGCCGACGTAATCGCAGTGGCAATCACCCCGGACGGGAAACAAGCGGTTTCGGCATCAGAGGATACCACCCTGAAACTGTGGGATTTGGGAAGGGGAGAGGAACTGGCCACCCTCACCGGGCATAGAAGCTTTGTACAAGCAGTGGCCATCACCCCAGACGGAAAACAAGCGGTTTCGGCATCTATGGATAACACCCTGAAACTCTGGAATTTGGCGACGGGAGATGTCGTTGCCAGTTTTGGGGGTGACGGTGTGTTATTCTGTTGTGCGATTGCACCGAATGGGGTGACGGTGGTGGCGGGTGAGGCGTCGGGGCGGGTGCATTTTTTGCGGTTGGAGGGGGTGTGAGAACCTGGGTTTCTGCATTCCATCGGGGTGAGGATGCCCGCTTGATGGGAGGAGAGCAAAGACAATTCTCACCGTCATCTGTCGTACCCTTTCTGCTAGGGAAGGGTTAAATTTTTCATCCCTCACCCACTCCATCATCCCACTTTCTGCTGAACTCTGATAGTACAGAAAACCCTTTTCTCTCAACCTGAAGGATAACCCAATCAGCAGCAGAGAAAACCTCATACTACCCCCCTATTTAGATGCCTATTCGCCTCGGTTTTCACCGGCGATAGAGGCTATCCACCCTGGACCTTTCCCACCAACTCAGCAATCAGTGGTTTTTCCGTTGAGAGATGACTCACCTGCATCACAGAAAATCCTAAAATATTCCCCTCTTCATCTATCCGTTCCATAATGCCATCATGGTCAGTTTCTCGCATATAACCGGCTTTATCGGAAAAAATGACCTCTAAAAAATCCGCTTCTTTATCATACCAAATCTTTAAGGTTAGGGCCATATTTGTTCTCCTTTCTTTTGTTTATCGGTTAAATAAGCTGTAATAACAAAAGCGTCTGTTTCTATATATTTTACCACTACACACAGCCACTTGTCCCCGACTTGGGTTCCTAGATAGTAGCGGTAGTTTAAACAAACATTTTCATCGTTCCGGGATTTCCGAACGGCTTGGGGATTTCGCAAGGTTATGGCAATCTCTTTTTCCATGTTGGCCATTTCCGGATGTAGTAAAATATGGGCCAATCGTTCATCAGTTAGCCGTACCCCACGCCCCTGATAGTCGGTTAATATCTGGCTCACAATTCCAACCTTTTCCTCATGGTTGATTTTTTTAATTATTCTAATACAGGGCGAAGTAACAATCCAAGCTGGAGTAGATTGAGCTAAGGCAATGGCTTTTGCTGTAGTTGCTGAATAATTGCTAGGGATATCAAGGGACTGCTGTCGGCAATAACAATTTGATTAATCATCCCGTAATTCATCAGCAATTTGGTCATCATCCAGGTTGATTACTGGGATTTTCAATCGTCCAAGTTCATACATGAATTGCAGTTTATTCATTTGACAAAAATGGGCGGCTTTGCCCAGAGAAATTCGTCGTAATTCAAACAATTTTACCGCTAGTAAAAAGAGTAATTAAGATTCTAATTCTTGAGGAGATTTGCCGGAAGTCAGTAGCAAATCATCCGGATAGGGGAGGGAGAGATTCGGCATAGTTTTTGGGGGATATGAGGACTGCTAATCATCAATTCTTCAAAACTGCGGTTGTCCGCGTTATTATTTTACCATAAGTTGGGCTTTTAGGAACCCGGAAACGACTGAAGTCGTTACTACGAATCCGGAAACGACTGAAGTCGTTACTACGAACCCGGAAACGACTGAAGTCGTTACTACGAGCCCGGAAACGACTGAAGTCGTTACTACGAACGGGGGAGAATTATTGATAGGTTGAACAGTGTTTTATGGGTGAGCCCGCGCAGGCGGGCCCTTCGACGGAGCTCAGGACAGGCTTTGTTCGTGTAGCCCCAGGCTTCAGCCTGCGGGGCGGTGGCACAAAGGGGTTAGTTTCTCCTTTGGGCGATGGGGATTTGGATGATGAATTCGCTGCCTTTGCCCGGTTCGGTGATGCAGTCTAAAATACCGTTATGTTTTTCTACTACGATTTGATAGCTGATGGCTAATCCGAGTCCGGTTCCTTTGCCTACGGGTTTGGTGGTGAAGAAGGGGTCGAAGAGGCGGGCTTTGGTTTGTTCGGTCATGCCGGGTCCGTTGTCGGCGATGTGGATGATGGCTGAATTTCCGCTGACTTCGGTGCGAATTTCTAGGGTGGGTGGGGTTTCGGTGGAGTGGGATGGGTTGCTTTCTAGGGCGTCGATCGCATTGTTGATGATGTTCATAAAAACTTGATTCATCTGGGACGCATAGCACTCAATTAAGGGCAATTTCCCATAGTTTCTCATCACTTCTATGCCATGCCGATCGCCTTTCGATTTGAACCGATTTTGCAAAATTAACAGGGTATTCTCTATCCCTTCATGGAGGTCTACTTCTTTCATGTCCGCTTCGTCTAGGCGGGAGAAGTTGCGTAAACTTAAGACAATTTTGCGGATGCGATCGGTTCCCATTTTCATGGAGGCGAGAATTTTGGGCAAATCTTCGGTAATATAGTCCAGTTCTAGGTCGGCAATTGCCTCTTCCAGTTCTGCATCAGGATTAGGATAGGTTTCCTGATACAGGTTAATGATACTCAGCAAGTCTTCTGTATAGTTGCTCAAATGGGTGAGGTTGCCGTGAATAAAATTGACCGGATTATTGATTTCATGGGCGACTCCGGCAACTAATTGCCCTAAGCTGGACATTTTTTCGGTTTGAATCAGTTGGGATTGGGTTTGTTGTAACTCCTGTAAGGTATTCTGTACTTGTTCGGCTTGTTCTTGGGCTTGGCGGGCGCTCTCTTGGGATTGGCGGTATAAATGCGCTTGGTAGAGGGCGATCGCCAACCGTTCGGCTACGGCTTGCAACAGTTCTACTTCCCACTCGTTCCAGTTGCGGGGTTGGTTGTGGGTTCCGCAAACCAGGCAACCGATATCTCCCAAGGCGGTTTGAATGCTCACAATGACCACGGCGCGATACCCCCACACCGTATAAAGAGATTGGAACTCTCGATCGCAGTCGCTGCTCAAATTATCGCACTGAATCAATTCAGTATTAGCAATTTTAACTTCGGTGGGAGTCCCCTCAACGGGATAGCGCCCGATGCGACTGTCGAGTTCAGGGTTTTTCACTTCGGTGACGATTTCCCAGAAGGGTGGGGTACTACAGCAGCGATACCATATAAAACTACAGCGATCCAGTTCCAATAACGAGTATAACTGTTGAACAACGGTTTCCAGGATAGTATCCACCTCTAGGGAGTTGCGAATATCACTAGAAATCTGGTTGATCAGGGATTCTCGATTGGCGAGTTGTCGCGATTCGGCTTCGGATTGGCGCAGGGCTTTTTCGGCTTGTTTGCGATCGCTCACATCAACGCCAATCCCCCAGCCGGACCAACCGGGAATCGGAAATTGTTTAGAAATATTCGACCAAGCAATGGTTCTAATTGTCCCATCTTTGGCGGTGAGATCCAGTTCCCAATTCCGGTAATGATTGTCTAATTCAACCATTTCACTCAGCATCGCTGCTTTTTCTTCGGGAATGGGATACAACATTTCCACCGCCTGGGGATTGCCGACGATTTCATCGACACTATAGCCGGTGACTCGTTCACATTCGCGGTTCCAGGCGGCAAATTGTCCCTCGGCATCGAAGGCATTCATCATCACGGGCATATTTTCTAGGATGCCGCGCAGGTATTCTTCTCGCTGTTTGAGGGCGGTTTCTGCTTCTTTGAGGGCGGTGATATTTTGAACGACGACCATGCCTGCAAAGATTTCCCCATTGGTATGAGTCACGGGTAGAACGTGAACGAGATAGGTTCTCTGCTGATAGGGAAGTTCAAAGACTGACCTCTCACCCGTGAGTGCCAATTGATACATGGGTCCTACTATTTCGCAGGTTTCTGGAGGCCAAACTTCCCACAGGGTTCTTCCTTCAACGAAGGCTTTTGATAATCCAATTTCCGCTAGTTCCTGTCCGTCGATGAGGGTATAGCGTAAATCCCGATCAAATAAGGCGATCGCCCCGTTGGGGAAATTCCGGGCGATCGCCCGATAGAGTTCTTCACTGCGGCGCAAGGCTTCTTCAGATTCGTGGCGTTCGGTGATGTCGTGTCCTGTTCCGATCAGTTTAACCATCTCTCCTTCTGGACTGAAAATCGGCTGCCCTTTGGAGGAGATAAATTTGATAGAACCATCTGCAAGCAGCATTCGGTGATTGCGTTCAAACGGTTGACCTTCACTGAGGGACTGATTGATAGCGGCTTGGAGCATTTCACGGTCCTCGGGATGAACAAGCTGCAAGAACTGTTCATAACTGGGTGCGGATGTCGCCTCCTCCATTTTATAAATGCGTAACAGTTCATTTGACCACTCCACCTGATAAGTGGTCAGGTCGAATTCCCAGGAACCAACATGGGCAATTTGTTGGGCTTGAGCCAGTTGCAAGGCGTTACGCCGCAGGGTGTCTTCTGCACGTTTGCGTTCGGTGATGTCCCGGACGATGGTGGAAAAATATTCCAGAGTGCCGCTTTCGGACCGATGGCTCATTAGGACCTGTAAGGCGGGTATTTCCGAACCGTCTTGGTGTAGCAATGCGGTTTCTCCACTCCAGACTCCGGTTTCGGCGGCGGTGAGGAAGGCTTGAGTAAGGATGATTTCTTGCTGTGATGGAGGGACAAACTCTGAAACGTGCCTGGTGGTGATATCCTCGTGGTCGGGGAGGCCGACGAGCCGTCGCGCGGCGGGGTTCATGTAGAGAACGTTACCTGTGGTGTTGGCAAAGCCCACAAAGTCTGGGGTGGCTTCGATGACGGCGATCAGTCGTTCCCGCTCTTTTTCAGCTTCTTGGCGATCGGTGATGTCGGTGACAATTCCATCCATGCGGATCGCTTGACCGTTCGTGTCATAAATCAGCCGACCCCGCGCTTGGATGGTGCGAATATTGCCATCGGCACGGATGACGCGATATTCAACTTCGCTGCTGCCGGTTGCCATCAGTTCTGCATTGTAGCGATCAGCCCGATCGCGATCTTCGGGGTGAACCATCTCTTGCCACAGCAGGGGATTTTCGTGGAAATCTTGGAGAGGACGTCCGTAGAGGGTTTCCGTGGCGGGGTTTAAAAACAGCACCTCGAAGGTATTGGGATTAATGGACCAGACCATATCATCCAGGGAGTTGAGGATGCTGTTGAGCCTAGATTGGCTTTCCTGGAGTGCTGCTTCGGCTTCTTTGCGATCGGTGATGTCTCGCATGGCAATGACGGCCCCTAGCTTGTTCCCGGAGGCATCAATGATTGGTTGACCACTCACGAGGAGGGTGCGCTGCTTCTGATGTTTCGGCGCGATGATCAGTTCTATATTTTGAATGGTTTCGCCGCTATAGGCGCGAAACAAGGGAACTTCTGTCATGGGCATTGCGGTCCCGTCGGGGCGGTATAAATTGTAATACTCACCCCACTGTTCGGCGGGGATGGGGCTTTCCGGGAGTCCACAATATTCTCGGGTGGCGCGATTAAACAGGGTGATGATGCCGTTGGCGTCACAACTGGCAATGCCATCGGCTAAGTTATTGAGCATGGCATTGAGGAATTCCCGTTCTTTCTGTAAGGTGGCCTCTGCTTGGTTTCGAGAGGTGATTTCCCCTTGTAACTGCGCGATCGCCCCTTGGAGTTCAGCAGTGCGATCGGCGACTCGGCTTTCCAGGTCTTCATTGGCCTGTTTGAGGGCCTCTTCCATCTGTTTGCGATCGCTGATATCGACAATGGCCCCGACAAACCCGGTGACTTCTCCCCTCTCTCCCGTTTGAGGGACGGCTTGGCCCAATATCCAGATAATTGTCCCATCCTGATGCACCATCCGGCATTCCATGCGAAATTCGATGGGATTTTGGATAAATTGAGACCATTGAGCAAAGACATAAGAGCTATCTTCGGGATGAATCGCCCGGGCCCATCCATAGCCCATTGCTTCTTGGGGGGAGATTCCGGCAATTTCACACCATTTTTTGTTGACATAGAGAATTTTTCCCTCGGTATCGGTTTGGAAGATGCCGATGGGGGAGAGTCCGGCGATCGCTTGATACCGGCGCAGACGGTCTTGTAGGGATTTGATGCTGTGGCGGTTGTGCGCGGTTGGTGGCGGTTCTTCTAAATGGGGGCGATCGCTAGGGCCCGTGATTTTTCGACCAAATCCATACCTCACCCCCTCTTCCCTGGACTGGCTGATTTCCCACTCCATCCACTGATAAGTGCCATCTTTCTGAAGATAGCGATTTTGAAAACTAACCCGCTCAATTTCCTCAGATAGCTTGCCCATTTCTTCGGCTGTTTGCTCTCGGTCTTCCGGATGCACCCCAGGGATAAAGGGGCGATTCACTAGGTCTTCTGGAGTCAAGCCCAAGGTGCGTTCCCAGGCGGGATTAACCTCTTGAAAATTCCCATCTAATCCGAGTAAACAGAGTAAATCCTCGGAACGGCTAAAAAATCCCACATAAGGGGCTGGATTGGCTAAATTCGACCGTTTTTTTGCTGATTTTTGGGGAGGTTTGATAGGCATAGATTACCTTCGGTCACTAGGTTTGAATTGAGGGGTTTTTCAGGGGATTACAGAGGGACCTTCTCCCTGGGTTTTTTAGGTCTGTGGTCAAAAATCAGTCTATCCTTTTTTCCCGTTCTGTGCCGCCATCCCTGATGGGTCAGGGTCTCCCTACAAGGGGTCTGAGGAGCTTAGGGATCTCACCCCGGCTGGAGTTAGGGATCAGGGTCTGTCTCCAAGGGCTCTCCATCAACGGGACCTGTGATCCGGGGTGAAATCCCCAAGATTTGGTTCACTGGGGATCGGGGGGAAAAATCGCTCGACTTACGGCAACTCCACCCTTTCCCCTTTAAAATAGGCACAGACTTGTCCCTCATTGCTCTTTTATTTTTATTAATCCAAATGCGTTATTGGGTCGTTAATCTATTTCTGGCGATCGCACTGAATGGTTGCGCCAGCCTTTCCTTGAAAAACCAGACTCTTGAATCCGGCGCACATTTTACCCAATGGACCAACGCACAAAAAGAAGAACTGCGAGAAAGAAGCACCCAGCTCCAACGCCTTCCTCCTTATTCGAGTTTAGATCCAACGGAGGTGGAATTTCAACGCAGGAGTTTACTAATTCGACAAAGAATCGCCCGTCCAAATTTGGAAGAACGCGATCGCTGGTGGCGCAGAAATGACATTGGCGACCCTCATAAATATTTGCTGCCTATTATTTTAGCCCGCCTCAGTTTGCCGGAGGATTATGACTCCCAACCCAATTGGGATATGTTGTTAAAATTGGAACGGGAACGCCCGGACCTGTATCATTTTCGCAGTATGCTAGATGTGCGAATTTTCTTCCTCCATCGCCACCGTCTCCCGGACCCGGTAAAGGCCTCTTACCAAAGTATGTTAACCCGTTCTCGGATCGAGGAGTGGCAGGAAGGGGGTACGGAAAATCATGGGTTTATGCAGCGCGTTTCCGGTTTGGCCCTGATGGATGGCAGCGGGTTTCCGGTGGAACTCCCCCATGTGGCGGAAACCAATGAGGCTTGGTTGCGATCGCAACTGGATAAGTTTCTCACAATAGGTCAAGGAGAATTTCATTCCTCGACCTATTACGGCTACAGCATTGCCGGATTACTCAATCTGTATGATTTTGCCGAAACTCCAGAACTGCAGGAATTAGCGACGGCTTTATTAGACTGGTATGCCACGAATATGGCTTTGCGCCTGAGTTGGGGAACCTCTGGTGGGGCGGAAAGTCGCGGGTTTGATCGCCAGACTTGGAATAATGGATTGAGTGCGGTGGCCTGGATCTGGTGGGGAACTCCAAATGGTACTAATGATCAGGCGATCGCCGATGCCATGCAGTTAAACCATGCCAGACTCGCCTTGGCCCCGAGTCTGAGTTCCTATCGTCCTCCGGAACATTTACGAGCAATCGCTCACAAGCAAGTTCCCCTCCCCTTCTCGGTCCAAGCCAGTCATCCCGTCTATTACAGCTACCATGCCGATAATCACCTCTGGGAAACCTTCTACGTCACCCCCGATTATACCGTTGGTACTCTGTTAGAAGGCTCTCGCGACTATCGAGTTGAAGGCACAATCCGCGCGCAATATGCCACCTATAAACTCGTAATTCGCGACCCCAATGGAGTGAATAATCCCGTAGTCAGTCTGGGCGGAACCTATCATTCCCCAATGGCGACGGGAAAAACCCCCGGAGACCAATATCTCCAGGAACGAAGTGCGGTAATTTATCAGCAAATTCTCACTAAATCTGATGTGGAGGCAGGAGTTCCGGCCCAGTCGCACCTCGTCTTACCAATGGGATATGGAGAACCTCGTCGCCATGAAGATTGGTATATTTGGCGCATTCAAGAAACTTGGGTGGTGGCCCGGGCCTGGGGAGATGACATGGCCTTACAAATCCCGGTTGATGAGAAACACGCCGCTTATCAAGCTTTAGCGGCGATCGGCAGTCAAACGGCTTGGATCGTGGATGTGGCGAGGGTCACAGAGTATCCTACTTTTGATAGTTTAATCCGCGCCTTGGATCGAACTGAGGTGAGAGATGAGGCTTGGGAAACCGAGGGCAGGTTAGAGTATAAAAGTCTTGCGGGGGACGAACTGACCATGACATACAAACCCCAGGGTGCGATCGCGATCGCCACCATTAACGGTAAACCCCGGCAACTGGAAAATTGGCCAGTCTTAGAAAGTCCTTATGTTCGGCAACCCCTAAATAGTGGCTTCTTAGAAGTTACAGAACCCCAACTGGGCACCTGGCGGTTGCGGACCACCCCAACCGGACCCGAATGGGAGGCCAAACCCTAAATGCCATCCCAACACAATGCGATCGCCCTTGAGGGGAATCGTCCATTCCCCTCTCTCAACCCCGATCGCCTCCTTCACTTCGATTCCTCAATCACCTTTGCCGATACCTCGATCGCATCAATGTCGATGGTCCCCGGGGGGGTCAACCGCACGAAATGATCCTTTTCTCCCATCAGCGGTTCCCCACAACTGGGACATTGAAGTTGGGTCTGATTCAGTCCCGTCAGTTCATAACTGCACACCGGACACTGATCCACAATCAGGTTCCGACTCAACCACCACCGCAAGCCAAAAAAGCCAATCACCGGCAGCAGGGTAACAGCCACGATTAAGATTAAAATCGACTTCACGACCCATCCCAACCCGATCGAAATCAACACCCATACGATAAATACCGGCATCAACCACCGACTCAGGTCGGATAGGTTCAACAACAAGGATTTATAACTGTTTTGATTCACAAATTGACTCCCACAGAAAATCGCCAATACCTCTATCCTACTCAGTAAACTCTATCAGTTGTTTGACCCCCCGAGTAAAGGCATCCGTACCAAACCCCCCTACCGTTTCCTGGCGCAACCAGTCCCCATCACAGCGGCGGTCCTCTCCCCGCAAGATTTCAATGCAGGCAGCCGCCACCGCCTGGGGGTCCCGATGGGGCACTTGCCAACCCAATTTGCCATCCTGCAATGGGTCCGCTGATCCATCGGCATCCCCAGACAGCACAGGTTTTCCACAAGCCATTGCCTCCAGGTACACGATGCCAAATCCCTCCTGAGAGGGCATAATATAGGCATCTGCCACCCGATAATGGAGGGCTAACTCCTCCGTGGGCACAAACCCGGCAAACACCACGCGATCGCTCACTCCCAACTCCTGCGCCAATCCCTGTAATCTCGGCTGATCATCCCCCCGCCCAATGACTAGATACTTGACATCAGGCTGGGCTTGTGCTATCTCGGGTAACGCCCGAATTGTCACATCTACCCCTTTATAGATATCCCCAGACCACAGACGCGCCACGGTCATCAAGACCTTACAGCCCCGTAACCCATAGCGTTCTAGCAACTTTGGTGGTTTCGGACCCGGCGTAAACTGCCTCTCATCCACCGCACAAGGCAGTAACTCAAAGCGACTGGGCTGTAATCCATTCGCCGCACAAGCGCGATCGCGACTGTATCGGCTAATCGTCCATAACCGACTCGCCTGCCGCAACCCCGATTGTGCCATCTTCGGCAATGGTTCCCATACCTCCTTCCCATAAGTCAACACCGTATAAGGAATCCCCAACGGTTGACACAACCCTTGTACCAAGGACACTAAATTAATATGACCACAAAACACCCGCCTCGGACGGTGCAAAACCAGCCGATTTGCCAACACTCCAGCCAACTTCACCCGTCCCCACATCGGCGGCAAGGTTTTTAAATACTGAAATTGCAACCCCGGATGACCCTCCAACGGATTCTCACAATCCGGACCATCCCGCAACAACAACACCTGTGCCACCCTCCCCTGACGGGACGCCCAATCCCCATACACCGTCAAAATATCCTTCACATAAGATTGAATCCCCCCCTCCCGGGAAAAAATTTCCAAAAACACAAAAACATCCGTCTCTTCCCTCATCACCAAAACCTCCGTAAAAATCCGTAAAAACCCGTGAAAATCCGTGGTTCAACTCCCCAACAACTGCGCCGCCAACCAGCTAGTCGTCCAAGCACTTTGAAAATTAAACCCTCCCGTCACCCCATCAATATCCAACACTTCCCCAGCAAAATATAACCCCGGACAACAGCGACTCTCCATCGTCTTAAAATTCACCTCTTTCAGAGAAACCCCGCCACAGGTGACAAATTCATCCTTAAACACCCCTTTGCCCTGGATTTGATACTCCCCTCGGGTCAATTCTTCCACCACCTGATTAATCGCTTTTTTAGAAATTTCCGCCCAGCGTGTTTCCATATCAATTCCCCTGGATGCTAACAACCGTTCCCACAACCGGCGAGGAATCGGAAAAGGACAACTCGTGGCAACTGCCTTGCGCGGTAACTGGGATTTCACCGCCTGTAACTGTTCTCGCAACAGTTCCGGATTATACTGCGGTAACCAATCAATGGTTAGAGTCGCCTGATATTTGTGGTTATATAAATACCTCGCCCCCCATGCGGAAAGTTTCAAAATCGCCGGACCACTCAGACCCCAATGGGTAATCAGAACGGGTCCGGTTTGGGTCAATTTAGCCTCCCGTAATTGGACTCGCGCCATTTTCACCGCTACTCCCGCTAAATCCTGGAAGCGAGGGTCCGTAATATTAAAAGTAAACAGGGAAGGAACTGGCGGTTCTATCTGATGTCCCAGGGATTGGGCAATTTTGTATCCGAGAGGATTGCTACCCGTTGCCAACAGGAGGCGATCGCCAGCAATGATTTCCCCAGACTTCAAGACAATTTCAAATCCCCCCCCGTTCTCACCTTCCTCGGGAGAGAGGCGACGCACATCCACCACGGAAACCCCCGTCCGCAGTCTCACTCCCGATTCTCGCACCTGCTGCATCAAACAATGGATAATGGTTTCAGAATCATCCGTCGTCGGGAACATCCGCCCATCTTCCTCAGTTTTCAGCTTCACCCCGCGACTTTCAAACCAGTTCACCGTATCCTGCACTTGAAACCGGGAAAATGCCCCCCGCAACGCCTTACCCCCTCGGGGATAATGGGTGACTAACATCCCCGGATCAAAGCAAGCGTGAGTCACATTGCATCGTCCTCCCCCGGAAATTTTCACCTTCAATAGGGGTTGTCTTCCTGCTTCTAAAATTGTTACCTCACTCTGAGCATGGTTTTGAGCGCAATTAACCGCTCCAAAAAAACCCGCTGCACCCCCACCAATTACTACCACCTTCACCGGGCGATCGTTCACTACCTTAAATCCTTGCATTTCCCTTCAAAACTGCTATTGTCCCACAGTTTGTCCTCTTTTTCCACCAACTCAGAAAAAACTCATAAACCGGGTTTCTTCCCAAATCTCTGATAATTAGCAACAACTGTCGCCCGAAACCCGGTTTCTTGTCCTATCCCTCAAACCCGTCCCACTAACTCAGCTAACTGAGATCGCAACGGTAACGGATTATATCCCAAACTAAAGGCTTTAGAACTATCCAAAGACACATCCGGGGGTCTGGGGGCTGACATTTTTACATCTTGTTGCCGACAGGGTTTAATCCGCCCCTCCCCCACCTCCAAAATCTCAATCACTTGCTCAAAAAACCCATATCGCGAAACCCGCTCTTTTCCTCCTAAATGCAGCAATTTTTCATTCTGTTTCAAGGCAACCAATAACCCTTGGGCCGCAGTTTTTCCACTCACTGGCGTCCGAAATTCATCGGTGAATAAGGCTAATTCTTGTCCCGATCGCAAAGTTTGTAACATCGGCTGGAGGAAACTCTGGGCAGCGGGTCCCCCCTCCCCAAACATCAGGGGCATTCGACAAACAATTGTTTGCGGATTGCGATCGCCCATTTCCACCTCCGCCTGCACCTTTTGCTCACCATACCGACTCACCGGACAAACTGCATCGGTTTCAGCATAAGGCGCATTTAACCCATCAAAAACTAAATCCGTCGAGGTAAAAACACAGGGAATTTCAGCATCTGCACATAATCCCGCCAAATCACTCGCCGCAGTGACATTAATTTTGTAGGATTCCTCGGGATAGGTTTGACAAACATTCGGCTGAGATTGAGCTGCCGCATGAATCACAGCATCGGGACGAATTTCTAAAAAGAGGGATTTCAGGGCTTGAAAATCCGTTAAGTCAACCGGCATCAACTGACAACCGGGAATAGGGATTTCATGAGAATTATAGGTTCCAAACACCTGCCACTTTTCTTGAGCCAATTGACAGATATGCCAGCCCAAAAATCCACTCGATCCAGTAATTAAAAGTTTTTTCATGAACCGGAAATAAATTTCATCAAGGGACAGTTAAACGGGTTCAAAATCTTCTTTAGACACCCCGCAAACCGGACAAACCCAATTATCAGGGATGTCTTCAAATGCAGTTCCCGGATCGATTCCCGAGTCCGGGTCTCCCTCCTCGGGATTATAAACATAGCCGCAGGTAGTACAGAGATATTGTTGCATGGGGTTCCCCCTTTATGAAAGTCGGTTAATCTGATTAAATCATATAAACCCAAATTTCTCTCAATTCCTTACAAAAATTTAACAATGCTTAGGCCATCATTAACATAAAACCATAAATGTAGAGGCGATTTGCGAATTGCCTCTACATTTACGGTTGATGCTCTAACTTTTTTGGAGTGCGTTCGCACTCCTTATCTGTGATAAAATCCTAGACAGTCACCTTAGATTTAGACCACACCCCATTTTCATCTTCTTCATACTCCCGATGAATGGTTTCCCATGCAGCGTGTTCAGCTTTCAGCGAGTCGTTAGTTTCGGCGAAAACCGCATTATACCGTTGAATAAAAGTGGTTTGAGCATCAGGAGATAGATGGGTGCGGATTTCCGGGGATAAATCTTCTGGACTGTTGCAAGATCCCGGGCAAGGACGAGGCAAAGTCATAGAATTAATGGCAAGTTCTTGTCCTCCAGCACTTTCCAGCAGCAGGTGAATTTCGCCGGATTTTCCTTCAGGAACTTCCGCCATGACGAGAAATTCCCCAGCTTCTAAACGAGTTTGATAAACGGCTGCTTTTTCTTCCGGCATTCCCAAGGCAACGAAGAGGGAAACTAATCCGGCCCCCGCACTTCCGGCGATCGCCCCAGAAGCCGCCCCTAATAACACCGCAGAGAGGGGTCCAGCCGCCACCACAGGACCGAGAAAGGGAATAAATAATACTCCCACTCCGGTGAGTAAACTCAAAAATGAACCAAACAGAGACCCGAAGATCGCCCCGCTTCTGAGTCCTCCTAAAATCACATCTTTTTTAGTAATAAATCCGGTGATGCGAGTATTGGATTGAAAATTTTTCCCCATGACAGAAATATGGTCTTGGGGAATCCCGCGATCGATGAGACGGCGGATTGCATTATCAATTTGCTGTTGTTCTTGAAAAATAGCAGAAACCGTGCGTTGTGCTTTATAGTCTTCAGGCATTTTAATGTCCTAATTTAAGGTTTATATCGGCTGATTCACCACCTGGAGGATAGCAAAATCACCCCTACTGCTGTAATCTACCGAGAGGGTGATCCTTGGGATTTGAGCGATCGCCTCCCCGATTCTCATCTGCCGCATTCCTCAGTAAAACCGCTGTATTTCTATACAAAATCGAGAGGGTCACCCCAACCAAATCCTCTGGGGATTTCTTCCTAGGCGGCGATCGCGCAACTCAGTCGCCCCTTTCTTCCGTCATAATTGGAAATCAGTTATCGACCCCTTATTTACCCTCGCCCATGATTACTCCAACGGACCCAAAACTCAAAACCCTCAAACGCCTCCGCAGCCTCAGTCATCTCCTGGATAGCGCCATTCGCATCCCCGGAACCCGCTTTCGCTTTGGACTCGACCCCCTCCTCGGACTCCTCCCCGCAGGGGGCGATATTGCCGGTGCGTTACTCTCCGCTTACATTGTATTCAGCGCTGCCCAGATAGGAGTCCCCCGGAAAAGTTTAGTGCAAATGGTTTCCAACATCCTCCTAGAAACTCTGATTGGAACAGTCCCCATCGTCGGAGATTTATTTGATGCTGCATGGAAAGCCAATGTCCGCAATATGGAACTGTTAGAAACTCACTTAGATGCCCCCATCTCGGACAAAAAAGAAAAAGCCGACACCCTATTTATTGTGCTGCTATTGGGTGGGTTAATGCTTGCCGTCTTTGCGATCGTCGGGGTCGGCATCTGGATCCTCAGTTCCATTATCAGCGCCATCCTCCAGTAGAGGGATTTTTCTATTGGAAATGACGGGGAAAGTGTCTGCTTAACCCTACAAATCCTCCAGGTTTATCTCTCCTAAATCCTGCATTGATTGTGCCAAGTAACTTTTAGCCAACTCAGGGGTTTAAAAGTGTTGACAAAAACATCAACATTAGATAGAATGAGACTATAAAGGCGTAGAAACCGGGTAAAGACATAGCCCTATTTGCTCCTTACCCGGAACCAAAACACCAGGGAAACCGGCTATCAACTCGCCTATAACTCCAACTCTCATGACTAGAGGAGAAACCCGAATGAGCGTTAAAACCATTGATGTTGTTTTCAGTTTTGACACCACAGGGAGTATGTATCCTTGTCTCACCCAAGTTCGCCGAAACCTCAAACAAAGCATCACCCGATTATTGGATGAAATCCCCGGAATTCGGATCGGAATCATTGCTCACGGTGACTACTGCGACGCGGGCAAAACCTACGTTACTAAACACTTAGATTTATCGGGATATGTGGATAAAATTTGCGACTTTGTGCAAAATGTCGAAGCAACCGGAGGGGGAGATGCACCGGAATGTTATGAATTAGTCTTGCATGAATCTCAATCTTTATCCTGGAGTTCCGCCAGTACCAAATCCCTGGTATTAATAGGGGATGATATTCCCCATGCACCGGCTCAAAATCCTCAAAAATTGAACTGGCGCAAGGAATTGGAGAAATTATCCGAAATGGGAATTCCCGTTTACGGCGTCCAAGCCTTGAATCGGTCTCATGCCACACTTTTCTATAAAGAACTGGCAGAAAAGTCTGGGGGATTTCATATTAATTTAGACCAGTTTGCTTATATTACAGACCTATTTTTAGCGGTTTGTTATCAGCAATCTTCTGATGACCAACTGCAAGCTTATGAAGCAGAAGTCACGGAACAGGGTCGGATGAGTCGTGGGTTAAACAAAATGTTTAATACCATGCTCAATCGGGAGGGAGAATTCTATCATGAATCTGCCGATTTGCGTGCGGTGACTCCGGGGCGATTTCAAGTATTGGATATTGATAAAAATTGCGCGATTAAAGATTTTGTGGTTGAAAATGGTCTAACTTTTCAACGGGGGCGCGGGTTTTATGAGTTTACGAAAACTGAAACGATTCAAGGGAAGAAAGAAATTATTTTGATGGATCGGGGGACGGGGGATTTGTTTGAAGGAGAATCTGCCCGAGAAATGTTAGGATTACCTCCGGGGGAAACGGTGCGAATTAAACCGGCTAATTTGGAGAAGTATCTCGTTTTTGTGCAAAGTACCTCTTATAATCGCAAGTTGCTTGGGGGTACGAAGTTTCTGTATGAAGTTGCCGATTGGGATCGGTAGGGATTTCGGTTTTGCTGAGGGACTAGAAACCGGGTTTCTGCTTTAACTTGTGGAAATTATCCCAAATTTTTGTAAGAAACCCGGTTTCTAACCTTTGCTGGGGGACTTAAGACTATGAAGAGAACGACTGAAGTCGTTACTACGAACATTAAGAACGACTGAAGTCGTTACTACGAACATTAAGAACGACTGAAGTCGTTACTACGAACTTGCGGAGGGGACGGGGGAAATGTGAAGTTTTGTTAAGGGGGGTAGACTCTCCAGTGAAGGGGAAGGTTTACAATGAACTCAGGAAGTTTGAATAACCCTTATCACGAGAGAGTTTGAATGATGGAAACAGTTAATTTGAGATTAAAAGGAATGGGTTGTGCCTCTTGTGCAACCCAGATTGAACAAGCAATCCAAGGCGTTCCTGGGGTGGAAGAATGTAGCGTCAACTTTAGCGCGGAACAAGCGCGGGTGAAGTATAACCCCCGAAAAACGGAACTCGATCGCATCCAAATCGCTGTCTCTGATGCGGGATATACCGCTGAACCGATGCAAGAATTGGAGATGCGAGACATTGATGCGGAACAAAAATCCCGACAAGCGGAACAACAAGAATTACAACGCAAGGTAATTTTTGGGGGAATCATTAGCACAATTTTGGTGGTGGGTTCCCTGCCGATGATGACAGGAATTGATTTTCCCTTTATTCCCGCTTGGTTACATCATCCTTGGGTGCAATTTGCGCTAACGACTCCGGTTTTTATCTGGTGTGGCAAGTCCTTCTTTGTGGGTGCCTGGAAATCTTTTAAACATCATCATGCGGATATGAATACCCTGGTGGCGTTGGGAACGGGTTCTGCTTATCTCTATTCCTTGCTTGTGTCAATTTTCCCCGGATTTTTTACAATTCAAGGGGTGATGCCGGAAGTTTATTATGAAACTGCCGCCGTGATTATCACTTTAATTTTGCTGGGGTTATTGTTTGAAAATAGAGCCAAGGGACAAACTTCGGAAGCGATTAGAAAGTTAATGGGATTGCAGGCGAAAACAGCGCGGGTGATTCGCCAGGGTCAAGAAATTGATATTCCGATCCAAGAGGTTGGGGTCGGGGATGTGATTTTAGTCCGTCCCGGGGAAAAAATTCCGGTGGATGGGACGGTTTTGGAGGGTTCTTCCTTAATTGATGAGTCAATGGTGACGGGAGAATCGGTTCCGGTGAAGAAAGAAACCGGGGATGAAGTGATTGGCGCAACGATGAATAAAACCGGGAGTTTTAAGTTAAAAGCGTTGCGCGTCGGGAAGGATACGGTGTTGGCGCAAATTGTTAAGTTGGTGCAAGATGCTCAGGGGAGTAAAGCGCCGATTCAACGGTTAGCCGATCGCGTGACTGGATTTTTTGTTCCGGTAGTAATTGCGATTGCGATCGCCACCTTTGTCATCTGGTTTGCCATCATGGGAAATCTCACCCTCGCCATTATTACCACCGTCGGTGTCTTAATTATTGCCTGTCCTTGTGCATTAGGATTAGCAACACCCACTTCAATCATGGTGGGAACCGGAAAAGGTGCGGAAAATGGCATTTTAATCAAAAGTGCCGACAGTTTAGAACTTGCTCATAAAATTCAAACCATTGTCTTAGATAAAACCGGCACTTTAACCCAAGGTAAACCCACGGTAACCGATTATGTCACCGTTGGCGGTACTGCTCATAGTAATGAGATTAAATTGTTACGATTAGCAGCAGCAGTAGAAAGTAATTCTGAGCATCCTTTAGCCGAGGCAGTGGTAGACTATGCCAAAGCCCAAGGGGTAGAAATGCCACTTCCAGCCGTTACGAATTTTGAAGCCGTTGCCGGGATGGGAGTTCAGGCAATCGTCAGCGATCGCCTCGTCCAAATCGGCACTCCACGCTGGATGCAGGAATTAGGGATTGATACCAAATCCTTACAAACCTATCAAGAAAATTGGGAATCTGAAGCCAAAACTAGCCCTTGGATTGCCGTCGATGGACAAATTGAAGGAGTCTTTGGAATAGCAGATGCCTTAAAACCTTCTTCTGCCACAGCCATTCGAGGATTGCGCCGCCTGGGATTAGAGGTGGTAATGTTAACGGGAGATAACCAACAAACTGCCCAAGCGATTGCTAAAGAAGTGGGAATTCATCGAGTTTTTGCGGAAGTTCGTCCCGGGCAGAAATCGGATAAAATCAAAGAATTACAAGCGGAAGGTAAAATTGTGGCAATGGTGGGCGATGGGATTAATGATGCCCCTGCCTTGGCTCAAGCGGATGTCGGAATTGCCATCGGGACTGGAACGGATGTCGCCATTGCTGCCAGTGATATTACCCTAATTTCCGGTGATTTACAAAGTATCGTTACCGCGATTCAACTCAGTAAAGCCACCATTCAAAATATCCGCCAAAATCTGTTCTTTGCCTTTATTTACAATACCGCCAGCATCCCGATTGCGGCTGGCATTCTTTATCCCTTTACCGGATGGTTACTCAATCCCATCCTCGCCGGTGCGGCAATGGCAATGAGTTCGGTGTCCGTCGTCACCAATGCCTTGCGCTTACGCAAGTTTAAAGCCCATCATTCCTAGGTGAAACCCTCGGGAATTAAATCTGTAAATTCTCTTGACAACAGGCTGAAATTATGTTAAAAAAATCCCAAATTTGGCTACCTTTACTGGCAGTTGCCACAGTTTTGGCAACGGGGACAACGGCAAGAGTCCAAGCCATGTCAGAAATGCCCGGACACCCAAGAAATCCATCCCAGGGATTGCAAAAAATTGAACAACCCTTACCCGTAAAAGCTGGGGTGATGGGAGGAGGCGTTACTTTAATTGGATTAGAACTCTGGTGGTTTTTATTCAGTAAAAAGAAAACCGAATCGCCAATCGACGAGCAAGAAAGTTCCTAATCCCTAATCAATTCAGCGATCGCATCTTCCCTCTGGACACGGCACCCCCGTGTCCTTTCCTATTTCAACCCCAAACCCCACCTCAATCCTTTACAATAATAGACCTCTTGCAAAATACCGGATTGATCCCCCCAACCCCCCTTAAGAAGGGGGGCTTTAAAGAATTTTGCAAGAAGTCTAATATCTTCTAAGTCGTTCCCTCTGATGTTCGTAGTAACGACTTCAGTCGTTCCCTCTGATGTTCGTAGTAACGACTTCAGTCGTTCCCTCTGATGTTCGTAGTAACGACTTGCTGTCGTTCCCCACCCCATCTCTCTATCAATCCATGAACAATCATGCCTATCAATAAAGCCCGATTACGGAAACTGCACCGCATCCTGGCCCCGATCGCCATTTTACCCCTCCTCCTGACCGCCAGTACCGGAATCTTGTATCAAATCGCTGTAGTGAGGGGAAAGCGCACCCAATTTATGGGGTTACTCGACCTCCATCAGGGTATATTTGGGCCCCTAAACTTAGCCCCCGTTTATCCCCTTTTAAACGGATTAGGATTAATCACCCTTGCCGTTACCGGAATTATGATGTGGTTTCAAACTCGTCCAAAACGACAAAACCGAGCCTAAAAAACTCACTATTATCCCTTAAAATGCCAAAGAAAATATTAGGATAGAAACACAGATAGACATAAACCCAACTTAATCAACCCTAAAAAACCCTGAACAAATGAGAAAAAACTAAAGATTAAAACAACTCCACTCGAATCCTCCAAAAAACTCCGCTAAAATGAAACGTGCAACTCAAAAGAGCGATTGTGCGTCAATCACCGGAATATCAGGAGCGCAAGGGAAAACAAAGCCATTTATCTTTGCCCGCGCAGCCTTGAACCCCAGGTTGCGATCGCCCTGGCCAATTCCAATCCGGTGCATCTTCAGCCGTTTAGTCAGGTAGATGAAATTTCATCGCAAAGATCGCGATCTGCTATACCTTAAAAAGTGTTGACCTGAACCTGGAAGTATTGTTAAATTGCACGCCGAATCAAAAACTTATGGGAACTTTTCGATATCTGATGACTGTGGGTATGGGAACGCTAATCGCCTTAAGCGATATCGGCGCAAGTCTTGGACAGACTGAGGCATCAGGCGATCGCCTCCCCAGTCCAGCCCCAGAAACCGCCTCTCCCTCCGGGGAAACCCAGGACAAAACTGCCCCCAGAGAGGGTTTACAAGCCCAAGGGGTAACCCCCCCCGTAGAAAATGTGCCGGAGTACCTGACTCCTAACCCTAACCCCCTCCAGTTTCCGACGGAATCCGATGAAGTTGAGATTGTCGGCACCCAACCCTTGACCTTAGAACAGGCCCTGCAAATTGCGGAACAGAACAGCCAGCAACTGCAAGAAGCCCTCTTAACCGTGGACCGAAATCGCGCCGCCTTACGAGAAAGTCGCGCCGCCTTGTATCCCAACTTGAGCGTGCAATCGAGCCTATCGCGATCCAATTCCACCGGGGCCGATTTAGCCAATCAGCGACAAAGACAACAGTTAGGAGACAATGCCCCACCCCCAGAAGGCGGGAGCACCAGCTTAGATGGTGGCGTGGAATTAAGCTATAACCTGTACAATTCCGGGCGGCGATCGGGTCAGATTGGCTTGGCCGAAACCCAGTTACTCGTCAGTGAATTAGATCTAGAACGGGTGCTTGCTGACTTGCGCTTAGAGGTTCGCGAGGCTTATTACAACCTCCAAGAAGCCGATGACCAAATAGAAATTAGCCTCTCTGCGGTGCAAAGTTCCGAACAGAGCTTACGAGACGCTGAAGCCTTGGAACGAGCAGGATTAGGGACAAGATTTGATGTGCTCAGAGCCAGGGTCCAGTTAGCCGATGCCGCCCAAGCCCTCACCCAAGCGCGGGCCCAGCAGCGGATCCGTCGCCGGGAAATTGCGCGGATTTTAAACATTTCGCAAGTGGTGGATATTTCTGCTGCTGAACCTGTGGAAATTTCGGGGCTGTGGAATTTGTCTCTCGAAGATAGCATCGTCCTGGCGTTGAGAAATCGAGCGGAGTTAGAGCAGTTGTTGTTACAGCGGGAACTCACGGATTATCAGCGTCAGATTGCCTTGTCTGCCCTGGGTCCTCAAGTCAATTTATTTGCCAGCTATAACGCGGTTGAAGTCTTTGGGGATGATTTGAATTTGGCCGATGGCTACAACTTAGGGGGTAGGGTGCAGTGGAATTTATATGATGGGGGGGCTGCTAGAGCGCGAGCGGTTCAAGAGGAGCGGAATATTGAGATTGCAGAAACGCGATTTGGGCAGTTTCGCAACCAAGTTCGCTTACAGGTGGAGCAAGCCTTTTTCAACTTGCGATCGAACTTCGAGAATATCCAAACCTCTAATATTGCCGTGGATCAGGCGCGGGAAAGTTTGCGTCTGGCGCGGTTGCGGTTTCAAGCCGGTGTAGGGACTCAGACGGACGTGCTGACGGCAGAAACGGAACTGACTCGGGCGCAGAATAACCGCTTGCGGGCGATCGTCACCTATAATCGGGCATTAGCAGCGATGGAACGGGCGATCGGGAATGTGAATGAAAGCTTGATTTCTACGCCCTAAGTTCGCGCAATGGCCAACCTGGATCGGAAATCTCGGGGCAATTGGTGAATTGCCCCCACAGGATGCGGCCAGTCTTTACAGAAATTAACATGACGGTCTAAAATTTGAGAGGACCTAACATCGGCCCTGAGTCAGTGCCAAGGCTTGGCCTAATCCTGCACGACTCATCGGCCCCAATCGGTATCGCTCGATCGCAACTATGGAGAAGAGAAGTGCCTAATATCAAATTTGTGGATGAAAACAAGGAAGTAGTCGCGGCAGATGGAGCCAACTTGCGGCTTAAAGCCTTAGAAAATGGAATCGAACTCTACAAGTTTGTCGGAAAATTGATGAACTGTGGCGGTTACGGTCAATGTGGCACCTGCATTGTCGAAGTCGTCGAAGGCATGGAAAATCTCTCCGATCGCACTCCAGCAGAAAACCAAAAACTCAAGAAAAAGCCGAACAGCTATCGTTTGGCTTGTCAAACCCTGGTGAATGGCCCGGTGAGCGTCAAAACCAAGCCCTAACCCCCAAGTTGAATATAGGGTCCCCACACCGAGGATCTGGGTTGAAAGAATTTAGGTCGATCACCCTCACCGTAGTCAAGCAATAATGATATTCTGATCTTATTGAATTTTAAGATTGAAAAAATAGTGGGGTTCTATGCAAGTTAACGACCTAGGATTTGTGGCAAGCCTTCTTTTTGTGCTCGTCCCAGCCGTGTTCCTGTTGATCCTCTACATTCAAACCGCCAGCAAAAGCAAAGAGAGCTAAATTAACGGGCGGCTTTGTCTGGCACTCGGAACCGTTCCGGGTGCTTTCTTCAAGTTCTAACTCTGACAGTCGCCGGGAAGGGACGCGATCGCGTCCACGGACCGGCGAGGGTCTCCTGAATAAAAGGTGCCAAAACGCAACGTTCGGCACCTTTTTTATGGGAATTTCCGGGGGTTAATTAGGTAGAAGTCCGACCTAATAACACCGGACAGTTGGCATAAACCCGCACATAGTCAGACAGAGACCCTCCTAAGAGGCGATCGAGGTCCACAAAGCTTTTGGCAATGTTCGGACGGCGATCGGGAGAACCCAGCATCACCAAATCCGCGTTCAAATCATCCGCTAATCGACAAATTTCTTCTCCCGCTTTTCCTTTCGGGGTGTGGCAGCGATAGGAAATGCCATATTTCCGCGCCTCCGCCACCGCTGCGGCTAATACCGGGTCCTGTTCTGGGTTGTCCACAGGTTTTGACGAAACATGGACCAACTCCACCTGTCCCCCATCAATATCTTTGACCATCATTAGGGCCAAATCCAGACATTGTTTCGCTGAGTCGGATTTGTCCACGGCGACGAGAATGCGCTTAATTTTTTTAACGTAAACATCATCTTTGACCAGCAACATCGGACGGGACGCAAGCTGGAAGACGTACTGACTCACGGATCCTTCTAAAATTGCTTGCAACCGTCCCAAGGCGCGGGATCCAATCACGATCAGGTCAGCATTTTCTTCCTCTGCTACTTCACAGACGACGGTTTTCGGGTCTCCCTGCTTCAGACGGGGGTTAACTTTGCTCGGGTCGATATTCAAAAATTTGACCGCATCGGCGAGGATTTTGCCACCCTCTGCCAACTTATCCGCCATAGCATCAGCGGTTACTTCCGGGGCCACAACGTGCAGTACGGTCACGGAGGCGGTTTGAAACGAGGGGATGTCCATCAACATCTTGACCATCTCTTCACAGAGTCCTCGTCCTGCCACTGCCACTAATATTTTTTGGATCATAAGTTTAGCTCCTGGCTACAACAGCATACTATGTAGGGATGAATCCCTGAATTGATTCCGTTTCGGACACGCTCTATGGGTCGAGGTCAACGACCCCAGAGATTGCTCGATTTAGGTATTTCATCTTTAATAATGTAAGACTTATTACCTACTGAAAATTTGTAGAAATGTAGAGTTTTGGATCAATTTGTAACATGACTGAGGAAAAAGAGACACAACCCCAACTCCCCCCAACCCAGGCGATCGCCCGCCTGGGCGAAAAATCCCCAGAAGGATGGTTCGAGTACCCTGTCAGGGCCTATCCCCATCATACCGACTATGCGGGCATCGTTTGGCATGGCACCTACTTAACCTGGATGGAAGAAGCACGAGTCGAATCCTTGCGGGCGATCGGGGTCAATTTTGCCGATTTAGTCGCCCTGGGGTGCGATTTACCCGTGGTTGAGTTAGCCTTGCGCTACCACAAACCCATGAAACTCGGCACCCAGGCAGTCGTCAGAACCCGGATGCTAGAAATGGATGGGGTCCGCCTCAATTGGGAATATCAGATTCAGTCCCTCGATGCACAAGAGTTGTACCTCACTGGCGTGGTTACTCTCGTTACCGTGGATATCGAAAAAGGCCGCATCATGCGCCGCTTACCTGAATCAGTCAAAGATGCCTTAGTTAAATTATCCCGCTAGGGGAAAATGGGGGAGATAGTTTGTAGTAACGACTTTAGTCGTTTCCTCGTGACCGAAGCGGTAGCTTCTGTCACGCCCCTTTGGCAGATGGGCAAGATAGGGGAGAGGGAAGAGATAGTTTGTAGTAACGACTTTAGTCGTTTCCTCGTGACGGAAGCGGTAGCTTACGTCACGCCCCTTTAGATGCTTTGCCTCCCGTCCCCAAGCAGGCACTCCAGCCGCCAATTGTGCGTGTCACGGCTTCAGCCGTGACACGAGAGCAACGACTGAAGTCGTTACTACAAACTATCTCCCCAATCCTCCCCATCTCCCCCATCCTCCCCAAGATGATAAAATTTGGGTTACCCAACCCGACTGACCCCAACATCATGACTCGTTTACTTTACGAATATTCGATCGCCGATCGCGGTCACTTGATTATCCCTTATCTGTTTGGTAGCGTCCATAGCGACCCCATCTATTCCTATCACTTGCTCTCAGAATTAGGACATCGGGGTAATTTGCATAAGGCTCATAATCCGGCAGGCATTCATTCCAGTAGCCTCGAAGGGATTATTGCGATCGCCAAAGAACACTTAGACATTCATTCTGATGTCGAAGAAAGTCTGGACATCTTTAAACATCGCTATACCTATCGCGAAAATTTAATCATTATTTATCAAATGGCCGATAAGTTTTTTTACGACCACTATAAGCCGGATAATTTACAAAATGTCGCAGCACCTAAAATCTTCAAATCAGAACAAGCCTGTATTCAATGGGTAAAATCAGGACTCGATCGCCCCAATCAAGGCTCTAATGTTTTAGATTTTAGACGATAAGCCACTCTTTCTCTCTCAAAATAAAATAGCGGATGTTCACCCCGAAACGGGTATTCATCAGGTTTTTATGTAAATTGCAGATTGTTAACAATTTACCCCTCCACATACCATAAAGGATTCCCCCTGTCAATCTAAAAAAGGGGGATATTTTTTCATAAATTTAATCTTTTAAAGGTAAAATGCACATCAAGGGTAAAAAGTCAAGTTTAAAAAGATATGATAAAGATGTGAGCGGGCTCATGGTTTTTCCTTGCAAATACAGTACAATTCAAAAAACAGGGTTAAACAGTAAGAAAGCTCCAATCCTCACCCAGTCCACTTAGGACCCCTGCCGAGTTGTCAACCGAAACTTTTCCACGGGGATTGAGGAATTGGGTCCTTTATTCAGAAGCATCTCATCGGAATTAGTTGGATATTTAGGATTCAAAATAGAGGGAGAGGGACTAGCAGCGAACCCGAAAATGTAAGGATTCAATAATTACAAAACTGCATCCTGACTGTCATGGCATTGTCAACATTGCCCCTAATTTTGGCAGCATTATTCTAGGACACTCTACGCCATCACTGAGTGCCAATTTCCAATGGCTTGGGCCATCAATTCGACCTTGCCAGTTCAAATCCAATGAACTGAATTATTTCTTGTCAATGTTACCCATAGAAGAAGAAGCATTCCTATGATTACTCCGATTACTCAATTGACGATCGCCGGTGGAACAAACACCAATCATCAAGGACAGAGTTTTACCGCTACGGAAAATGGAACCCTCAATGAAATCGCTGTTTTTGGGAGCGGTATTTTTAACGGAAATTTATTAATTTACAACAGCGCTAATGGGAGTGGTGTTGGTTCCACCAAAGGCACGCCAGCTTACCAGCAAACGGGTTTAGTCCTCCCGGATGGCTTCGGTTGGAAAACCGTTAAATTGGATACGCCCTATACGGTAACCAGTGGACAAACCTATTCCGTTATTTTCGAGGGACTCGGGTCATTCTCTTATGCCGATAACAACCCTTATACGGGCGGTAGTCATATCTTTAACTACGGCAATGTGTGGGCCGAGCAAGATTTAGCGTTCTTCATCAATCCGCCAGAAATCGATATCAAGGGGAACAATATTTCGATCGCCAACAACGCTTGGTCCCCCTCGACGATGGACGGCACTGATTTTGGCTATACGACGGATATAGCCAGTCCAATCGTTAAAACTTTTACAATTGAGAACTTAGGTTCCAGTAATTTGAGCTTATCTGGTGGACCTGTGGTAACACATACCGGGCCAAATTCCCTCAATTTCACTGTGAAAACTTTAGAAGTGGATACCATTGGTGCCGGTCAATCTACCACATTTGAAATTACTTTTACCCCTTGGGTGAGCGGACCTAGCACGGCACAAATTAGTATAGGCAGTAACGACCTAGACGAAGCGAATTACACCTTTTATGTTCAGGGGAATGGACCGATAGGTCCAAATCCTTTGGATCCTGGGATGATGTTCCCACCGCCACCGCCACCGCCAGATCCGATCTTGACGCCGGATCCGATCTACCCAACCGAACCTGTGGAACCCGTGCCGACTTCCCCAACCCCCACAGATCCGATCTTGACGCCGGTGCCGATCGCCCCAACGGAACCTGTGGAACCCGTGCCGACTTCCCCAACCCCCACAGATCCAATCATCGGGACCGATCCGATCGCCCCAACCGCCCCAACCGCCCCCGTGGTGACGGACCCAACCCCAACGGCACCGATCGCCCCAACCGCCCCCGTGGTGACGGACCCAACCCCAACGGCACCGATCATTGGGACCGATCCACTTGTCCCCGCCATACCCGTGGTGACTTCCCCAACGGCACCGATCATTGGGACCGATCCACTTGTCCCCGCCATACCTGTGGTGACTTCCCCAACGGCACCGATCATTGGGACCGATCCACTTGTCCCCGCCATACCTGTGGTGACTTCCCCAACGGCACCGATCATTGGGACCGATCCACTTGTCCCCGCCATACCTGGGGTGACTTCCCCAACGTCACCGATCCTCGGACCCACTCCCACCGTCCCGGTCCCGGCACCCTCCGAACCCGCCGCACAAAATCCCCCCGGAGTCTTTGTCGTCGGCAACGAGGGTCAGATTAACGTAGAGTTCCTGTTTGACGGCAGTAGCAATATTGCAGAAATGGCTGTGTTCTCTGTAGAAGGGATGGAGAACCTGGCGATCGGATCTACGGAATATATGCAAGAAGCCGCAAGGCGGGCCTTAAGCCGCTCGTCCGAAGGTCATGTTGTCATCTCGGACCGTTGGCAAGGTGCTCGTTTCAGTGACACCTTCAACGAATTTCGGGACTTTAACTGGAATGGAGGCGCTTATCAAGGGCGTCAGAATTTCGACATGACACCGGGGACCAAATTCGCGATGATGCTTCTCCCCCACGGCACTGTGCAGGATGTGTTGAGCGACGCTAATCGCCTCCGAGGAGTCCGCGTTCCGCTGTTTTCCACTCAATCGACTCAGGGACAGATGGTGGATCTCACTGGAGAGGGTAACACCTTTGGTTGGGAAGATCAGCCCATTAATGGCAATAGCGCCCAGGCTCGCGACTACAAGGATATCATTGTCAAAATTGAGGGAGCTACCGGGGAAGCGTTGCCTGTGGATGACTTGATCGCTCCTTCCGGAGATTGGCGCAATCGTGCTCTAGGACAGAACATCGTCAATTATGCCCAAACGGGGGTATCTACGACTCCGGACCCGGGGTTTTTCTTTCCCCCGTTTATGCCGATGTTTTGGGGGTTCCAAGGGTGGGCAATGGATGGCTACATTGCCAATGCTGAGATCTTCTTTGATGCCAATAAAAATGGCCTGCGCGATGAGAACGAAGCCGTTGGTACAACGGACGAAAATGGACTGTTTAAATTTGAGGCATCCCTGGAAGCCTTTGATAGCAATGGCAATGGTAAACTCGACGCGAGCGAAGGTCACATTGTCGTGGTGGGGGGGATTGATACCGCCAATGGCTTACCCTTAGAAACACCGCTCAAAGCGACGCCCGATTCTCTGATGGTCAGTCTGTTAACCAGTATCACGGCGGATTTAATTGATGAGGGATTGTCTCCGTTTGAAGCGAATGACAAAGTAAAACAAGCGTTATCCTTGCCGGATAATGTGGATTTGAGTACCTTTGACCCGATCGCGGCGACGGAGCAAAACATCGCGGGGGGTGCAGCGATTAACCTGTCAATGGTGCAGGTGCAAAATTTAGTGACTCAGACGGCGGCTTTAATCGATGGCGCTTCTAGCTTGTCCCGAGCAGATATTGCGGGGATGGTTGTCAAAAGCCTCGCCAATAGTTTGCAGTCTGTTACCCGCTTTGATGTCACATCTAGCGCCCAACTCCAAACCGTGATAGAAGGTGCGGCGCAGAAGGTTCAAGAGAGTGACCCCTCTGTAAATTTGGATGAGTTACGAACAATGGCGTCATCCGCAGCGCAAGTGATGGCGGCGGCGAATCAGCAGATCGCCCAAGCGGTAGCGAATGGAGGGACGGATATTAATGGTGCGATCGCCCTGGTTCAAAAAGTCTCCCTTGATGGCACGACAAAAGACTTCTTGGCAGCCGGTTCCGGGGAATTATCCCTAGAGGAACTGGTAGCGAAGAATACCGGAGACGGTTTAACATCGCGGATTACCGCGATCGCCGAGACTGAAGCCTTGACCCAGAAGAATCAGACCCCTGAATTTAAAATCAAGCCAAGCGATCAAATTAACCCCCTCTCCAATCCGATTTTCCCAGGTTCATTAGTGGGGAGTTCTGAAGATGCAGAAACTCGTGGAACTCCCGAAAACACCACAAGTAGCGATCGCAATACTTCTCCCTCGCCAACCTCGGTCGATGTCGCTAAGACGCTGTTTGATGCCGACTACTATCTGGCACAGAATACCGATGTTGCCCTCGCCATTCAAAACGGGACTATCCCAAGTGCGAGCGCTCACTTTGCGGCCTTTGGTTTTGCCGAAGGACGGGCTCCGAGTCAGGTATTCGCTGAAACCTATCTGACACAAAACCGCGATGTAGCCCAAGCGGTTGCTGCCGGATCATTCGCCAGTGGGTTCGCTCACTTTGTCAAATTTGGCTTTGCCGAAGGTCGGTTCCCCAGTCCGTTATTAAAAGACTTAGAGACCTTGTATCTCTCCCAAAACCCTGATGCTGCCGAATCCGTCAGTCAAGGGACGGCTACCAACGGACTGGAACATTTGGTCATGGTGGGTCTTGCCGAGGGTCGCAATCCCTTCCCGGCATTTGAGGTTCTTGCTGCTACCTTTGACTCAGCATTCTACGCCGAACAGAATGCCGATGTCGTCGCAGCGGTAGAAACGGGGAGTTTCAAGAGTGTCTTAGAACACTTTGTGTTATTTGGCATGAATGAGGGTCGCAATCCCAGTCGCGGTTTTAGTAATAGCAACTACCTAGCGAATAACCTTGATGTTGCTCAAGCGGTTAACCAGGGGACTGTCCGGAGTGGGTATGCTCACTTGATGAGTCATGGATTTGCAGAGGGTCGCCTCAGTGGCACTCTCTCCACTAGCGGATTGCGGGGGTTGAGCCATTCAGGGAATCAGCCTAATCCGGTGGCAGATATTTTAACTGGAGAAGCGATCACCAGTGAGTTGATTGGCGGTAGCCGATTGGATACTTTTGTGCTAGGAAATGCCAATGAGGTATTTTATGGCAATTTCAGCGAGCAGGGTGCAACGCGGATTGTCAACTTTAACCCGACAGAAGATTTCATCCAGTTGCCGGGTTCCGCGAATGACTATCAGTTAGTTCCGACACCTGCGGGGATGCCAACTGGAATGGCAATTGTCCAACCCCAGGGCGATCGCACCGAATTGATTGCTTTGGTTCAAGATGTGGAATCTCTGAGCTTACAGGAGAGTTACTTTAGTTTCGTGTAAGGCAATTCTGTCAGTTGATACCCGGATTTGTTATTAGGTAGAGTCTTCAGCGGGAATTCATCTGAATTCCCGCTTCTTTTTTTGTGATTAACTCACGGGTTCAAACACCATTTTCGGCACTAAAACCCAGTCGCCATCGGATGATTCAATCTCGCTAATCCCCAAAAATGTCCCATCTTCTCCATAAATCCGCAGAGGTGACACAATTTCCCCTAACTCCGCGAGGGGAATCCGCTGACCTTGGCACCAGCGACGACCATCGCTAGAATTTAAAGGAATCTGACTTAAATGGGCTAATACCGTATGCGGTGGGATGAGTTGAAATGTCCCCTGACTGGTTTGAGTTTCGATGTCCTCAAAGGTTAAACTCTCTTTCAATGATAACCCACAGCTTTCGGTTCGGGTGAGATGTGCGAGGGTTCCGCCGGTTTCCAAGATTGCACCCAGGTCCCGGGCGATCGCCCGGATATAGGTTCCGGGTCCACAGGCGATCGCCAGGTCGATTTCTGGAAAATCCCCCTCTCGCCAGTCCAACACCTGGATATTATGGACCTCTACCACACGACTCGGGACTTCGACGGTTTCCCCTGCTCTTGCTAAGTCATACAACCGCTTCCCTTGCACCTGAATCGCACTGTAGGCAGGAGGAATTTGGGTAATTTTCCCCAAAAATTGCGGTAATTGCGCCTCAACCTGTTCCCGGGTGAGTTGGGGAACTGCTGCCGAGGTTACGGTTTCCCCTTCTAAATCATCGGTGGTGGTGGTGATACCCAGACGCACGGTTGCGTGATAGGCTTTCTCTTGGCGCAGGTATTGCAGTAGGCGCGTTGCCTTACCCACGGCGATCGGTAGCACTCCCGTTGCCGCTGGATCTAAGGTGCCACCATGTCCCACGCGCTTGGTTCGCAACAGTCGGCGAATCCGGGATACGCAGTCATGAGAGGTCATGCCAGGGGGTTTGTTGAGATTCAGAAATCCTTCCACAGTACCTTTAAAACATTCGGGGGTTCTGTTGCATTTTATCCAGATCAGGACTCATTTTTACACCTTTATTCCAATTGTTCTGCTGCCACCGAGGGTTTTGGAGTGAGGAGTAAATATAACGCCGGAACCACCAATAAGGCGATCGCCGTAGAAGCGGTTAATCCAAACCCGATCGCCGCACAAAGGGGAAACCACACCGGGTCACTAAATGCCAAGGGAACAACGCCGCCAATGGTGGTTAAACTGGTGGATAATACGGGACGGAGGCGATCGGCAGCACCTTGAACGGCTGCCATTTGAATCGTCATACCGCGATCGCGATAGGTATTCATGGTTTCCACCATGACGATCGCATTATTCACCACAATTCCCACTAAAGAAATAATCCCAATCACCGCCGGAAACGAAATCGGAATCCAAGCTAGGAAAAACCCGCCAAAAGTGCCAATTAACCCAAAGGGAATCGTCAGCATAATAATAAACGGTTGGGTAAATGATCCAAACTGAATCACCAACACCGCAAACACTAGGAAAATCGCGACTCCGGCCATTTGTTGCGCGGAACCAAAGGTCTCACTCTGAGTCTGTGCTTCTCCTGCGAACTCATAGTCATATCCTTGAGGCCATTGACGGCGCATTTCATCAATTTTAGGCTGAAAATCCCCTAAAATTTCTCCCACAGTCCGGTTGTCTGTCTTCGCCAAAACCGTGACTGTGCGCTGAGTATCTTGGTGGACAATGGATAACGGCGCTTCCCCGAATTCCGATTCTAGCACTTGAGCGGCAGACAAGGTGCGATCGCCTGCAAATAAACGAATGGTCTGAAGTTCGTCCTGGCGCGTCGGACCACCGACTGCACCGCCTCGCGACGGCCAAGCCGTACTCAGCCTGATTTCTAGGTCTTCCTCACCCCCACCAATGGGAAAACTACCAATTTCGTTATCGGTCATGGTATAGCGGCCTTGCTGCGCCAAATCATCGGGATTTAAGCCATAAAAATTCATAGCTTCCCGTCGGGGTCGAAACTTGATATCTGGACGCAAGGCCCCCAGGTCGTCTCGCACATCAGTAGTCCCGCCAATCTGGCGCAGTGCCAGTTGCACTTCCCCAGAAATCCGGCGTAATTCGGTCATATCCCGTCCTTGAATTTGAATGGCGATCGGGTCTCCTCCTTCCCCGGTACTTTCGGTATTAACAACGAGGGAGGCCCCGGGATATTTGCGGATGAGTTGGTCTAATTCCTGGCGCAGTTGGCGATCGTATTCAAAGGAATAAAGTTCGCGATCGGTTTTGGGGGTGAACATGGCTGAAAACCCGACTAAATAGTTACCTTGGTTGGGTTTCATGCCACTTTCCGTCACCAAATTACTCCGCTGTCCCACAAATTTAATCATGTTGGTAAGGTAGTCTTTCTCCCGCAACACTTCTCCGATTTCATCTGCCACCTGTTGCGAGGTATCCAAGGTTGTAGTCGGAGGTAATTCCACATTGATACTCATTTTGAGCTTGTCCGAGTCGGGAAAGAGCGTTCCGGGAACCGTTCCAACTAAAATGAGAGTACAGACAAATAAACTGACTGCGCCTAACACCCATAAACTGGCGGTTCTCTTGTTCCGAACCGTGGTTTTTAAGCTCCATTTCGCATAGCGTTGGGCGGTGGCTTCATTCAGTTTATCAATAAAGGTTTTTTTGCCTTTACCTTTGATATTTCCCAGTAAGAATCTTGAGAGGGGAACATCAATGAGTAAGGCGATAATATAGCTGAGAACCAGGCAAGTAATGGCACTAATGGGAATGAATCGAATAAATTTACCCATTGTGCCGCTAATTGCCATTAAGGGTGCCATTGCTAAAATGGTCGTCAACTGGCCGGAAAATGCGGCTAAAGCGTAGGTTTTGACGGTAGAAAGGGCGGCTTGATTAAAGGTGAGTCCGCGCACAAAAATCCCTTCATGCAATCCTTCCATCATCAGAATGTAAACATCAACGAGCAATCCCAAGGCCAAAATCATGCCGATTGTGACCATTGTATTCAGGGTTTGTCCGCCGATCCAAAGAATGGCGACTGCACCCATAAAGGTCAGGGGAATTGACAATCCTGCAATTAACGCTTCCCGCCAACTTAGGGCAAAAAACAAGATAACAAACACCACAAGAATCCCTTGCCAGCAATTATTAAAGAGCCGCAGTAAGTCTTCTTTAATGGTTTCCGCGTCGGAGTTGATGACCCGGTATTCTAAGCCATAAGGCCAGAGATTGGGGTTTTGTTGCGCTAAATCTAAGGCAGCAATGGAGTCTTCCACAACCTTAATGGTATCGGACCCAGGAACTTTGACCACATCAACGTTAATCACGGGTTCAAATTCGCTGCCATTCCAACTGAGAAAGGCGCGATTTTTTTCCCGTTCTAAATCTCGCCGCACTTCGGCAATTTCTTTGAGACGAACCACCCGACCATCGGACCCGCCTAAGCGCGCGACGGGCAAATCCTGGAGGTCTTCCACGGAGCGAAA
The DNA here is from genome assembly GCF_025370875.1 of Laspinema palackyanum D2c. Lineage (NCBI taxonomy): Bacteria > Bacillati > Cyanobacteriota > Cyanophyceae > Oscillatoriales > Laspinemataceae > Laspinema > Laspinema palackyanum. Next base: position 290,786 of record NZ_JAMXFD010000002.1, read on the forward strand.
TCGGCCATATAAACGCACTTGAGTACCTATGCGATCGCTCTCTACCTGTTCCCAAGGCATATCAATGTTACCTTGTTGGATCGCACTGCTGACTTGGGTAGGAGAAATCCCCAGAGTGGTCAGGCGTGAGGGGATTAACTGCACATGAATGACTTCTTTGCGTTCTCCTCCGAGTTCCACCTTTCGCACGTTGGGGACTTTTTCTAAAATATCTTTGATATCTTCCCCTGCATGACTCAGGACCGCCATATCGAGATTCCCAAATAAGCCAATAGTGAGAACGGGAGTATCTTGGACGGAGATTTGTTCGACTTTCGGCTGTTCCGCATCTCGGGGAAGTTCCGGTTTTGCTTCATCGACTTGAGCGCGCAGCAAGGCGATCGACTCATTGACGGGGGCTTCTGCGCGAAATTCCACCACAATTCGCGATCGCCCGTCATAAGAAGCACTACTAATTTCTTTTAACCCCTTCAGGGATTTAAGCTTTGTTTCAATTTTGTCCGTAATCTGATTTTCAATGGTTTCAGGGTCTGCACCGGGCCATATTGTTTCAATACTGGCGATCGCTACATTAATATCCGGATCCCCTTCTTTCACCATCGAAGCAGCACCAATCACCCCCCCAATCAACAGCAGGAAACACAGCAAAATCCCAAAAACCGGCTTTAAAAAGAAGAATTTAGTCACCGGAGATGCCTTCTGAACATCAGGAATCTCAAATCGTTGTGAGTCATCATCTTGAGGCAGTTGCGGTGGTAAAATAGTTTCTGTCATGACATTTATTATACTTAAAGAGCTAGTCTGTCATTTCAATCCTTCCAGTCCCCTCCCCTTGGTAAGGGGAGGGTTAGGGTGGGGTTCCGAAACCCAAACGTGAGAATCTCCATCAATCCAAAACCTCCACAATCTCCACCGGAGCACCATCCACCAACCGATTACTCCCCTCAGTTACCAGTAACTCTCCCGGACTCACCCCTTCAACAATTTCCCGGTGAGAAATTCCTTCAATGCCGAGGGTAATTTTGCGTTGTTCCACTCGTCCCGTTTCCGGGTTGGCGACAAAAACATGAGGTTGGCGATCGCGAAATACAAACGCCTCAAACGGTGCAGTAGTAGCATTGGGATTTTCCTCCACCGCAATCCAGGCCGACACTCGCGACCCATGCCGGAGATTCTCACTTCCTTGCTTAATTCGCATCGTGACAGACATCGCTCGCCCTCCCGGTGTCACTGAAGGACTAACCGAAAACACCTGTCCGGCTGCTCTCGCCAGTTTCGTCAGTTCATCGCTGGTCATTTGTCCGGCAGATGCCGCGCTCATATCTTCATCTAAAACAATATAAACCCGTTGTCCCGGTCTCACTCGGTCCCCTTCAAAAGCCGGGAGTTCTACATTGACCTCAAATTCTCCCGGATCAATGACAATCATCGGCACCCGTTCCACAATGTTCTGATATTCCCCACTCGGTTGGACCCGCTGAGGTGACCAATAATCTCCTTCGGTGATATTCAAATAGGCCAAAACGCCGTCAAAGGGGGCATAAATCGCACTATCTTCTAAGTTGACATCGGCCCGAGTGACCTGAGTCTGCGCCGAGGCAATCCCCGCATCTGCTGCATAAATTTGGGCTTGTGCGGACTGAACTTGTCCGGCTACTGCCTTAACTTGGCTTTCGGCGGCGCTGATTTGACTGTGAGCCACGGTGACTTGACTTTGTGCGACAGCAATTTCTTGTTCCCCGGCAGTGACTTGGCTTTTCGCCACTTCTACATCCTGGAGTGCAGCGCTCACTTGGCTTTTGGCGGCTTCAACTTCTTTTTGAGCGGCGATAATTTGACTGTTGGCGGCTTGGATTTCTTGCTCGGCGGCTTTCACTTCATTTTGGACCGCATTTAACCCCGATTCGGCATTTTGGCGTCGATTGGTATAAACATCCAAATCACTTTGAGAAATGACCCCTTCTTGATATAATGTTAGACGCCGCTCTTGTTCTTTAATGGCGAGGTCGCGATCGGCTTGGGCTTTTTGAAGATTGGCCTGGGAACGGGCTAAATTAGCGAGGGTTTGTCCCTGTCGCGCTTGAGCTTGGGAGACGTTGGCTTGGGCTTGTTCCACTTTGGCTTCGGCTTGTTGTACCCCCACTTGGGCTTGTTGGACTCGCGATTGGATTTGAGCCAGATTCGCCCGCGCTTGTTCTACTTTAGAGCGGGACTGTTCTAACAAGGCTTGGTTTTGTTCCACTCCGGCTTTTGCCTGTTGGAGATTGGCTCTAGCTTGGTCCAGGTTAGCCAGGGCAACACTGCGCTGGGTTTGGGCTTCGGCGGTTCCCGCTTGAGCTTGGGTGATATCGGCAGTGAGTTTGCGATCGTCTACTTTGGCGAGTAATTCCCCTTCCCGCACGCGATCGCCTTCTCGCAAATCTCGCCCTTCTATTTTTTTAATATAAGTAATCGTTCCCGGCACTTCAAAAGTGAGGTGCTTACTTCGCACCGCAGAGGCAAACCCATCACTAAAAACCCAGGCTTGAATGGGGGCCGACTGCGCCGGAACCACCCGCACCGGCAATCCCGCTGGTTGTACCTCCGTCGGGGTGGCTTCCTCGGCTTCGGCTTGAGTATTCAACCGCATGGCTCCCACGGTCCCAAGCCCTGCGATCGCCGCGAACAACATCATGAATCCTAAACTTTTTTTAAGCCAAGATAAAGGTAATTTTCGTCTGGATTGGTCCGATTTTTGGCGAGTTTTCCCTCCGGCATCGGGTCCGTTCGGTTGGGCAATTGCTCCGGACTGGGCAACGGGGAGCGACAAGTTTAGCCCCTCCATATTTTCTAAGCGATCAATCATCCTTGGCTCTCCATTAAATGGGTGGATTTGCGTTCAGCCTATTCTTGAAAAATAGGCAATTTGTGGGGGTGTTAATTTCAATTTTTGACGCTGACTTTAACTCAATTAGGATTAATATTTGGCCTCTAGCGGAGCTAATGCCTTGAGAAATTTCTGGATAATAGTCGGGATTCCCTGGGTTGAGGATGACTCGCCGCTTTCGGAAATTTTATAAGACTGGGTAAAGTGGAGTCCGATTTATCGAGATATGAGGTAAACTCAATCCGGTTAATTTTTATATGCGTGGGCAATTCAGGCGTTTGTTCTTTAAATGGCAATCGCAAAAATTACTCAGGTTTGGGAAAGCCTGTACCTAGACAGATGCCGACTCTCATTCCTGGGTCACTTACTGCGCGATCGCAAGCGGGTCAACTTCCACTCTGGGGTAGGGTTTCCTGCCACAGGTGGGCGATGCCGATGAAGACGCGAGTTCATGCTCATGTTTATAATAATACGAGTAACTGCTCATGTTTGTCAACGCTCTGGGGGAAAAATGGAAGAAGAATTCTCAAAAGTAGAAGGGATGAGGCGTCAACCGCAGCAGATGCGGGCGATTAAGCGCGTGAATCAGATCCTAGATGCGGCAGAAGACTTGTTTGCCGAAGTCGGATATGAAGGGGCCACCACCAATGCGATCGCCGCCCGCGCTGGGACCTCCATTGGCTCCCTTTATCGTTTTTTTCCCGATAAAGAATCTATTCTCAAAGCACTCGCCACCCGCTATTTAGATCAAATGCATGAAATGTTTTTCCAGTTACATTCCCCCGAAATGGCAACCTTACCCCTAGAGGTTTATATTGAACGAGTAATGAACGCATTTGATGAATTAATCAGTGCACATCCTGGCTATCGAGCCGTTTTTTTCAAATCCCGCGCCGCTTGCCCAGAAGTCCAAGAAATGGATTCGGATTTGTGCGCTCAATTTGCCGGTAAATTAGCAGAGTTTTATCGATTAAAAGCGCCCCATCTTGATGCCTCCACTGGCGAACTCATCGCCTTGGTTGTTGTAGAAGCAGTCCGCAATTTGCGGAGACTCTCTCTGACCCGAGATGACCCATTTCAGCACCGAGTCACTCAGGAAATTAAAAAACTATTATTGGCCTATTTGCAGCCTTATTTAAGTTAAGAAATGGGGGAGATAGGGAGGATGAGGGAGATGTTTGTAGTAACGACTTCAGTCGTTGCTCTTGTGTCATGGCAGACGCCATGACACTTACCATTCTGGGATTAAGCACCTGTTTTGGGACTGGAGCGATCGCCTCCAAAGGAGCGCGTGACTTGGCGTGACGCCAAGTCACGCGGTAACGACTGAAGTCGTTACTACGAACATGGACCCCATCCGCCCCATTCACGCAATCCCCGTTTCCTTAAGAAAAATTTTCAACTCAGGGGATCCCAAAAGGGGGCGATCGCGATTAAAATCTTGTGTAGATCTACCCGAGGAGTTAACGCAATGGAGTCTCTTGCATACATCCATCTTGCTGAAGCCTATAATGAACCCTTAGAAATCCCCTCAATCCAGGTAAACTGGCCTAAGAAAGGCTGGGGAAACCGGATCGGAGCACTTGCCCTGGGTGCCGTCACCTCCTTCCTGGCAATGGGTTCTCCCGCAGTGGCGCTGATTCGTCCTGGAGATGCCGGTTCAGAAATTACCCAACTGCAATATCGTTTGCAGGAACTGGGCTATTTTACCCCTGAAAAATCCGGTTACTATGGCGACTTTACCAAACACGCCGTCATGGAGTTTCAAGCCAAAAACGGATTAACTCCCGATGGAATTGTTGGTCCCCAAACGAAAGCTGCCCTGGAAAAAGACTATCCCCAAACTCCAGAACCAACCACTCAGCCAACAGTCCGAATCGGCACTACTGGCGGAACGGTTTTAAGAGTACAACGGCAGTTAAGCTCATTAAAATACTTCGATTACCAGAAAATGGATGGTGTTTTTAATGAAGAAACTGAAGCAGCTATTAAACAGTTTCAAAAAGACTACGGTTTAGAAGCCGATGGTGTTGTGGGGTTAAAAACTCACACAGCCCTCCGCAACTATACTGGCTTATAAGGGGATTGCAAAAAATATAATCATCCAGATGTTCGTAGTGACTCTTTGAGGAGTCATGTTTAAAGAAACCCCTAAAGGGGGGACGTTGAACGTTTTGGCGGTTTTATTTTTGGGAGTTCCCTAAATCCGTTCCCAATTCCTGACAGGAGTTACGCCTTCGGGTATGGCGCACGCCTCTGTGCGCCAAATTTCTCACGGATAAAAGTCAGCCTGATTTTAAGTGGAAGGGTCTTGAAAACTGGAGGGACTGTAATACCCACAGCGTTCTTGAATAGAGGCGATCGCATCCAATAAATATAAATCTCCCGTGGTGAATAAATCCTCCCACAACAGCGGTACAATTTCTCCTTCTCCTACCTGGGCTAACACTTCCGCGACCTGTTGACGCACTAAACTATTTCCTTCCTTCAAGGTATAGAGTAAGGCTTCGACTGCTACAGAATTCCCTAGATTTCCTAATGCTTCTATTGCCGTTTTTCGCACGGAATAAGTATTATCAGTTAAAGCGACATTTAGCAAAGATTCTACGGCCCGATCCGACCCTATTTGGCCTAATATTTGAGCGGCTTTTTGCCGAACAAAGCTCGAACTATCTGACAGATTTTCGAGGATTTCATCTAGGGGTTTAAATAGCTCGATCGCTGAGTTTTGGTCATTCCCACCCAGGGGCGCGATCATCGCGGCATGGATGCGATCTAACCCTTGCTGAGCGCGGAGTTTCACCCATTCATTCGGGTCTGTTAAGGCGGCAGTGAGGGCATTTTCCGCCGCAGTCGTGCCAATTTCCCCTAGGGCGATCGCCGCACTTTCTCGGACTAAATACTGGGGATGATTTAACGCCGAAATCAGTTGATCAACCACTGAATTCTGAGCAATTTTAGCTAATCCATAGGCGGCGCGAGTGCGAACAAATTCGTGAGAATCGCCTAAGGTATTCAGCAATGCTACAATGGTTTCTGCATTGCCAATTTCTCCTAAGGCATCCGCTGCCGCAATCCGGATATTGGTGGCCGAATGATTTAATGCAGCCAAAATGGTATCAAGGGCTGGCCGATCGCCCAGTTTCCCCAAGGCGATCGCCACACTCCACCAAGTGGGCGAATAATCTTGATTAGAAAACACTCTTTTAAGCGCAGTAATCGCTACCGGCGTGGCAATTTTTCCCAGGGCTTCTGCTGCACTTAAAGGTACGGTGCGATCCGAGTCTTCTAAGGCTAAAATCAGCGCATCAATTCCTGTACTATACCCCAAATTACCCAAAATTTCTGCGGATTTTTGGCGAATGCTGGGCATTTTATCATTCAGTCCTTGAATCAGCGGAAATACCACGGCTAATGAGGCGATCGCCCCTAACGCTTCTACTGCATTTTCCCTAAGCCGATAATCCGGCTCATTTAAAGCTTGTTCTAAATAGGGAATTGCAGAATTAGAACCACTGATTCCAAACAGTCGAATCTTCAACTTAGGTGGCAATACCTGGCGATCAAGCAATTCTAATCCTTCTTCCTGAAACGGTGTTTTAACCGAACCCGCTAGTTTTGTCCCCAGTTGTAAATCCAGTTCAAAGCCTAATTTCACCATCCGAATGGCTTCCGTGCGATCGGCCACCTTTGCCAGCATCTTCGCAATGGAATCAGTCCATTGTAAGCGGTTGAGATAGTCGCGTTTTAGAGTTTCATCACTCAAATACGGAAGCTGGCTTAGGAGAGTTTGAGCAGATGGCATATTGGTCAACACTGATGGTGGGGCCTGGAGTGAATGGAAAAGAGTAATAGAAGACTTCAAAAAAAGTGATTAAAGTTAGCTTATTAAGTCTATCCCTTTTTCGCATCTAACCGCCGCTAAATAGAACACAAAATTGGCTAATTGAACCCAAAGTTTTCAGCCGAGGGCATTTGGGTATCTATTAAATAATCGGGCAAGCTACAGGATTTGGGTACGAGAATGGTTGCTAATTGGGGATTCGTTTGTGAAAAAACCAGACTTCTAACCTAAACGCGACGGACTTTTCGGGATAAACAGAAAAAGACTGTAACCCTAAACTTGAGCGTGAAAGCCGTTGGTGGCAATTGCAGGTATCCTGGAAAGTTGATGGCGATCGCCCCAGATGAAACGAACCCGAGGACAAAATTAATGACCCTGATTTTAACCAACGATGATGGAATAGAAGCCCCTGGTATTCAAGCCCTTCTGAATGCCGTGGGCGATCGCAAAACCGTGATGGTGGCACCCCGAGAGGGATTATCGGGATGTGGTCATCAGGTGATTACCGATCGCCCCATTCACGTTGATCGCCGGTCCGCCAGGGAATATGCGATCGGTGGAACCCCTGCCGATTGTACTCGCATCGCCCTCTCTTGTCTCTGTCCCGATGCCGCTTGGGTCCTCTCGGGGATCAACAATGGCGGGAATCTCGGCATCGATGTTTACCTCTCCGGAACCGTTGCCGCAGTCCGAGAAGCTGCCATCCACGGCATTCCCGCCGTCGCCATTTCTCAATATCGCAAAGGCGGACGCCTGGTGGAGTGGGAACGAACCACCCAATTGGCGATCGCCGTCTTGCAGGAATTATTTGATCGCCCTCTTGAACCCGGCACCTTTTGGAACGTGAATCTCCCCTTTCTTGAACCCGACGAACCGGAACCGCAGATTGTATTTTGTCAACCCTCGACTCAACCTCTGCCGGTTAAATATCGCATCGAAGACGAGTATTACTATTATGAAGGGGTTTACGGCTTGCGCGATCGCACCCCCGGTACCGATGTCGATGTCTGCTTTTCCGGGAATATCGCCGTTACCCTTTTGGGATTGTAGGACGACTGCAAACAAAAAAGGGCAGTCTCTTTCTACGGTACAATAAGCCTTGACAACAAAAAAGAGTAACAATCATGCGGATATTAATGATGGGTGGTACCCGGTTTATCGGGGTTTATCTCACTAAAATTTTAGTTGAACAAGGACATTCCGTTGTTCTTTTCAATCGCGGGAATAAACCCGCCCCAGTGGAGGGAGTCGAGCAAATTCACGGCGATCGCACCGATGAATCTCAACTCAAAGAGAAACTCGCCTCCGAACAATTTGATGCCATTTTCGACAATAACGGACGGGAACTCAGCGATACCAAACCCCTGGCTGATTTGTTTAACGGCAAAGTTAAACATTTTGTATATATGAGTTCGGCAGGGGTCTATCTCAAGTCCGACCAAATGCCCCATCGAGAAGGGGATGCCGTTGACCCGAAGAGTCGGCATAAAGGCAAAAACGATACGGAAACCTATCTTTCCCAGCAGGGATTACCGTTTACGTCTATTCGTCCGACCTATATTTATGGGCCTCAGAATTATAATCCCTTAGAAGGGTGGTTTTTTGACCGGATCGTCCGCGATCGCCCCATCGCCATTCCCGGAAATGGGTTTCACATTACCCAACTCGGTCACTGTTACGATTTAGCCAATGCAATGGCAGCAGTCCTGGGTAATGAAACGGCGATCGGGCAGATTTATAATATTTCCGGCGATCGATATGTCACCTTTGACGGATTAGCCCGCGCCTGTGCAGAAGCAGCCGGAAAATCCGAGGTAAAGCTGATTCATTACGACCCCAAACAATTTGATTTTGGCAAACGCAAAGCCTTTCCGATGCGGGTACAACACTTCTTTGCAGATGTCAGTAAAGCCATGCAAGACCTGAATTGGCAACCCCAATTTGACCTAGTTTCCGGGTTAAAAGATTCTTTTCAAAATGATTACTTAGCCAACGGTGCAGACAAAGCAGAAATAGACTTTTCGGTAGATGATGAAATTATCAATACCCTAAGTTAATGCCGAGTTTATGATGTTCGTAGTAACGACTTGCTGTCGTTTCTTTCTTAAGTTCCTAGTAACGACTTGCTGTCGTTTCTTTCTTAAGTTCGTAGTAACGACTTGCTGTCGTTTCCGGGTTCGGAGTATCAAGATAAACCGACGGGAATTTAAAGGATCTTTTAGCAATGCCGGTTGTGACTACTGGAGATAACGACTGAAGTCGTTACTACGAACACCGCAGCGAACGACTGAAGTCGTTACTACGAACGGGGAATAAATAAAAAAATAGAGGTGTATTTATTACACCTCTATTACCGAATTATTAATCGTAACTCAGTAATATATGCGGAGCATTTTATTGTTCCATGAGTTGTTCTAAGCGGGTTCTGACTTCTTGTTGAAGTTCGGGATTTTTTTGAATGGCACTCCCGATTTCATTCAGGCGTTCCATATTGAGTCCAAGACTGGCGATCGCTTGCTCTTGTCTCGCCTGAGACTCCTCTTGAATTTGCTTACCTTCTTCCATGATTTGAGCAAATTTTTGCTGTTCTTCTGGAGAAATATTGAGTTCTGATTGAGCGGCAGGATTACCTTGTCCTTGAACGGTAGCTTGATAAATTTCTGCAAACCGTTCTTGGCTAAACCCTTGACCTTCGATGGTTTGTACTATTCTTTCTTGAAACTGTTGCTCAATGGTCAACAGTTGGAAGATAGCCCGGGAAAACTTATCAAGTTCTTCATCATTAATTTGAGAGGAATCTAAAGTTTCCATCGGAGTCTGTGGCGAGTTTTCCGGGGTTTGTGCGTAAGCGGGTGGGAGCATTCCAATCAGCAGTAATACCACTATGGAACTCGCAGTTAAAACTCGTTTTAACATTTCAAATTTCTCCATTATCACTCTTGATGGTACTGTGTCAGGGTTGTTCACGCTTGACAAAGCTAGACCTGTCACAGGTTGTGGTGTTGAGTGGGGTCTCAACTACTGGGTGTGGCAAACTTAGGACAGCCCTAAAAAACAGGATTACTCACAGATTGTAAATATCTGCTGCTGTAGTACAAGCGGAAATAGGGGCTTGCAGGGCATGAGGAGCTTAATGGGGTCAAGTTCCCAGACGTGGGGAATCACGCAAACGAGCTTACCCTCAAAGAAGCGAATGGAATACCCAAACAACACAAGATACCAGATTAAATAGGTTGCCTTTTTAACTCGCTCAACCAGTATAGGTTAAACTTTATTTTGGGAAACTGTCAAGTCTATCCTCACGGGTTTAGAAATGGATGACAGAGCATACCTCCAAAAGCACAGTCCCCTGCCTATCCTAGATAGCATCCCCTGGGGGGGAGCAACTTTGAAGGTTTGTTTTAAGGTGGCATTGCCCGAGATTTGGGTGATTCGATGAGAATAAAATATCGAACTACCGCTGGCGGGTCTGAATTTATTCCCTAGTTTAGCGATGATCAAAATAAAGCTAATCCCTCTATCGATAGATCGTTTCCCTATCCGATGGAGCAGGTCTCGATCGCCCTGGACTTAGTTGAACAGAGTTGAACAGATTGATGGAATTATGGCAGACCTTGTTCCATTTTGACTCGCGGGATCTATATCTATAGGAATAAAATTCACCTGAATTAAACCTTGATTAAGGATTAAGACTCACTCGATTGAGGCCAGAGGTAAATCACACCAGAAATCCAGGTTAGGGCCACGGAAATCCAGAAGGCAACTAAGGCGATCGCAGTCCATTCCCCAGGCAGAGGCGCGATTAACAGAGCGATCGCCAGGATTTGACTGACGGTTTTTAACTTCCCCCACAAATTGGCACCGGCGATCGCCGCATTCCCCGTTAAAGCGGGATTGATGCGCCATCCGGCGATCGCCAATTCCCTAAATAAAATCAAAAATACCCCCCAAGCAGGCAACTGTCCCAGTTGCACCAGGGACATCAAGGGTGCCATAACCAATAACTTATCGACTAACGGATCGAGAAACTTCCCCAACTCCGTCACTTGATCCAGTTTTCTAGCTAAATAGCCATCTAACCAATCCGTTCCTGCTGCCACCAAAAAAATCACCACGGAGATCCATCGCAACCTCGGCGTGGGGTCTGACAGGAAATACAGTAGAAAAGGCACCCCCAATAAACGGGAGAAGGTAATCCAAGTTGAGAGCGTCATAAATAGCTCACCAGAACAGAATAAAAAAAACCTAGGGCCGACCGAAGGATTGGCCCTAGGTTAACATAATTTTGCTCTGAATGTTTTGCTCTATCCCCAGAATCTGCTCTTAGCAGGCTCCTCTTTGGTTAAAAATAACCTGGAACGTTTTCACAATTAGGAGGAGGTCATAAAGAATCGACCACTTGCGCTGATACTCCAAATCCAGGTGAATCACTTGTTCAAAATCTTTAATACTAGAGCGTCCATGAGTCTGCCATTCTCCCGTTAGACCCGGTTTAACATTCAATCGGTCTAAATGGTGGGGTTGGTAGTCTTTCACTTCCCCGGGAGTGGGTGGACGAGTGCCCACTAAGCTCATTTCGCCGCGCAGAACGTTCCAAAATTGAGGCAGTTCATCCAGACTGGTGCGACGTAGAAACCGGCCTACTCGGGTGATGCGAGGATCATTTTCGTTTTTAAATAGATGTCCTTTGACTTCGTTTTTGACCAGATGCTGAAGATGTTCCGCATTAACGACCATCGAGCGGAATTTCCACATCCGGAAGTATCGACCCTTGTAGCCACAGCGAATTTGGCTATAGAGTAAAGGTCCTGGGTTGTCCAACTGCATGGCGATTACGAGGGGAATAGCAATGACGGAGGTGATTGCTAACCCGACTAATGCTCCAACAATATCAATAAGCCGCTTTGTTTTACTGTCAAGGGAAGGATGACATTCTTGCCGAATTGTTGGATCAGAATAAGTCGCTTCAATAGTGGCGCTAGTGGCTGGATTAAATTTAAAGGGAATAGATATATCAATTTTATGAGCAGTTAACACGATCTTCTCCCGTTGGGTTTGCGGTGGGTATCCTGATTCTTGAACTGACTCTACTCAATTTTGGGGAAATTCGGTAGAACTACCCCCTGATATTTACTTAAACTTTGAAATGTTAGTCAGTTTTGTAAAGTTTTCGTGTGGTTTAAAATCAAGCCCCAGTCTTCTGCAACGCCTATACCCTGCGCTTTGATGGTCCCAAGTGTGTCCTAGACATTAAGTCCAACGGGCGCGACCCCACTCTGTGGCGATCGCTCCCTTGAAATGGGGCAAAGATGCCCTATCTGGAGCCGGGGTTTCCGGCCATATCCGATATTTTCCCGCTTTTCTGTATTTTTCACTACATTTTTCTAGTAATTATCGAGAAAAATTTTCGGAATGATGGCGTTGAGGGGTTAAAAATTCACTTAAATAAAGGAGGAGGGGTTCTTCAAAATGTTGATGAGTCGTTGTGGCGATCGCCTCCAAATATTGTAACAACCGCCCAGACTGTTCCAAATTAACGCGATAAGTGCCATCAACCTGGTCAAACAGAGGGATATCCGGCGTGAGAGGATATTCCGTTGTCGCCGCCAGTTCGGGCATTGGGACTACAGAGTTCACAGAGGAACTCAACCCCGGAGGCAAATTCCCCTCCAGGAACCCTTGAATCCGACTCCCCAGCGATCGCCCGTGAATCCCGCGACGTTCCACTAATGCTACAATTTCCCGCAAGGACCGGGCACTGTCGTCCTGGATTGCGCGTAACAACTCCGCCAGTAAAAAATAATCCCCATACTGCTGCCGGTTCAAGTCCAGAACCCGAGGATACAAAGGCAACGCCGCCAACCCAAAGGCAATCCGACTCGAACCCGACCCCCGATTTCCCCGGGGTGGATCAGCGATTAACGTCGCATTCGGGAGTTTTTGCCGCATCCAACCCCTTAACGAGGGTGATTGTGCCGTCCCCCCGGTACAGACGGCGCGCTCAATGGCGATCGCCGATAAACCTGTTTCAATCAACAACCCATTCAACGCTTGATTCAAAAAGTTGAGAAATGGCTCAACCACTAAAGTTTGTAACTCCCGGTGGGCGATCGTCCAGCGAAACTCCCCCACCGTCACCGGATATACATCTCGCTCTTGCAGCGCCAACTTCACCTCTTCCGCTGCCGCTAACAATTCTCTTCCAGCGGGATGTTCAAGTAATCGCTGCTGTAACTGCATTCGCCGCACCCCATCCGGTTCTCCCGGGCGGGGTAACTCCAAATCGCACCCCAGATACCAATATCCCCGATTTTCCCGACGGACTGCCTCCGTCCAAAATAACTGACAAATTATATCTTGATCTAACCCTTGACCTGCATAGGGAAAACTGCGAGTTTTGAAGTGAGACTCACTGAGTTCCTCCAGGTTTTCTGGCACCGCAACCAATGCCAACTCTGTCATTGTCGCACCGGAATCGATCGCCAACCCATAGCGCATCCCCACCGCCCGAGAGCGGTGCCAACTGGCTCCGGGTCCTTCCTGGGGGTGAAATTGTCGAGATAAGACCGAAGGAATCGTCACCCGTTCTCCACCGACACCCGGAAGGACTGAGAGCCATGCAGCGACTGCATTTTCCACAAATAGCACTTGGGACGCTTCTTGGACAAGCTTCGCACTTAAAATAGATTCGCGAATATTAAAACAATAACTATCGGGCCAACTGCCGGGAAAACTCACAATTGCCCCACGCAACTGAGCGATCGCCTCGGGAAACCGATCGGGTTCTAACCCGGCAGCACCCCCAATCGCAGCAGAAGGGGTCGCCATCGTCAGGGCCGATGACAGGGTAGCAACAGCATGACTGCGAGGAGAGGAAACAGAAGGCAACCTGAGCGATCGCCCAGAACCCGATGCCACTTCCACCACCGGCAACCCCAACCCTTGGGCCAATGGAGCCACCCCAGCAGCGGCGATCGTTGCCAACAGCGCACTTAACGCATCAAGCAAATCGCTTAATCCGAGGGACCTTCCATGCGATCGTAACACCACCTCCCGTTTTGCCCGTTTGCGATTCAGCAACTCCAGGGGGACAACCGTCGGGTGCATTCCCGAGTCCCAAAGCTTGTCCTTCCCTTTTGTTCCCGCAATCCCCGGCAATAACAGGGGTTTAAACTGATGCAACCACCATCCCTGGGACCGGAGATAAACTTGGGAAGGTAAGCGAAACGTGGGGTCAGAACCCTGAGAACCGAGGGGATGCCAATAAAGCGGATATAACTGACAGGTGAGGCGATCGAACAAAGCTGCCGACAGGTGAGTCGTCCCGAGATCAATTCCCAAATACCAGAACCCTGCCGATCCGTTTGGCACTGCCATTCTTCTGTTTCCCCCTTAGCTGGTTGCCGTCCCAAAATGAGTTTAACTGTTAACTATGCTAAACGCGCAGGTGTTCCCCGGAAAAACTCAGCGGTTGAATCAGATACTGGGAGCATCGGACCAACTGTCAAAGAAATTATCCAGGGTGGGATTGGCAAGGTCATCCTCTGGGGAAATGGGGAGCCCTGGCTCATCTGCCTCCGGTTCGCGATCGCCAGGTGTAGTGGCTTCCTCCTCATCATCCATGAAGTCAGCGAAAAAATCTTCCACTGTTTCATGGTTGACATCTTCCTCTGCTGTGACTTTGACCACTGGAGGCGGATTTGTTGCCATTAGTTCGGCAAAAATATCATCTAAGGTGGGCAAAACATTGTTTGATCGCCCCCTTGCCTCGGGCTTACTTTCACCGTTAAGACGAGAAGACCCCGGGGTTGCTCCAGATCCGGTTTTCTGGGATTTGAGGGATTTGGACTGAGTTTTAGAAGGTTGAGCGGCTTTTCCTGGCAGTTTACGCCCGGTTTCCGGCGGGGAGGGGGGTGGCATTTGCGAGGTCAAGTCGGCTTTGAGGGCGATCGCATTCGGGTCCGGGTCCTCTGCCTCCCACCGCAAGTCTGCCTCATTGGCATCTAAGGAAGTATCTCCACTCTCTTCCCAAGGCAGAGTTCCATCCAACTCCTCTAATCTGTCTGCCTCCGATAACGGAGGTTCAGCGGCGAGGTCCTCCAGCCATTGTTCGGCGCTAACTTCGGTCCCCTGCCAGTCTGAGGGGTCCGGACTTGCGCCCTGGGCTTCTGCTTCCTCTAATTTAGAGAGGTCCTCATCTAAGCGTTTGATGCCGGTATTACTCAGCCAAAGATTGTCGAGGTCCTCTTCTAGGTCCGCATCTGGGAGTAAATCTTCTTGGGGGGAAGCCGGAATATAGCCGCTTTCTTCCCAGTCTCCCTTTAAATCCAGGTCCGAGGCGATCGCCACCTCCTCAAATTCGGGCAGCCAATCCTCCATGAGGGCATCGGCTGCATCCTCGACCCTTTCGGGTTCTGGGTGCGGTAACGCTGCCGGTTCTGGGGAGACTGCGGTTGCCTCGGGAACCGTCTCAAAATCAGCAAACAAATCGTCTGTGGGTTCCTCGGGTGGGGTTGCTGGAGGTTCGGGTTCCCTGGGGGTTTCAGTCTTTTGGGGTGGGGGAGGGGATTGGGTTTCTGAAACCGATCGCGCTTTGGTGATTTCTGCTGGGATGGTAGCGTCCGACTCTGTAAGCTGGGACTCTAGGCGATCGCCAAACAGAAACTCATCCATATAGTCTTCCGAATACTCGCCCCCCATTCCTGGAGCATCAGTGCGACTCTCCAATTCCGCAAATAAGTCATCCTCGCCATAGGGGGAAGTCTCCGGAGTCTCGGCACTGTTCGGTTCTTCACCGATGGCGAATAAATCTGCATCCCCCGACTCCGGGATGAACTCTGATGGGGGAGGGAGATTTTCTTCGAGTTCCAAACCCTCAGACAACTCCCAATTTTCGGGCAAGTCATCATCCTCTGTCACCCACCCCTCCAGACCTAATTCAGGTAGGTCCTCGAAGTCCAGATCCGAGGGAGAAATGGGGCTATTTTCCGGGGCGATCGCCTCGGACAACTCCTCCCCTTCAGCACTTTCAGCCCATTGTGCAGCGAGTTCAAAGTTGTCTTGAGACATTTCTAACCGAGTTTTGGGGAGGGTTTGAGGGGGTCTCACCGTTGCCTGGTCCAGGTCCGCAGATGCCTCGGGGGTTTCATCCTCTGCTGCCTCTAGGGGAGGGGTCAATTCTGCTCCGGCAAAGGGGAAGGTAAGCAGTTCAGGGTTCTCTTCTAGGGACAGTTCAGAGGCCGATGCTGGGGCAGAAACTTGGGGCGTTTTAGGCTGCTTTTGAGAGGGAGATTTCGCCTGGGGTTCGGGTTGGACAGAGGGGACGGGAGGGGTTTTTGGAGGTTTCGGTGGAGTGGGTGGTGAGTCTAGGTTAGAGGGTTCTGGGTCGGATTTTGGGGGGGAATCCTGCTCGTTTGCGATCGCCGCTTGAGTCGAAGAGAGCAGGCGCAGGGAGGATTGTAAATAGGAGGAGGTCTCTTGACCTAAGAGTTGGGCCAGGTGATTGACCAAGGCGCTAAACATCAGTTCCCCTTGCTGTCCGAGGCGATGCATCTTGTCTAAGCCTTGAACTAGGGAGTCATTGTAACTGTTGACGTTGCGTTCGAGGGCTTCAAAGACAACGCGCAGGGTAGAGTCGAGGGACATCAAGAGGCGATCGGATTCCCCCTGTAAGCGCTGCAACTGTTCTAATCGGGCTTCCGGGGATAACAGGCCAGAAGTCTCTACAGTCAAGGCATTGAGTTTTTCGAGGAACTTAGATTCGACAGCACCGGCTTCGAGGCGATCGCCAGTCCCCTCGGTTAAGAGTTGGGTTTCGATTTGTCCGATCGCCTGAGAAACCTGTTGGGAGAGTCGGTCTTGTAGGGGTCCGAGTAAGGCTTGGAGAAAGTCGGCGATCGCCTGTTGTTGATGAGCCTGTTGTCCCGCCAGGGTCTGGTAATGCCGTTGTCTTTGCTCCAACTCCCGGACTTCTGCCATTAGGGAATATCGCTCTTGTCGTAACGTGGCGATTTCTTCCTGTAAGGGTTGCATCAGGTTAGTCCGTAACCCACTCAAATCTTGCATCAGGGCTTGCAAAACCGCTTGAGCTTCAGCCGCTTGACTCACGGCTCCTGGGGCGATCGCATAAGGCGGCATAGCACTCAGCGCTACTCCCCGGCTGCCCTCGGAAGCCAGTTGGGAATCCAGATAGAGACGAACTCGCTCCAAAACCCGACGAGTATCTCCCGAACTCCACCACGCGAGGCGGGAGTTCATTTTTCGCAGAATTCCATCAATGTCTGCAATCAGTGCTTGTAGTTGATCCCGATTAGAACTCACCATAGAACCTCTGGCGATAAGAACAGCACAGACTTCCCCGTTGCCCCGAAAATACTGGTACTTTTAACGTATCGTAGCTTGTGGCGAGGCAATTTTTTGATTCATTTTCGGACGATTCCAATGGATGAGCCTCGAATCCAGGCAAGGGCGACTCAGTGGGGTTGTTGCGACTAGAGCCTGGGTACAGTTTGAGATCCCAGGGAGGAGAAAGCAGGTTTTTGGCCCCGATTGGGTGCTTTCAAAAGCCCAGATCTTGTCATCAACCCGGTGGGTTTTCCCAATACTGTACAGGCATCCTCAAAGATGAAAACCATGAGGCTTGATTGCCAACGGTTTCGGCTGAATTAATTTTTGGGCGGAGGCGATCGGCACAACCGCCCTTGAACAGGGGTTAGCCGATCGCCGATCCCGGGTTGAGGGACAAATTAATCCCGGATAGAAGCCCGAAGAAACGGTCCGAAACACACTTCCAGATTCCTGTCACCTGTTATCAGAATGCCCTAAGCCCATTTTATTACAAATACCCCGATAAACTGGACCCCGGGACAGGCTAACCCCCGACTGACCAGAAGAAACCGCGTTTCTACGAAAAGGGTCGGGGCTTGAGCAAAAATAGGGATGGAGAAACCCGGTTTCTGGGTTGGGGTGGATCAGTCCTAAAGGCGATGGGGGGTAAAAGAGCAGACCCCCCAGGGATCTGATCAAGAGTCTGTGGGGTCAGACTCTCTAATAGGTTATTATGGCTAAGTGTTTTCTGGGATCTTATTAAAAAAGGATGTTTCTAGTCGAGTCTGGCTCGATGGGTATTTGGGGGTCTTAAAACAGAGGTTCCTAATTTGGGATGCCTACCTTCGCCATTCCTGAGTCCGCTAGGCGGGTGGGAGCTGAAGCTGCGGCGGAGCACCCCGGAAAACCGCTGAAAATTCCTGTAGTAGAGGCCCCCAATCCAGATATAGTTAAAGTAGTGAGTACACTACTCTGAACAGACAAGGCGATCGCCCTGTGATTTTTACAGTTCCGAACCCCGATCGTCCATTGAGGACCCCACCTACCCCGGCACAAGGACTTCAGGAATCAGACCCTTGGATAGGCCAGTGAGCCAGAGGCGATCAATTAGAGGGACAAAACACCCTGTCTACTCTCAGTGCAACATCGGTGGCGGTTTATCCCAGGGTTCCGCATAATTTCAGTAGGAAAAGGTGCAGGTTTTCCTCCCTTGCCCATTGACAACAACAGCCAAACCCTAAACTTCTAAACTCCTAAAAGTACAAATTGGTTTATGTTTTATGTTGTTTCTTTATATTGTTTCGGACAGTATCCAGTCGATGCCAACTGTCTGGTCTATCTGTAGCAAGTCCCTAAAAGAGTCCCTAAAAGAATGTAATCGGTCATCTCTTGGTTCAGTACAACCCGATTTAGGAAAAACATCGATTTACCCCTGGCGCGTTTATAAGAGGATGGCCTAATGGATGAAAGATTTACCTCTCGCGATTCTGTACCCAACGTTGAAGAATTAATTCGCGCAACTCCGTTTTTTAATGGATTACCGGACTCCGTTGTAGAACGGGCAACGGCGCATATTGTTAGCCGCACCCATCCCCCGAATCAAGTCATTTTGTTGGAAAATGACTGGGGAAGTTCTGTTTATTTTTTATTAGAGGGATGGGTCAAAATTCGCACCTATAACCTCGATGGCAAGGAAGTCACTCTGAATATTTTAGGCTCTGGTGAAATCTTTGGCGAAATGGCCGCCTTGGATGAAGTGCCCCGTTCTACTGATGTGATTACCCTGGCCCCGACCACGATTGGCAATCTCCCTGCCCAGGATTTTGTGCAGTTAATTCATACCGAACCCTTAGCGGGAATTCGGTTAGCTCAGTTGATGGCAAGACGTCTGCGCCAAGTCAACCGGCGATTGCGGTTGAGAGAATCCGATAGCACCTCTCGGGTGGCGGATATTATCTTATTTTTAGCCGAGGGACAAGGAAAGCAATCTCCTGAAGGGATCGAAATTCCCAATTTACCCCATCGGGAATTAAGCAGTCTGAGTGGATTAGCTCGGGAAACGGTCACTCGGGTATTGAGTAAACTAGAGAAGAAGGGTTTGATTAAGCGCGATCGCGAGATCCTCTGTATCCCAGATGTCAACGCCCTGGAACGTCTCATGGTCTAGCACCCTTAAGCGCGATCGCCCTGGACTTATTTAAGGGGCGATCGCCGTCTTGACCCCATTCTCCAGACCCAAATTCAACCGTTAACGCTTCACCCTAAATCGTTAACGGTTAACTGATTGGACACAATTTGATGGTTGATTTTGCAGATAGTAACCCAAATTCCGCTTCCCCGTCTCCTAATCCCAATCCCAATTCAGAACCCCTAGGTCCTCCCGATTCCTCTGGGGTACCCGACTCCCTTACGGAGGATCTTCGGGAATCCTCAGTCCCTCGCAGCACCTCGGCTTCCTCAGTTGCCCCAGGCAGACTCCCAAATAATGCCTTAATTCTGGTCGAAACCGCCTTTTTTGCCAGTACCGCCAGCTTGATTTGGCTGATCAATTATTACTTTCCCCTCGGTCCCGTGCTGCGGATTTTTTTTCCGGTCCCGATCGCCCTGGTTTACCTCCGCTGGGGGAATCGCGCCGCCTGGATGGGTGCCGTTGTCTCCGGTTTGTTGCTCTCTGTTCTCATGGGACCCACGCGCAGCATTCTCTTTGTGGTCCCGTTTGGTCTTCTGGGGGTCTTGCTCGGATGTCTCTGGAAGCGTCGCGCCAGTTGGGAAGTTGCCATCCTTCTGGGCTCTCTCCTCGGTGCTTTTGGCTTCTTCTTTCGCCTCTGGCTGTTAGGAATTCTCGTCGGGGAAGACCTTTGGATTTACCTGACGATTCAAATTACCGAGCTTGCCGACTGGCTCTTTCTGAGGATGGGATTGCTCGTTCAGCCGAGTCTATATGTCATTCAAGCCTTAGCCGCAATTTTAGTCTGGGTTCAGAATCTCATCTACCTGTTTGCGGTACATTTAGCCGCCTCTCTCCTCCTCGAAAAAATCGGAAATCCCATTCCACCCCCACCGCCTTGGGTACAAGTTTTACTTGATGAAGAATAAGCCGACCCAACCCCACAGAGTCCCTCAAGGGTGAGACTCTCCTGATCCCCGACCTTGACAGTCCACCCCATCCCTGAAGTCTTCCCCCCTCAGCCTCTCGTGATCCGAATTTACACTCAGCTTGAACAGGGACAACAGTGGCTCGATCGCTATCGCGGACAGCAACCCCACTTGGCCTGCATTCTCGGCTTTACTGAAACGGGTTTAATTCCCGGGATTTCCGCTGCCGGTGCAACCCCACACGATCGCCAATACACGGCGATCGCTGATGCAGAATTTCTCTACTCCGGTCCCCGTCCCCATCCCCAATATCCCCTCCCCCCTCTCCAAGCAGGAGCCTCGCCGGTCCTGATTTCTCGCGCTGTCCTAGAAGCCCAAAACATTCCCCTGACGGTCTTTAATGCGGGTTTACCCCACCCCCCAGCGGTCCCAGCGGTGGACCTGGGGGGAACTCCCGCAATCTGTCTGAGTACCGGCAAGGCGTTGGAACTCTCAACGGTGCAACGGTTATTTGCAGCGGGACTCCATTGGGGCCAGAAACTCGCCCAGGCGCATCCAGAGGGGTATTTGATTGTTGCCGAATGTGTCGTTGGCGGCACCACCACGGCCCTCTCGGTGTTGATGGATTTAGGAATTGATGCCAACGGGAAGGTGAATAGTTCTCATCCCCTGTGCAATCATCAGCAAAAGTTGGCCTTGGTACAGGCGGGTTTGGCAGAAGCGCATCGGCATCGCACCGAGTTGAAGCCGGTTTCTGGGGGAATCACGGGCTATAATTTAGACCCTTTGATGGCGATCGCAGCGGTGGGAGACCCGATGCAAGCAGTAGCCGCAGGCATGGCGATCGCCGCCAGTCGTGTCTGTGGTGTCCTGTTGGCCGGTGGGACGCAAATGCTGGCGGTCTATGCTTTAATTCGGGCAGTGGCTTCTTATCATGCCCTCCCCTGGAATAGCGATCGCATCGTGGTCGGAACCACCCGCTGGGTTGCTGAAGACCCGACTGGAGACACCGTGGGACTGGCTACAGCCGTCGGTCCTGTCCCTTTATTGGCAACTCAACTCAGTTTTGCCGATTCTCGTTATCCTCAACTTTGTGCCTATGAGCGCGGATTCGTCAAGGAAGGAGTCGGTGCCGGAGGTTGCGCGATCGCTGCACATCTTTACCAAAACTGGAATCAATCTCAACTCTTACAAGCCATTGAAGCGCTCACCCTGCGGTATGCTCGCCTGAGTCTTTAACGGTTTGCCTCTAGTTGCCCTCTAAGAGTGCACTCTTTTCGCCATCAACTGTTCTTCTAACTCCGCTATCCGGTGGTAGGCAGCGGTTAATTGTGCCGTCAATCGCCGGATTTGAATTTCTGGGCTTAATTCCGAGTCAATATTATTTTGAACGGGTTTCTCCGGTTGATGGCGCTCATTTTTCTCCTTGAGTACATCTTTATGCTCCAACTCTTCCGACTCTTCTAAGGTCGTTGAGACCAAATTCCCGATCGCGTAAGCATACCGCTTTCTCAGGAGGGCTTCCGGGGACTCACTGGGCGGGGGGGGAACGTTCAAACTCTGCTGTCCCAAACACAGAGAGATTTTTCTATTAAGCTGTTCGAGGGTTTGATACAAGTCATTGACTTTATGGTTTAAGACATACACCTGGTGTTCTAATGATTCCATCTTTAGACCCCGATTTTTAGGGTTGCTTTTTTCTCCTCAATCTTAGATACGGTTTGGCCCAAAATAGGAATTCTTTTTAGATTATTTAAGGTTTAAAGATATTTGCCTCAAAACTCGATGAAAATATAGGTTTTGTTACCTTGCTGTAACCACCTCTGATTTCACCCTTGCCCCTTGAAAACCGCCCATCCGGTTAGCGGGTCGCTAAGGGACTAAGGGCAGTTTTATTTTTAATCTCTCCCCGATGGAAAATCCATCCCCGGTTGGATGGCACTCCCCCAATTGTGAAGATATCTTAAGAAAAGTAACAAAATTGACAACAACTTTCCGGGTCAGATTGATAGGCTATCAATCCCTAACCGGAGGAGGTAAGAACGCTGATGACTTCAATCAACTTAGCCCAATCGACCCGGAAATCGCTGATTGCGGATTTTTTCCAAAAATCCGAGGGCCGATGGCATTCCGATCGCCGCTACTATACCTTACCCGAGGGGAACACCCAGGAAATGGTGAGCATAATTACGGTGCGGTTTTTAGAACCAGGCTGTCCAGAACTGATAGAACTGGCAAAACGCCATCAACTGCCGGAACAGAATGCCCTCACCTGTGGCAGTGAAGTCTCCTGGGAAAGTAGAGAGTCGGTTTCCGGCAAAAAGAAATCTGCCGGGAGTACCCTGTTTGGCGCGAGAGAAAATATCCTCTATCGGGACAGCGGCTTTTTAACTCGGGACCCGGTACAAGCGACCTTTTACTTTGCCAATCCTCAAACTTTGTGCCTGAAAACCGAATATAATGGCTCGGTTTTTGAGGAAGAATTAAAACTGATTGGCGATCGCTACCGGACCCGCCAAACCATCATCTCTCGCGCCGGAGAACAACAAACCATCGGTCAGTATTTAGAAAAGCGTATCGAAGAATAGGATTTGACCGCTAAAATAGGAAAGCATCGGGAAACGGGAAGAGTTTAATTTCTAGCCCTTCCCTCAGATGAAAGTCATCCCGTTTCCCCTAGGGACGAGTGTGATTAAACAAAATCCTATTATTAAGCGCGTGAATCGAAGATCTTTTTTAATGAGCCTCAGTACCCTCGCCCTTGCTCAAGTGTTGAGCGGATGTGGGACTGTTGATCGCCAAACTCTCAAAATTCTGCTGTTGAAAAGTTCCATTCCCGCCCAAGCAATGGGGGAATTCCGCAAGCAACTGGACAACCGGGCGGTTTTAAACTTTTCCCCTGCGGCACAGTTAGACGAGTTGTTTCGACTCCTGCAACAGTGGAAAAAACCCCCATCCAATAACTCGGGTCGCCGATGGAATCTGCCGGGGAGGAATCAAGATGCTGGACCCTCTAACTTGGCAGATTTGGTGACGTTAGGAAATTACTGGTTAGAACGGGCGATCGCCCAAGAACTGATTCTCCCCCTGGACCCCACCACCCTAGAACAATGGGACAACCTCCCCTCCCAATGGCAAACTTTGGTCCGACGAAATGCTGAAGGAAAACTGGACCCCGAGGGTCAGGTTTGGGGCGCACCCTATCGTTGGGGAACCACGGTGATTGCCTATCGGGCGGATAAATTCAGCGATTTAGGCTGGACACCCCAAGATTGGAGTGATTTGTGGCGTCCGGAACTGCGCGATCGCCTCTCATTGCTGGACAGTCCCCGGGAAGTGATTGGGTTAACCCTCAAAACCCTCGGTCACTCCTACAATCGCGATCGCCTCGATGATATTCCCGAACTCAAAGACAAACTCCTCGCACTCCATCGCCAAGCTAGACTCTATAGTTCCGATACCTATCTCCAACCCTTAGTGCTTGGAGATACTTGGGTCGCTGTGGGATGGTCCACCGATATCCTGGCAACCATGCAGCGCAATCCTAAAATTCGCGCCGTGGTTCCTCCCTCGGGAACAGCGTTATGGTCAGAATTGTGGGTCCGACCGGCAGGACCCAATCCAGTGAACACAGAAACACCACCCCCCGCTTCTGCTTTGGCAAACCAATGGATCAATTTTTGCTGGAGCCCGGAAATGGTGGTTCAACTTTCTCAATTGAGTAAAGCTGCCTCTCCCATGTTGTTGAATCGGGACCGAGGAGAGTTACCCAACGCCTTGCAAACTGATGGGATACTCTTACCCACTGCCGAGGCGATCGCCAATAGCGAATTTATCGAACCCCTCACCCCCGAGATTGCGGAAACATATCAGGCCCTCTGGCGAGAAATCCGGCTGAGTTAAGGGTTGGAATGGCCCCAGTTTTACGGCGCTTGGCTATCTAATACCTGGGAATCCAGCCACAAATTGCAGGCGACTGGTTCTGAGGTACAGGTATAAGTCCCTAACAGTCGTTGCTGACGAGTAAACACCCGGATGTTGTACCCGTAATCCTTCGCTACTTGCCCGAAATGATTCAAAAACTCATAGCGTTGCAGGTAATCCAACAAACTCCAGCTTTGACGGTTGACAATCAGATCCACCGTGCCTGTATCCTCTCCATTCCGGGGGTAGGCTAACCAGTTCTCGACCAGTCTATACCCAAACTGTTCGTTAACCCACCATAAAGAAGGAACCGTCACCCCAGTTTGAGAAATCGTGTAATTCGTGGTGATATTAAATTCGGCGGGATCGATTTCCGGTGGGATGGTTAGGAACTGTAATGGGGGTTTTTCCGGAGGCATCTGTTGGAGTTCTAAAGCCGGGAGTTTGCGATCGTCCGGTGGTACCAGGTCCTCTACTGCTTCTAATGCTGGCGCGGAAGTTTGAGTCAATCCGACTCTCGCCCAAAGTGGAATTAACCCGAGTAGGAGTAAATAGAGAACAATTCCAGGCAACGCGAGTGGACTACTCCCCTGCAATTGCTCAGTTAGATAAATTTTATCGCGTTCTGTTGGCATATTTTTTTTATTTAAAATCCCTGCTAGTCTGTCGAAACCGTAACGGTTAGAAACCGGGTTTCTTCACAAAGTTTTGGCTTTTTTTCAGCCAATTGGTGCGAGAAACCCGGGTTCTGGTCTATCGGTTAAATAATCTCAATCGGATTACCCCCATAACCGCCGACCGGATTTACCCTTGAGGCGATCGTGCGTATCTTCTAAGAGTGCTGGGATATTCAGTTGTTCTGGACATCGGGGTAAACAATCTCCGCAGTCGGTACAGCGATTTCCTTTCATGCCGGGAAACCAATGTCCGGCATTTTCAAACATGGAATATCGGTATTGACCATAGTCGGTCATGGAGTAAGCAACGGCAAGATTTCTTAATCGTAAGATTTCGGGAATATTAATAGCTTCCGGACAAGGCAAACAGGCATAACATTGACTGCATTGATCTGAACCTAAAACCTGGGTGGCATGGGTTTCTAAGCGGTTGATGGTGTCTTGTGGGATGGGAATAGCTGTGCTGTCGTTTTGGTCTATCGGGTTCTGGAGAAAGGACAGGCGATCGAGCAGGGTGAGTTCTTCTGGGTTGGCGGCCCCAAAACTTAAGGTGGTAATGCGCGGGTCACTTAACAAAAACTGATAGTTAAATTCTAGGGGAGTTAAGGGATGACAGAGTTGGGAAAGTTGCTCTGGTGGGGTATGAAGTTTTCCCCCTTTGTCCGCCGGAGAAATAATAAAAATGCCTAAATCTTTTTGATGCGCTAAGGCGACTGCGGCAGCATTGCGCTGGAAGAAATAGTAGTAATGTAGATTAATAAATTCAAATAAATCGGTGTTAATAGTCTCTAAAATTAAATCTAAGCTGCCATGAGTAGAAAATCCGAGATGTCGAACTCGACCATCCCTCAAAGCTTGGTTAATCCCCTGCATTCCTCCCTGAGAGTCCAACACCCACTCTAAATGTTGGCGGGTATTGATTCCATGAATGGTTAACCCATCCAAATAATTCACCTTGAGCCGGTCTAATGATTCATCAATGCACCGTTCCACTTCTTCCGCCTTCCCTGACGGAGGGAGTTTAGTGGTGATGTACAATTGTCCTCGCTGAACCGGAGAGTTTCCCTGCAACAATTCCATCAGAGCGATTCCGAGATATTCTTCACTGTTGCCATATCCTCGGGCGGTTTCCAGATGGTTGATTCCCCGTTTCACCGCTGCTTTGACTGTGGCGATCGCATTTTCTGGGGACGCCAAATATCGCATCGTTCCCAGGGAAAAAATAGACAGAGATAGATTGGTTTTTCCAAATCGGCGGTAATCCACGATTTACCTTTTTTCCTCAGATTTCGTTCCAGGGAGGAAGGCCGGGAATTGAGGAATTAGAATGCCCAGATTCTAGGGTTTCTCTTGATTCTAAATTCTTGATTCCCCTTGCTTCCGCATCCCCTGAAACGCTCTACGATTCTTGCACTTCTCCACTACCCGGACCAAATTCTTTACGCTGAATGAAATCTTCCGGGCTAATGTTAGAAACAAAGTCACGGAACGCTTGCCGTTCTGCTTCATCTGCTTCTCGATCCACGGGAATCGAGGCATCCGCCACGACTTCTTCCATCACCCAAATCGGGCTGTTGGTCCGTAGTGCTAAGGCGATCGCATCGGAAGGACGGGCATCAATTTCCTTAATCACTTCTCCGTGACGAAGCTTCAGGACTGCATAGAACGTATTGTCTTGTAAAGCATGAATAATAATCCGGTCTAAACTAAGCTCATATTCTTCTAGGATATTTACCATGAGATCATGGGTCAAAGGCCTAGGCGGTTTTTGGCTTTCGAGGGCGCTAATAATTGACCTAGCTTGGTCTTGGCCTATATAGATCGGCAGAGCTCGTCGATCTCCGGCGTCTCTGAGGAGCACTATCGGACTCCTTGTTGCTGCATCTAATGCAATTCCAGCGACTTTCATCTCAATCATCGGCTCGGCCTCTTTAAGAACACGCTATGGGGGATAATGAACTCGACACTTCTTTTGTAAGTCTCGTTCTCCGGTTTCAGACAGGTCCATGTTTCACTATAACGTTAAGGCAAAACGGTTAGGTTCAACCCGAAGTGCAGTCGCATGGTCCCTACCTCTGCTCGGCCACTGTGCTTTTTTTAGCTTGATAAATTCCAGTATGCCTTCTTCTTTGGCCGCTTAGATCCCTCTTTTGCCAGGAATTTAATAAAAATTTTGACAGGGGATTGGCAAAAATAGTAACGAACTGTCGAGAATTTATGCAATTTCAAGGAAAACGCCATGTTTACCGGATTAATTCAGGGATTAGGCACGATTGAGGCGACTGGGACAGAAAATCTCAAAATTTCCTGTCATTCCGGCGCGGAAACGGTGCTCACGGATTTAGCATTAGGGGATAGCGTCGCCGTTGATGGGGTTTGTTTAACCGTCGTCGAGATTTTGCCCCGAGGTTTTGTGGCGATCGCCTCCCCGGAAACCCTCGATCGCACCACCCTCGGCAGGGTCTCCCATACCTACGTCAATCTCGAAACCTCTCTGCGCGTCGGCAGCAAATTAGGCGGTCATTTTGTTACAGGTCATGTGGATGCGATCGGCTGTCTGCAACAGTCCCTCCAAACCGCCAGTTCCTGGGAAATGACCTTCACGGCACCCCCCGCTTCCCAACTGCTATGGCAGCGCCAAATTGCCCCCTATATCGTTCCCAAAGGCAGCATTGCAGTCAATGGCATCAGTCTCACCATCGCTGACTGTGATGAAAAAGGCACTTACTTTACCGCTGCGGTCATTCCCCACAGCTATGCCGAAACCAACCTGCGCCATCTCCAACTCGGTCACTGGGTTAACCTAGAAGCCGATATTTTAGGCAAATATGTTGGTAAATTCATCCGGTCCCGTTTCGCTTCTCCCATTGAGGAAAACCCCTCTGATGAGGCCATTCCCTCCCTTTCCGGTTTTGACCCGATTTCTCCCTCTTTTCTGGCCGAACATGGTTATCTTTAATGGTTAAGTTCACTATCACCCCGGCACATTTTTTTTCCTTCAGGGGTTGCGTTTTTTTCGGGGTTTTGATATATTATGTTATAATGGATATATAATCACTTTTTTTATAAGAGTCAAGCTTCCCATTATCACATAATACGGCATCGGGTGCAACAACACAAGCCCCGATGCCTATTTTTTTTAGGCGCGGCTGTAAAGAATTGTTAAGCCAAACCCAGTCGTTTTTAATTGTTCGTAGTAACGACTTCAGTCGTTTTTAATTGTTCGTAGTAACGACTTCAGTCGTTTTTAATTGTTCGTAGTAACGACTTCAGTCGTT